>DASXDG010000104.1:0-42739 GCA_036490795.1 Streptosporangiaceae bacterium
GGCGCGCTCGATATGGGCGCCGGGTCAGGCGGGGGAGAAGCGGACCTGGAGGCCGAAGCGGCGCAGGACGCGGACGAACCACAGGGCGGACAGAGCGGTTCCGGCGACCGTTCCGCCGATCGTGATGGCGGTGGTCAGCAGCAGGAAGACCTTGGTGGGCTCGAACACCAGCATGACCGACATCCCGATCGTGGACAGCGCGAAAATGCCCGCCCAGAGCCAGGTGGCGCCCTGGAAGAACTTGTGCAGGCCGACGTGGTGGGACGGGTGCCGCAACGCGACGACCTCGGCGGCGAGCTGAGCGATCAGCGGCTTGCGGGTGGGTGCGGTTCTGGCGAATAGCACGCACAGCCCCAGGTTGGCCAGCGGGAACTGGAGCAGGAAGAAGAGCACGCTCCCGGTGGCTATCACCACCCCGGTCTGCAGGGTGAGCACGAGCGCCGAGATGGTGAGCAGCCCCGGGACCGTCTTGGTGAACGCCTTGCGGCCGATCACGGTCAGCCAGACGACTGCCGTCGCGCCCAGCATGCCGGCGTCTCTGCCGCCTAGCCGCTCGCCCAGCAGGTATCCCGCGAACGGAAGGCCAAGGGACTCAGCCAGGTTCCAGCCGGCGGTCAGGGCAAGCCGCCACGGACAGGGCAACTCCAGGTGCTCAGCCATGGCGATGAGCATACGGCGGGTAGCGCTGTGCGCGCTGGAATTGACCGCAGCTTGACCTACGAACAACCTTAGAGTTCCGCATACACCTATAACGGACCGGGGATTACGGACGTTCAGCGATTTCACCACGGAATGTAGCCGTCCGGGCGTGTCGCGCCTATCGGTACGCCCGGAACCCCCGGTGACCTCGGAATGTCGGCCGCCGGCACTACAGTGGAGATCGCCGGGATCGGGGCCGAGGCCCACCGGTGACGGCAGCGGATTCCTGAAAGCTAGCTGAAGATCGCTGAACGTTAGCTGACCGTAGGGGAGGGCCGCAGTGGCGGCGGACATCAGGCGGGATGGCGTGCGGTCCCAGGGGCTGTGGGACGCGCTGCTCGGGGACATGGCCCGCGATGTCGTGGCCACGATGGTCTCGGCCACGGGCCGTCCGGTACTGGACGTCGTGGACGTGGGCGGAGGGACCGGCGGGTTCGCGGTGCCGCTGGCCACGTTGGGGCACAACGTCACCGTGGTGGATCCGAGCCCGGACGCGCTTGCCGCCGCGCAGCGCCGAGCCGCGGAGATATCCGCGCAGCTGTCGGTGGTGCAGGGCGAGGCGGCCAGCGTCGCCGACATGATCGGGTCGGCAACGGCGGACCTGGTGATCTGTCACAACGTGCTGGAGTACGTGGAGTCCCCGGCGGACGCCATGGCGGGGATAGCGCGGGTGCTCCGGCCGGCCGGGGTGGTCAGCGTGCTGGCCGCGAACTCGGTCGCCGCGGTGCTCCACCACGCCCTCGCCGGACGATTCGCCGAAGCGCGCCGGTTGTTGCCAGACACCTCCGCGTCGGCGGGGGAGGCCGCGGTCAGGCAGGAACTGCCCCGCCGGTTCACGCTGCCGGAGCTGATCGTCCTCGTGGAGGGGGCCGGGCTCCGGCCAGGGAAAGCCGACGGCCTGAGGATTTTCGGTGGCCTGGCGCCGGGCGCGCTCGCCGACGGCGACGCCGCGGCTGCCTCCGGACTGCTGGCCCTCGAGCACGCGGCGGCCGCCTATCCGCCGCTGCGTGACATCGCCGCCCAGTTGCATCTGCTCGGCCATCGCTGACATCGCCGCGAACGCCGTGGATCAGCAGCCGCCCGACGACACCGGGTGCCACATCCTGCACGTAGACATGGACGCCTTCTACGCGAGCATCGAGGTCAGGGACAGGCCTGAACTCGCCGGCAAGCCACTTGTCGTCGGCGGGGACGGCACCAGAGGCGTGGTGCTGTCCGCCACCTACGAGGCGAGGGCTTTCGGCGTACGGTCGGCGATGCCGGTCATCAGGGCGCGACGGCTCTGCCCGCGGGCGATCTTCGTGCCTCCCAGGTTCGGGGCGTACGGCGCCGCGTCCCGTGAGGTCATGGCCATTTTCGGGTCCGTCACGCCGGTAGTGGAGCCGCTTTCGCTTGATGAGGCATTTCTCGACGTGTCCGGCGCGATCCGGCTGCTCGGTTCCCCGGCCGCGATCGGCACGCGGGTCAAGACCCTCGTCGCCGAGCAGCAGGGCATCACCTGCTCGGTGGGGATCGCTCCGACCAAGTTCGTCGCGAAGATCGCATCGGCCCGCTGCAAGCCAGACGGCCTTCTGGTCGTTCCGGTAACTGGCGTCCTAGATTTCCTTCACCCGCTGCCCGTGGCGGCGCTGTGGGGCGTGGGAGAGCGTACAGGGGAGGTCCTGGCCCGGCTGGGCTTGCGGACGGTCGGCGACATAGCCCATACCCCGCAGGGCGCGCTTGAGCGCGAACTAGGCGCCGCTCACGGCGCCCACTTGATGGCTCTGGCCTGGGGCCGGGACGAGCGGCGGGTGACCCCTCGGGTCCCGGAAAAGAGCATCGGGGCGGAGGAGACGTTCGATACCGATGTGGCCGACCCGGAGCGGATCAGGCGCGAGCTGCTACGGCTCTCCGGGCGGACCGCGAACGGGCTCCGTACCGGCGGGTATGTGGCGCGGACGATATCGATCAAACTCCGGCTCGCTAGCTTCAAGACGATGACCCGGTCGCGTACCCTCGCCCACCCGACCGATGTCGCCCATGAGATTTATGCCACAGCCTGTTCGTTGTTTAACGCGGCCGGCTTGGAAAACGGAGCGCGGCTGCGGCTCGTCGGAGTCCGGGCTTCCGGGCTGGTGCCGGCCGCGAATGCGGTCAAGCAGCCGACGCTCGATGAGCGGCCGGTGGGTTGGCGGGAGGCCGAACAAGCCGTTGACCTGATCACTCGCCGGTTTGGCGCGGGCGCGGTCCGGCCGGCCGCACTGGTGGACGGCGAAAACCGGGCTGATGGCTGGGACCGATCCGATGGCGAGTAGCCGACGCGGGGAACGGGCATAACGGTCTTGATGCCGCAAACAGTGAGTTGTATACCCGATACCGTGTGGTATGAGGTCGTTCCAGACCCAGGACTTTCCGACTCATAGCGGGGTGCAGCCCTTGGAGGCACGTGTCAACGCTCGTATTCTGGAAAATGAACCGGGTATGTGAGGTGAAGGTCACCGCACACGTGCCGGTCGCAAGGTGTTAGGGGAGGCGTCGTGCCGCTCTCTGAGCATGAGCAGCGCCAGCTCGAGCAAATCGAGCAGGCACTGTACAGGGAGGATCCGAAGTTCGGGCGACTCGTGCGCTCCAGCGATCCGCGCGTGCATTACAAGCGCAAGCTTGTGCAGGCATTCATCGGGATTGTGATCGGCGCCGGCCTGGTCGCCGCCGGAGTGGTGACCAAGCATGTTTACCTGGAGGCGGCCGGAGCCGTCGTCCTGGTGCTGTCCCTGCTATGGGCCGTCATCAACTGGCGTCAGCATGTCGCGCGGACCAGGAGCGTCCGGTCCAAGAGCAAGTCCCACGATAGGCGTCGCCCAAGTACTGGCGCCCGCGCCGGGCTGATGGAACGCCTGGAGGAACGGTGGCGCCGGCGCCAGGAAGGCGGCGACCGCATGTAAACGGGCCCTGGCACGAGAGGGCTCATCTCGCAGATTGATGTCTGCCGGATTCCTGATCAGGTCCGGGTTCGGGCCGTCCCGCTAGGCTGAGCGGGACGGGTCTTCGGCACGTACGCCACACGCTCCACATCAGCCTCGGCAGAGGCCAGACAGGGCGCGAACAACGCGGTAACTTACTCCAGCGCGGAAGAAATACCAGCTCACAGCAACGTTTTTTGCCGCGTAGGACATAATTACCGCGTTGTGTCGCGGACGTTGTGATGGAAGTTGCGCATGGTGCCCGTCGGGCGGACCACCCTGGCTGGATCCCATCCTCGTCCGGTATGCCCGTTATGTGCGCTGCACGCCCGCGCCGGTACGCGCCGGGCCGGGCGGGACGGGTGCCGGGCCAGGCGGGCGGGTGCCGGGCCGGGCGGACGGGTGCCGGGCCCGGGCGGGCGGCGGCGCGCCTGTGGGGCTAAATGTCCAGGCCGGTTTTCCGGCCTCTGGAGAATAGGCGCGGGCGGATGCGGGTCGCCCAGGCGTCGGGGATCTTGGCCGCCATGTCCGCGATGGTTGCCATGGCGGACGCCGGGAACAGCCGGGCCCGCCACCGTGCCTTGCGCCCGGCCGCCGCGGCGATGCCACGGCGCGCCGTCGAACCGTCCTTGCGCAGGCCCTCGCCGTCGGCGGGCCTGGCCGCGTAGGTGGCGCGTTCTTCCGCCAGGGCGATCCTGGCGACCGCGTCAACGGCGGGTTCGGCGAGCGCCAGACCGGTGGTGACCCGGCCTGCCAGCGCGCGCGGTGACTCGCTGGGCAGGTAGCCGATCCCGTAGTCGGCCAGGTCGGCGCGCAGTTCCTCCCAGGCGGCGTGCGCCAGGTCCGCGTTGTCGTCACTGGCTCGCATCCACCGCCAGCGCCTGACCACAAAGCGCGAGGCAACCGGCACAGCGAGTGCGACCGCGCACGCCGCGCCGAACGCGATGCCGACCGTGGCCCAGCCGCTGCCGAGATCGAGCCCCTTGGTGTGCGACAGCACCCGGTACAGCGCCAGCGCTATCACCCCCGCTATGGCCAGCACGGCCAGTGCCGTAGTGGGGCTCACCCGCTGCCTCGGGGCCGTGTTATGCCGGGCCGCCAGGACGCGGTGACGGGCCGGGACCGCGGCCGCGATCACCGAGCCGGCCAGTCCGATCGCGGCGAGTACGGCGAGCACGAGCGCCAGCCAGGGGGTGCTCGCGGACCGCTTGGTCACCGTCGGGATAGGTCCTACGGGGCCGGTGCCTTCGTTGCCCGTGGGTATGCGCACATGCGGGTTTACCCCCGGCTTAGAGTTGCCGCCCTGGCTGGGAGCCGTTGTCGACTGGCCGCCCGGGATGGGCTGCGTGCTGATGCCGCCGGGCGGGTTCGTGTAGCCAGGCGGATTGGCAGTGCCCTGCCCGCCAGGCGTGGGCTCGAACCTCATCCAGCCATATCCGCTGAAGTACACCTCGGGCCACGCGTGCGCGTCGTCCGACTTGACCACGTAGGTGGCTCCTGGCACCTGCCGGCCCGCCGCGACTCCCTGCGTGTATCCCACCGCCAGCCTGGCTGGGATGCCGAGCATGCGCAGCAGGACGGTCATCGCGAACGAGGACTGAACGCAATCCCCGGTCCTGGTCTTGGTGAGGTAGGTAAGCAGTTCGTTCACGTTCTCGATCGGCTGCGCGCCCGTGTCGTAGATGAAGTCGCCGGTCTGGCGCAGCCAGGTAGCGATCGCGTTCGCCTTGCCGTACTCGTTCGTGGCCCCATCGGTGATCTTGAGCGCCAGCTTCCGCAGCGCGGTGGAATCACGGTAGGACAGGGGGAGCTGCGTGTCCGCGGGCATGGACGGGGGCGCAGCCGCGGCGGCGAGCTGCTGCTGGAGCGGGTCCACGTCGCGGCTGATCACCCGGTAGTCCAGCCCGTTGAGCGTGGTCTTCTGGGTGACCAGCATGAGCGTGGACGGCTCGTACTGCCAGCTTCCCGCCGAAATGTAGGCCCGGACCGGCGGGTACGGCACCGGGAGCAGGTTGGCCACCGAATCGGGCAAGCCGGCGTTCTTGCTGATCGAGATCACCGTCTGCACCTGCGGCGCCGCGGCGTTGGTCACCCCCGGCGCCTGACCCGGCAGCTGGGTGTTGAACGGGACCGTGGTAATCCGGGTCGAGAACGGCTGCACCCAGCTCTGGTTATCGCTGAGCGTGGTGTATACGTACTGCTGCAGATACTGCTGGTAGTTCACCTGCAAGTACGTTGACGCGTTCGTCGTATAGGTCAGTATGGTGACCGGCTTGGACGTTTGTTTCAGGTCCTGTGCGGCTGCCTGCAGCGGGTCGTACAGGCCGGGGCCGCTCGACGCGGAGGTGCCCGGGGCGCCGAATACCCAGTCAGTGGAGGCCAGCTTCGCCGCGTGCAGCCCGGGTATCAGCAGCGGGACGCACAGGGCCAGCACGATCGAGGCGAGCCCGACCCGCCTGCCCGCCGCCGCCAGCGACCGGGTGTCCGGCCCCCGGATCACCTCGTAGTCGGTGAGCGCGCCGGAGGAGTTCGCCTCTGGCACCGTTTCCTTGGACCTGCTTGCCTTGGAATCGCCGTCGTAAGTACGCCACAGTGATATCAGCCGGCCCCATACCCTGATCCGCTCCCTCCCGTCGGCGCTCAGCAGGGCGAGGTAGCCGCAGGTGGCCAGCCCGAAAATCACGATGATGGAGAGCGGGCTCCGGTTCCCGTTGAGCGCGACCGGCACGGTGAACAGCACGAGCAGCGGCAGCCCGGCCATGGCCGCGGATCGCAGCCGGACAGCGATCAGATCTGTCAGCACGGCGATGAAGCCGATGGAGGCCGTGGACAGCAGCATCAGGCTGGTCACGATGGGCGCGGGCGCCGCGTACTTGGCCGAGTCCTTGAAACCTGCCCCGGCGAGATGCCACAGCCTGCTGATGGAGTTCGACGACGGGATGATGTAGATGATCGAGTGCTTGGCCTCGAATATCAGGTTCAGGTAAAGCA
Source organism: Streptosporangiaceae bacterium (assembly GCA_036490795.1). Classification (GTDB taxonomy): domain Bacteria; phylum Actinomycetota; class Actinomycetes; order Streptosporangiales; family Streptosporangiaceae; genus JAFARZ01. The sequence continues at coordinate 6,630 of DASXDG010000104.1, forward strand.
GCAGGCCGGCCAGCGATATCAGCAGGCAAAGGGCCACCGGCAGGGTGCGGAGGCGGCTGAGCGTGCCGGCTCCGGCGACGGCCAGCGTCGCGCCGATCCCGGCGTAGAACCAGGTCGTGCCGAGGAACGCGGGGAACAGCACGGTGGAGGCGAGGACGACCGCGACCGCGACGGTCAGCGTCATCCTGCGGTCATGTGTCATGACGGGCCTGCCAGTTGATCAAGGGACGGCGTCGAGGCCGGACTGACGGCTGGGGCGGTGCCGACGAGCAGCGGCCGGTCGGCCGGCTTGTGCAGCTGCTGCCAGGCGATGGTGAGCTGGCTGGCCGCGGTCACCACCGCGACCCGCCAGCCAGCGGCGGTGAGGATCTGCGCGGCCCTGGCCGCGTCGGCGGGTATTTCCTGGACGGCGGACGCTGGCGTCCAGGCCGAGACGGCGAGCACCAGCGCCATGCCCGGCGAGTTGCCGCGTCTGGCGCCGGCCAGCTGGGTGGCGTCCTCGGCGGACATCCGGCCCACCACCGCGATTAGCTGACCGCCCCCGGCGGCTAGCTCCCCGACGCCCTTCCTGATGCCCGGTGAGGAAGAAGGGGTGATGACGGCGAGCATGTCCAGCAGCGTGTCGGAGAACGTGCCGCGCGGCGCGATCTCGCCGGCCTCGGTGAGCAGCCGGGCGCGGAAGCCCTCCTCGGTGAGGTGCGCGCCGATCGACGCCGCCGCGCTCACCGCGAACTCGAAGGTGGCGGACGGGCCGGTTCCCGAATGCGCGGAACGCCGGGTGTCGATGAACACCGACGCGCTGTTGCGCCACTGATGTTCCTCGCGGCGGACCATGAGTTCGCCGTATCTGGCGGTGGACCGCCAGTGCACGCGGCGCAGCCCGTCACCGTCCTGGTAGGCGCGCGGGGCGGCGTCGTCCTCACCGGTGGCGGAGATCGTCCGCATTCCGCCATCACCCTCGCCGAGCCAGCTTGCCGATGCGGACGACCTGGGCAGCACGACGATCTTCGGCGTGACGACCAGCGTGCTCGTGGTGCTGAACGAGCGGTTGATCTCCACCAGGCCGAAGGTGTCAGCCACCCGGACCCGCAGCGGCCCGATGGTGAACTTGCCCCTGGTCTCCGAGCGGAGCTGATACGTGAACTCCCTGTGACCGCCCGGCTCGATCTCGTCGAGCACGAAGCGCGGCCGGGTGCCCAGCGCGTACGGAGCGGTGTCCTCGGCCAGCAGGACTCCGGTCCGCAGCCTGGCCACGTTCTCCAGGCGGACCGTCACGGTGGACGGCTGGCCGGCTGGCGTCCGCGGCGGGTCGATCCTGCGGCCGCAGGACAGGCGGTACCGCGATCGTCGCGCGGTTAGCGCGGCTACCACCGGGAGCAGCACGAGCAGGGCGCCAATGCGAACCAGATCGGGTTCGGGAATGGCCAGGCCGCAGATCATGGCCGCGCCGCCCGCGGCCACGAACGATCTGCCCCGTGTGGTCAGCGAGCCGAACAGACCCTTCATGACACGCCCGCTAGCGCGTTTTCCCGCGGCTCGCAGCGCCGTTCACCGGCGTGGGAGCGGCGTCGAAGCCACGATCCGTGCCACGACTTGCTCGGGCAGGTGCCGCTCGACAATGGCCTCCGCCGTGGGCAGCAGCCGGTGAGCGAATACCGATCCGGCCAGGGCCTGCACGTCGTCCGGTATCACGTAGTCGCGCCCGTCTAGCGCGGCCCAGGCGCGGCTGGCGCGCAGTAGGTGCAGCGTCGCCCTCGGCGATGCGCCCAGCCTCAGTTCGGGGGAGTTCCGCGTCGCCGTGGAGAGGCCGATGATGTACTCCTTGACCTGGTCGGACACCATTACCCTGCGGACCGCGAGCACCAGGTCCTGGATATCGTTCGCTGTCGCGACCGGAGTCAGCGCATCCAGCGGTGACACCAGGCCGTGTGTCTCGAGCATCGCCCGTTCGGCGGCGGCGGGCGGATAGCCGAGGGAGATACGGGCGGTGAACCGGTCCCGCTGCGCCTCGGGCAGGGGATAGGTGCCCTCCATCTCGACCGGGTTCTGCGTCGCGATCACCATGAACGGCACCTGCAGGGAGTAGGTAGTGCCGTCGACCGTTACCTGACGCTCTTCCATGCTTTCCAGCAGGGCCGACTGCGTCTTGGGCGAGGCACGGTTGATCTCGTCGCCGAGCACGATGTTCGCGAACACCGGCCCCGGCTTGAACTCGAACTCGCGTCGCTCCTGGTTGTAGGCGGCAACTCCGGTGATGTCGCTGGGCAGCAGGTCAGGAGTGAACTGAATCCGCCGGACGCTGCCGTCGATGGCGCGGGCAAGCGCCTTGGCGAGCATGGTCTTCCCGACACCAGGGACGTCCTCAATAAGCAAATGGCCTTCGGCGAGTAGGACGGCGAGGGTCAGGCGGATCGCGCCAGGTTTTCCCTCGATAACAGATTCAATTGCTGCGCCGATCCTGCGAGCCGCGGGAACCAGATCTTCCAGCAGGCGCCCCGTCTCGCGTCCGGTGTCCAGTACCACCTGGCCTCCTCAGCCATTCCTGACGTAACGCTACAGTACGTCCTTCTTTGCGAGAAGCGGGACGTCCTGCTCCTCCACTTCGCTCCACCTCTCCCACCTGCGGTTTTATCGTCCGCGACACGCGGATGTGGAGGGTTTTACCGTTGACGGTGGGGGAATGTGGAGTACAGTGGAGCGCGGTGGAGGGTTGGCGGTCACCAGGGTGGGAGGTGAGTACCTGTGTTTCTCGGTACTCATGCCCCCAGGCTGGACGAAAAGGGCCGTATGTTCCTTCCCGCTAAGTACCGGGACGAGCTGGCTGGTGGAGTGGTGATCACCAAGGGGCAGGAACGCTGCCTGTACGTGTTCCCCGTCGAGGAGTTCACGCGCTTCACTGAGGCGCTGCGTAACACTCCGGTAACGGTTAAGGGAGTGCGTGATTACAGCCGGGTGCTCTTCGCCAGCGCGTCCGATGAGGTCCCAGACAAGCAGGGCCGGATTACCGTGCCCGCCTCGCTGCGCGCCTATGCCGGCCTGGAACGCGACTGCGTGGTGATCGGCGCGAACACGCGCCTGGAGATCTGGGAGACCCACGCCTGGGAGACATACCTGGAAGGCCAGGAAGACTCGTTCGCCGACGTGGCTGAGGAGGTGCTCCCTGGCATCTTGTGACCGTTCGCACAAGCGGGGCCGGTCCCCATCCGCCGCTTCCTGCTGGCATCACTTCCCCGGTGCCAGCCGGCAGCGATAGCGGATGGGGGCCGGCTAGGGGCCAGGGCGGCAAGTGTTCGGCAGGACAGTGCTCAGCAGAACAGTTCTCGGCAGGACAGTGCTCGGCAGGACAGTACGACAAGCGCGGCAGCTAGCAGAAACAGAGGGCGGATGGGCACCGGGCAGCATGTGCCGGTGATGGCGGAGCGGGTCACTGACCTGCTGGCACCCGCACTCGCGCGTGACGGCGCGGTGCTGGTAGACGCCACACTGGGCCGGGCGGGACATGCCCGCGCGCTGCTCGACGCGTGTCCCGGCATGGTACTGATCGGCGTCGACGCCGACATGGACGCGATCGAGGCGGCCCGCGAGCTGCTCGCCCCTTACGCGAGGCGTGTCACGCTGGTGCACGCCAGATACGACGAGATCCCCGCGATTGTCGGCGACAGGGAGATCGCGGGCCTGCTGTTCGACCTCGGTGTGTCTTCCCCGCAGCTCGACGAGGCGCAGCGCGGCTTCGCCTACGCCCAGGACGCGCCGCTTGACATGCGCATGGACCGCGATAACAGCAAGACAGCGGCGGACATCGTCAACGGTTACCCGGTCACCGAACTAGCCAGGGTGCTGCGCGAGTACGGAGAAGAGCGTTTCGCCCGGCGGATCGCCGAGGCGATCATCAGGGAGCGCCCGGTCACCTCCACCAGGGAGCTGGGCGCCATCGTCAGGGACGCGATTCCCGCGGCGACCAGGCGCACCGGTGGCAACCCGGCCAAACGCACATTCCAGGCGTTGCGGATCGAGGTGAACGACGAACTCGGCACGCTGCGCCGGGCGCTGCCCAGCGCCCTGGACCGGCTCGCCGTGGGCGGCCGGGTCGCGGTGCTTGCCTATCACTCGCTCGAAGACCGCATCGTCAAGACCGAACTCGCTGAGCGAGCCAAAGACCCGACGCCGCTGGGCCTGCCGGTGCAGCTGATGACACCGGAGTTCCGCGCGCTCACCAGGGGCGCCGAGCGTCCCGGTGAGGCAGAGGTGACGACCAATCCGCGAGCGGCATCGGCACGACTGCGCGCCGCGGAGCGGATCAGGGAAGCAGCATGACCCGAGGGGGAACTGACATGGCCACCGACACCAAGGCTCGGACCCCGGGTACGAAACCGCAGGCCCAGCCGCAACGCCCGCAGCAGGCCGGCTCTCAGCAGGCCGGCTCTCAGCAGGCCGGATCTCAGCAGGCCGGATCTCATCAGGCCGGCTCTCAGCAGGGACGGGCCCGCGTGAAGCCCGGCCGTCCGGTCAGTTCGCCGCGGCACACCCGCCCAGCGCCGCCGCCTCAGGACAGGCAGCCTCAGGACAGGCAGCGTCATGAGACCCAGCCACGAGAGAACCTGCCGCGGCGGAACCGTCAGCAGCGGATGCCGTTCATCCTGCTGCTGGTCGGCCTGCTCGGCGGCGCGCTCGTCTCGCTGCTGGTGATCAGCACCACGCTGGACGAGGGTTCTTACGACATCAACAACCTGACCACCGAGAACAACATGCTCTACAAGGACGTGCAGGGTCTCACCAATCAGGTCTACACGGAGAAGAACCCGGCGCTGATCGCCAGCGAGGCGGCGGGCCTCGGCATGCGCAGGCAGCCAGACGACCGGTTCATCAACCTGTCCACCGACGGGATCAGCGTAGTGCCCGCCGTTACTCCTGAGCCGTGAGCTTCGAGGGGCCGAACGGCCGCCCGCCGGGGACCATGGCCGGCTCACGCCGGCCGAAGCAGCGGCGCCGGCAGGACCGGGCGGACCGGCAGGACAGGACAGGCCGGCCGGACCGGGCAGGACAGGACCGGCCGGACCGGGCAGGCCGGGACCGGGGCGACCGGCCGGACCCGCGCGAGCGGGACCGGCAGCCACGGGAGGTCCCGCATGCCCGGCCGTTGCCGCGTGATCGCGGCAACCAGCCAAGGGAATACCACGACCCACGAGACACAAGCAGTACGTCGTGGCGAAGCAGCACTGTTCGTTATGCCAGAAGAAAGGTCCTTACCAGGGGAGATCCTGGCCGCAGGCTGGGCATCACGCTGCTCGCGATCATCTTCGTGCTGTCCTTGTTCGCCGGGCGCCTGGTGCAGCTGCAAGGCATGGAGTCCGGGTACTACCGCAAGCACGCGACCGCGTATCAGACGCAGACCATCTCCGTGCCGGCGTTGCGCGGCCAGATCACCGCCGCTGACGGCAGCGTGCTGGCCATGACGCTGGAGACCGACGAGATCACCGCCAACCCGACGCAGATCACGGCGGACAAGCAGCAGTCGGAGGCGAACCAGCTCGCCCCGCTGGTCGGCCTCACCCCGGCGCAGGTGCTGGAGAAGTTCCAGAATCCCTCCTCGCCGCAGTGGACGGTTATCGCCTCGGGCGTGTCCGCTCAGAACGGCGTGTCGATCGACCAGCTCAACCTGGCCGGCATTTACGAGACGCCCAGCTACACCAGGTCCTATCCGGACGCTGGGGTCACCGCCAACGTGGTGGGCTTCACCACTAGCCCCAAGGGCACTCCGACCGGCCAGGCCGGTGTCGAATCGGCGTTCAACTCGCTGCTGGCCGGCCGGCCGGGCAGCGAGACCGAGCAGATGGGCGACGTGAGCGGCGTGCCGATCCCGTTGTCCGACACCAGCGAGACGCCGGCGGTGAACGGCAGCGGCGTCAAGCTGACCATCTACCCGGCGCTTCAGTACGCCGCGCAGCATGCCTGCCAGCAAGAAGTCACCAAGACCAAGGCGCGCAACTGCAGTGTGGTGATCATGCAGCCGCAGACCGGGCGGATCCTGGCGATGGCACAGTGGCCCACGTACAACCCGTCGAACATCAGCAGCATCGCGTCCACCGCGGACATCCCGCTGCAGAACGCCTTCGAGCCGGGCTCGACCGCGAAGGTGATCACCGCGGCGGCGGCGTTCGAGCACGGCGGGCAAACCCCGATGTCGCCCTACAACATCCCGTACTCGATCTCGCTCGGCGGCGCTACCATCCACGACGCGGAGTGGTCTGCGCACGAGCGGTTCACCATCGCGGGCATCATCGCGCACTCGTCCAACGTCGGCATGTCCCAGGTGGCCGAGCACATCACGCCGCAGATTCAGTACAACTACCTGAAGGCGTTCGGGCTCGGCCAGCCGACCGGGCTCGACCTGCCGGAGAACCAGGGCGTGCTGCACACGGTGCCGTATCCGTGGCCATCGCTGAAGTACACGCTGTCGTTCGGCCAGGGCGTGGACGTGAACGCGGTGCAGATGGCCAGCGTCTACTCGACGATCGCCAACGGCGGAGTCCGGGTCCAGCCGACGCTGATCGAGGGCAGCACCAACGCGAACGGCACCTACAAGGCGGCCGCCGCGCCGTCGTCGCGCCGGGTCATCCAGGCGAGCACCGCGCACGAGCTGATGCAGATCCTGCAGCAGGTGCCGGCGTTCGACGCCGACGGCGGCCAGCCCTGGGGTGAGATCAAGGGCTACGCCATCGCCGCCAAGACCGGGACGTCGCAGGAGACCGGCCCGGAATGCCCGCAGACGTTGTGCGAGTACGGGTCCAGCTACATCGGCATCGCCCCTGGAAACAACCCGCAGCTGGTGGTGGCCGTCAACGTCCAGGACCCCAAGCGCGGCGGATACTACGGTGACGTGGTGGCCGGGCCGGTCTTCTATCAGGTGATGACGACCGCGCTCAGCACGCTCAAGATCCCGCCGGACGGCGCGGTCGCTCCCTATATCCGCCTGACCGCGCCGTGAGTGGAGGTACCCTCACCCCGTGGCGATCCGTCCCGCCTTCGTACAGCCTAGGCCGCTGACCGGCCTCGGCTCCGTTCTGGGCATCCATATTTCCAATGCATCAGAACTAGAAGAAGTGCATGTATCCGGTATCACGCTCGACTCCCGGTCGGTAGTGCCAGGCGACCTGTACGTGGCCCTGCCGGGTACCCGGGTGCACGGGGCGGCCTTCTGCGACCAGGCCGTGGCGGCGGGCGCGCTCGCGGTACTGACCGACGCGGACGGACGATCCCGCGCCGCGGTGTCCGGGGTGCCGGTGTTCGTGGTGACCGACCCGAGGACGCGGCTCGGCGACGTGTCCTGCTGGATGTACGGGGACGCCTCGGCCAAGTTCGGCCTGATCGGCGTGACCGGGACCAGCGGGAAGACCACGTCGACGTTCCTGCTCGAGGCGGGCCTGCGGATGGCCGGGCACGAAACCGGGCTCGTCGGCGGGGTCTCGACGCACATCGGCACCTCGGTCGTCGACGCGTCGCTGACCACGCCGGAGGCGCCGGACCTGCAGGCGCTGTTCGCGGTGATGGCCGAGCGGGGAGTGACCGCGTGCGCGATGGAGGTGTCATCGCACGCCCTGGCGCTGGGACGCGTGGCCGGGTCGCATTTCGACGTGGGAGTGTTCACCAACCTGTCCCAGGACCACCTGGACTTCCACAGTGACCTCGAGGACTACTTCCGGGCGAAGGCGTCGCTGTTCGTGCCGCCCATCCTGGGCGTGATCAACGTGGACGACAAGTACGGCAGGCGGCTCGCGGGGATGGCGCCGGTGCCGGTGGTGACGTTCTCCGCGTCCGGTCGCGAGGCTGACTGGCGTGCGATCGACGTGCGCTCGGGGGCAGACGGGTCGACGTTCCAGATCATCGGGCCCGGCGGGATAGAGGCGGACGCGTCCATCGGGCTGGCCGGGGCGTTCAACGTGGCCAACGCGCTGGGCGCGGCGGTGGCCCTGGTCGAGGCCGGCGTGCGGCTTGAGGACGCCGTGGCCGGACTGGCCGCGTTCGAGGGCGTGCCCGGGCGGCTTGAGCGGGTGCACGTGCCTGCCGAACTGGGGTTCAGCGCGTTCGTCGACTACTCGCACAAGCCTGGGGCGGTCGAGGCGGTGCTGAACTCGCTGCGGCCGGTGACCGCTGGCAAGCTGATCATCGTGCTCGGCTGCGGCGGCGACAGGGACCGCGCCAAACGGCCGATGATGGGCGCCGCGGCCGCGTCTATGGCCGATGTTGCGATTCTCACCAGCGACAACCCGCGCTCCGAGGATCCCCTGGCGATCCTCGGAGCGATGCTTGATGGCGTGCTCAGCGTTCCGGTGAGCCAGCGAGCACGAGTGGTGATCGAGCCGGACCGGGCGGCGGCGATTTCGTATGCGGTATCGATGGCATCGGTGGGGGACGTGATCGTCGTGGCCGGCAAGGGACACGAAACCGGGCAGTACGTGGGCGGCCAGGTGCTGCCCTTCGACGACCGGGCGGTAACCAGTTCGGCAGTCAGGGGCCTGCTGTGATCCCGATGACGCTGGGGCACATCGCCTCCGTAACCGGCGGGACGCTGGTCGGCGCCGACCCTTCCGCGACGGTGACGAGCGAGTTCGTGATCGACTCGCGACGGGTATGCCCAGGCTCGATGTTCGTCGCGGTGGTGGGAGAGCGGGTGGACGGGCACAGTTTTGCCGCCGCCGCTGTCGCGGCGGGTGCTGCCGGAGTGCTCGGGACGCGGGTAGTCCCTGGCGTTCCGTGCGTGGTGGTCGGCTCGGAAGTCGACGCGCTGGCGCTGCTGGCGCGTTCGGTGCTCGACGCGCTGCCGTCAGCCGTGGTGGCCGGGATCACCGGGTCGTCGGGGAAGACGTCGACCAAGGACCTGTGCGCCTCGCTGGTGGAGCGGCTCGGGCCGACGATCGCGCCGGCCGGCTCGTTCAACACCGAGTACGGGCTGCCGCTGACCGTGCTGCGCGCGGACGAGGCGACGCGGTACCTCGTGCTGGAGATGTCGGCGCGGGGGATCGGGCACATCGCGTACCTGTGCGGCATCGCCCCGCCACGCTACGGCGTGGTGCTGAACGTGGGCCACGCGCACGCGGGTGAGTTCGGCGGCCTGGACCAGGTTGCGATCGCGAAGGGCGAACTCGTCGAGGCGCTGCCGTCTTCCGGGGTCGCGATCCTGAACGCCGACGACCCGCGCGTGGCCGCGATGGCGTCCCGCACGAACGCCCGGGTCGTCACGTTCGGCCTCGGCGGTGTGCCCCCCCACGGGTCACTCGACGGCGTGCCCCCCCACGGTGTGCCCCCCCACGGGTCAAATGCGCGATTGACTTCGCTAGAGCGAGTCAATCGCGCAATTGACTCGGCTACTGGCCTGGCCGGCCCGGACTTCCGGGCGGTGAACGTGAGGCTGGATGAGCTGGGACGGGCGCGGTTTACGCTTGTGACGCCTGAGGGATCCGCGGCCGTCGCGCTTCGTGTGCACGGTGCGCATCAGGTGCCGAATTCCCTCGCCGCGGCCGCGCTCGCCTCGGCACTCGGTCTCGGGCTGGACGACATCGCGGACGGCCTGTCCGGCGCCGTGGCGCGGAGCCGGTGGCGGATGGAGGTCACCACCAGACTGGACGGCGTGGTGATCATCAACGACGCCTACAACGCGAACCCGGAGTCGGTGCGGGCCGCGCTCGACTCGCTTGGCCACATGGCCAGGGACGGTCGCGCGTTCGCGGTGCTCGGGCACATGGCGGAGCTCGGCTCGTCGTCGGCGCCCTCGCACGCCGAGGTGGGAGCGTACGCCGCGTCGAAAGGCCTGACCCAGCTCATTGCCGTCGGCGATGAGGCGGTTCCGGTGCTGGACGGGGCACGGAGCGTGTCATCCTGGCATGGTGAGGCGGTGGCCGTGCCCGATGGCGCCGCCGCGGTTGAATTGCTACGCGACCAACTAAAGCCGGGAGACGTCGTACTCGTGAAGGCATCCCGTGCGGCCTCGCTGGAGAGCGCCGCGGCCGAACTGCTGGCGGAGGCTGGCCAGTGAAAACGATCCTCCTGTCCGCCGCGATCTCGATGGCGGTCGCGTTGTTCGGCACCCCGATCGCCATCCGCATCTTCACCAGGCGGGGCGTCGGCCAGAACGTCAGGACGGACGGTCCGGCCCACCAGGCCAAGCAGGGCACGCCAACCATGGGCGGGACGGTTATCATCGTCGCGTCGCTGATCGGGTACGTGATCGGACACCTGCTGACCAGCGATCCGATGACCGCGTCCGGGCTGCTAGTGCTGTTCTTGATGACTGGCATGGGTCTGGTTGGCTTCGTAGACGACTTCATCAAGCTGTACATGCGGCGCAGCCTGGGGCTGCGGTCGGGGGCGAAGCTGATCGGGCAGGCGCTCGTCGGCATTATCTTCGCGGTGCTCGCGCTGCACTTTCCTGACGGCTATGACCTGACGCCGGCCTCGCTGCACCTGTCGTTCCTCACCGACTTCGGCATCGCGATCGGTCCGGTGTTCTTCGTCGTCTGGGTCATCGTCATGGCGGCGGGGACGTCGAACGGGGTGAATCTCACCGACGGCCTGGACGGCCTGGCGACCGGGGCGTCGATCCTGGTGCTGGCCGCGTACGTGATCATCGGCAACTGGCAGTACCGCGAGGGCTGCACGGTCGCGCTGGCACCGAACTGCTACAACGTGCGTGACCCGCTGGACCTCGCGGTAGTGGCGTCGGTGGTCATGGGTGCGTGCTTCGGGTTCCTGTGGTGGAACGCGCCGCCAGCGAAGATCTTCATGGGTGACGTCGGGTCGCTGGCCCTGGGCGGCGTGCTGGCCGGCCTCGCGATCGTGTCCAGGACCGAACTGCTGCTACCGGTCCTCGGCGGCCTGTTCGTGATCATCACGCTGTCCGTGGCCATCCAGGTGAGCGTGTTCAAGGTGAGCAAGCTCAAAACCGGGCGGCCGATCCGGGTGTTCCGGATGGCGCCGCTGCAGCATCACTTTGAACAGGTCGGCTGGGCGGAAACCACGATCGTCGTGCGGTTCTGGCTGATCGCCGGCATTTTCGTCGCGCTCGGCCTGGGCATCTTCTACGTCGGCTGGTTCCCCAAGTAGGCGACGGTACGGACCGCTGGCGGCGCGATGCCCCTTCGTGCCCCGTCGGCGTCGGCGTCGGCGTGGGTAACACGGATGGCGCCGGTCAACACGGTAATGGCGCCGGTCAACACGGTAATTATGTCCAGCGCGGTAAAGAATGTTGCTGTCAGCAAGGTTTTTTACCGCGCTGGACAAATCTTCCGCACTAATAACCCGGCTGCCGGGACGGGTGGTGCGAAGGCGATTCCCGTGACCCGTGTGATACCTGATACCACAGTTGGCGCTGGCGCGGCTGCTGCCAGCCACTGGCGCTCCTCCGGTTGCTAAACGCTCAGTGTTGCTGCTGCTACGTTTGGTTAGTCCTGTGATGGACGCAGGGCTCAGACAACTCGGGGGAGAAATGACAAAACTGCGCGCTATCGCGCTCGGCGCGGCGATTACCGCGGGCGTGGTGATCCCGTGCGTGCCGGCGTCGGCCTCGGCGCCGGCGCCGGGTGCCACTGTCGGATCGGTTGCTGCTGGACCGATGCCGGCCATGCCGGCCATGCCGGCCATGCCGGCCATGCGTGCCGGTGCCGGTGCTGGTGCTGGTGCTGGTGCCGGGACCGTGACGCTGCTGCCGCACGTGGCCGGCCCGGTGGTCTGCAAGGGCGGCGCCTTCGACTTCGGCCCGGCGGACTCGGGTAACTTCATCGCGAACATCATCAACGGAGCGTTTGGCGTGGCCCGAGTCGGGATCGACGCCGCGCAGGGGATCGCCGACACGGCCGTCGGCGCGGGCTACGCGGCCGGCGGCAGGTGCTGATCGGCTCGTAGCAAGCACGGGCCGGGCCCCGGCTGACGTCGGTCGCCGGGGCCCGCTCTGGGTGACCTAGCGGTGCCAGGCGAACGGGCGCAGTTGCTCGTCGACCGGAGCGCTAACGAGGCGGTTGGCCAGGGTGGACAGTGTGTAGGTGCCGATGCCGAGCACGACCTCGAGTGCGTTCTGCGGGGTGTAACCGTGCGCGAAGAAGTCCCGCAGCGCTTCGTCCCCGACATCGCCGGTGGTCTCGACGACCCGGAGGGTGAAGAGCCTGATTGCCTCTAGCCGTTCGTCCGCGAGCGGCCTGGACTCGTGCAGCGCCGCGATCATTCCGGCATCGGCTTCCATTTTGGTGAGCCGCGCGGTGTGCATGGCGACGCACAGGTGGCAGCCGTTCCTGGTAGCGATCGTCAGCACGAGAACTTCCCTGGCGATCGGGTCAAGCCCGGAGCTCTCGAAGATCGCGTTCATCTTGAGGAAACCGTCAAGCGTGTGCGGGGAATTCGCGAGCCTGCCGACGGCGGCGGGCAGATAGCCCTGGTGATCCTGGATAGCGCTCATGGCGCGCCGGGCCCCGGCAGGGGCGGAGTCGATGGTGTGGCTGGTAAACGCTTCGGCCTGGGCGACGTGTGGCATTGCCGGACCCTCTCTGCTTAAGTAGGCTCTGTCATATGGACAACTCGGTTGTCTAAAATAGTAAAGGTGGTTGTCGATCATGTCAACAGGCGAGCGCGCGACCTCCGGTTTCGAGCTGCCGCTGCTGCTGTTCGCCGGGTTCCGGTCGGTGCTCGAGGAGTTGCACGCCGAGCTGGCCAGGCGCGGTCACCCGGCCATGCGGCCCGCGCACGGCTTCGCCATGCAGGCGATCGGCCTGGGCGGCGCGACCGCGACCGAGGTCGGCAGGCGACTCGGCATCTCCAAGCAGGCGGCGGGCAAGACGGTGGAACGCCTGGAGGAACTCGGCTACGTCCAGCGGGCCGACGACGATGCGGACCGGCGGCGGAAGACGGTGCGTCTCACCCCGCACGGCATCTCGGCGCTGACCCTCTCCGCGGTGATCTTCGAGGACATCCGTGGGCGGTGGGCCAGCGCGCTAGGCGCGGAGCGGCTTGCCGAGATGGAGGAAGGCCTGCGCGTCATGGCGCCCGGTGACACGTTCCGGCTCGACGTGCCCGGGTGGTTCGGGTCTTAGCGCGCTCCTGGGCGCGGGTTCTCAGGCGGCCCGTCGGCTAGGCCACTACGTCGATGGTGACCCGGAACAGCATCAGCAGCATGCAGTGGATCCCGGGACCCGAACCGCACGGCGAGAGCACGGTCGAGATGCTGGCCGCGCCCGGCCGGCCCGCCACGAACGCCGCGCCCTTCACGCCGGGCACGAGCCTGGGCAGCACCTCGGGTCGTGCGGTCAGCGGCCCGGTCGCGTGGATGTCGCCGGTGGCGTTGCTCAACAGGACCAGCACCGCCGCGCCGCGCCGCACGCACAGCGTCTCGCCGTTGTCGGCGTTGGTCACGGTCACCCCGCTCTTTGAGCAATTGCGCGGAGTCGGCGTGGCGGCCGGTGACGGCGCCGGCGCTGGCGACATGGCCGGCAGCGTAGCTGGAGAGGTAGCTGGCACGGGCGAAGCTGGCACGGGCGACGTAGCCGGAGCCGGAGCGGCGGTCGGTGACATCGAGATGTGTGGCGCCGAGGGGGTGGGCGTGGACGCGGGCTTGGACGCGGGCTTGGACGCGGGCTCCGCGGCGCTCGCGGCGATCGCCGAATCCAGAACCGGAGCCACAGCTCGCTGGCCACATCCAGTTACCATCAGAACAACAGCCGCAACTCCGGCAAGTCTTACCCCACGCACGCGCATATCCCCTTCCGTATCCCCCTGGGACAATCAATACTGCATGTATATGTTCACTAACTTCACGTAGCCACGCCGTGCGTGAGCAGGGCGGGAAGGAGCGTGGTGCGATGAGCGCGGAACCGGTAACGGTGACGTTCGCGGGAAGCGGCGATGCGTTCGGCAGCGGCGGCAGGTTCCAGGCATGTATCCAGCTGAGTCATCCCGACCTGACCGGACCGGTGCTGCTCGACTGCGGCGCGACCTCGATGACCGCGCTGCGCCAGGCCGGACTCGATCCGGGGGAAATCCGCACGGTGTTCCTGTCACACTTGCACGGCGATCACTTCGGCGGGCTTCCGTTCCTGATCCTGGACGGTCAGTTCTCCCGCCGCGAGAATCCGCTCCAGATCATCGGTCCGCCGGGCACCCAGGAGCGGCTCAGCGAGGCGATGGAGTGCCTGTTCCCCGGTTCCACCCAGGTGCGACGTGAGTTCCTGGTCTTGGTCACCGACTTGTCTCCAGGCCAGCAACTCGACCTGCCCGGCATGCGGGTCGTAGCGCGGCCGGCCCGGCATCCGAGCGGCGCGTCCGCCCTCATCCTCCGCCTGGAACTGTGCGGGAAGGTCATCGCGTACACCGGCGACACCTCGTGGACCGATGCGATCCCCCTCGCGGCGGCGGGCGCCGACCTGCTCATCATCGAGGCGTACTACCGGCACAAGAGGGTGCCGCACCACCTGCGGCTGGAGGACCTGACCGAGCACAGGAGCGAGATCAAGGCGCGCCGGATCATCGTCACGCACATGTCCGCCGACATGCTCGCCCACCCCACCGAGGAGCACGCCCACGACGGCATGGTCGTGTACGTGTAGCAGGCGGGCTACCCGCACTGGTGCGGGACAAAGCGCCATAAAACGGCAGCCAGGCGGTCACCCTTCGATGATCGTGCGCGTGGCGTTCCGGAATTCCGGAACGCCACGCGCACGATCTTTCGATTCCCGCTCTGGGCTAGGTCGGGCATGGACCGAAACGGGGCAAACCGCTCGCCGGGCGAGTGCCGGCGATGAACGCGTGAATCGGCGTCCGCATGCCAGGACGCGGACCCACACGTTCATCGGCGCCCGTCGGGACACTTCCCGATTCGCGGCATATGTCCACTCCGGCGGCCGCTCAGCCACCGGCCGCTCAGCCGGCGGACTCGTGCAGGATGGGGCGGTACCCGGCGGCGAGAGCCGCCACCGTCGAACGCGGCGTGATGACCGTGACCTGCTCGGGCGCCGTCACCGGTTCCCTGGCGTAGCCACCTGGCGTCCAGCGAAGCAGACGTCCGGCGAGCACGAGATACGGCGCGCCGTCCAGGTCCGCCATGGCTCCGTCGGGGAGGGTAGACAACGGGGCGGTGTGGCTGCGGCGCACCTCCGCGCCAGGTAGGGCGCCGGCTGGCCGCTTCCGGCGCGAACCCGGTGCGATAAGCCGGTCCGCATGCAGCCGCGCATCGATCTCCCGCACCGATGGCCCGCCGCGCCCTAGGCCCGACCGCACCGACGGAACGCCGGGCGGCACAGGCACGCCGGCGGCGAGGCCTGCCGCCACCCAGCAGCGCTTGAACTCCTGGTAGTCCCGGTAGCGGCACTCGCCGCACGGGCGGTGGCCGGCCGCGAGCGCCGTGGCCTCGTCGAGGAAGAACAGCTCGGTGAGCCGTCCCGGTGTCCACTGCTGGCGCCGGATTCCCTTGTACGACAGCACGCAGATCAGCCACGCCTTACCGCGGGAGTAGCGGGCGAGCTGACCCGCACCGTCCACGATCGCGCCCCGGTTCCCCCAGAACATCCCGCGGTCAGCGACCGCGATCAGCTCCCCGTACGGCGTGACCCGGTTCCGCCTGGGCACACCCTCTCGATCGGCCACACCCAGTACGTTAACGCCGTGCACCAAATCATCGAGGCGCTGCGGCCGCTCGGCTCGCCGGAGCGGGCCGAACAGGAAAAGCGGTACCTGAAGAGCGACATGGACTTCCTCGGCGTGCCGCTGCCCGGCATCCGGCGGGTCGTCAAGCAGCACAAAGACGCGGATCCCGAAGAGCTCTGGCAGTATCCGCTGTGGGAAGCACGGATGGCGGCGGTCGAGCTGCTGAAACTGCGTGACCTGACGGCCGGCGATCTGCCCCTGATAGCGAAGCTGATCCGCGAGGGCGCCGGCTGGGCGCTGGTCGACCCGCTGTCCGGTGACATCGCCGGCCGGATCGCGCTCGAGCATCCGCGGACGGCGTGGCCGGTCATCGACGCCTGGGCGGACGACGAGGACTTCTGGCTGCGCAGGTCCGCGCTGCTGTGCCTGCTGCCCGGCATCCGCGCTGGCCAGCCCGATACCGGACGGCTCGACCGGTACGCGGAAGCGATGCTGGGGGAGAAGGAGTTCTTCATCCGCAAGGCGATCGGCTGGGTGTTGCGCGAACTGAGCAAGAAAGATCCCGGCTACGTCACCGCCTGGACCGAGCGGCATCTGGCCGCGATGTCCGGCGTGACGTTCCGTGAAGCGGTCCGCCGCCTGCCAGCCCAGGACGCGGCGAAACTGACGACGGCGAGGCGATAACAGCAAGAAGGCGATAACAGCAAGAAGGAATTGGGCCTAGCCGTTGCACGGTGAACGGGTCTAGGTTGCCCTGCATGTGGTCATCGAGGAAGCTAGCGGGAATCGCGGTCGCGTCGGCGGTCGTGCTGACGGGAGTGATGGCGGGCCAGGCCGTCGCAGCGCCACAAACCGCGCCGCAAACCGCGCCGCAAACGTGTGGCGGCACCGGCTCGGTGTCTAGCGTCAACGGGACGCTGGCCGACGGCGCCACGTACACGATCCAGTGCCCGGGCGGAGGCTGGAACGGGACGCTGTTCCTGTACAGCCACGGCTACGTGACGCCGGGGGCCGCCAACCCGGCACAGGACGTCGGTGACCCGGTCACCGGCGCGTGGCTGCTCGGCCACGGGTACGCGCTCGCGGGCTCCTCCTACGCCAAGACCGGCTGGGCGATCCAGTGGGCGCTCAAGGACCAGATCAGCACGCTGAACACGTTCGACGCGGACTACAGCACGCCGACCACCACGATCGCCTGGGGACACTCGCTCGGCGGCATCATCACGGCCGGACTGATCCAGGACAACCCTGGCCGGTTCCAGGCCGCGATGCCGATGTGCGGCGTGCTGTCCGGAGGCGTCGCGACGTGGAATACCGCGCTGGACGCCGCGTACGCGTTCAAGCTGCTGATCGACCCGTCGGTGCAACTCGTCAACATCACCAACCCGACCGCGAACCTCCTAGGTGCCGAGGCCGCGGTGGCGGCGGCGCAGAAGACGCCGCGGGGACAGGCCAGGCTGGCGCTCCTCGCGGCGCTCGGTGACACTCCCGGCTGGTTCACCCCGGACTCCGCCGAGCCGGCGGCGACCGACTACGCCGCCCAGGAGGCGAACCAGTACCTGTGGGACACCCAGGTGACGTTCCCGTTCGTCTTCGACTTCCGTGCCAACCTCGAGGCGGACGCGGGCGGCAACCCGTCGTGGAACACCGGCGTGAACTACTTCGCCGACTTCGCCAAGTCGGTCGACGCGACCGAAGCCGGGGCCCTGTACAAGGCCGCCGGACTCAGCTTGACCAAGGACCTGCGGACGCTGCAGGCGGGGCACCGGATCAGTGCCAGCCCGAAGGCGGTCAAGTACCTGGCGAACAACATCTCGTTCAACGGCGACATCAAGATTCCGGTGCTGACCATGCACACCACCGGCGACGGGCTGGTCGTCCCGGAGAACGAGCAGGCATACCGGCAGGTCGTCGACCAGGCGGGCAACGGGAACAAGCTGCGGCAGCTGTTCGTGTCCCGCGCCGGGCACTGCGCCTTCACCCCGGCCGAGACGGTCACGGCGGTCCAGGTGCTGCAGAACCGGCTCTCCACCGGGCAGTGGAGCGTGCCCACGCCGGCCGTGATGAACGCCGCCGCGGCGGCGCTGGGCCCGCAGTACAACATCTACCAGGTCGGCAGCCAGACCGTCGCGACCGCTCCGGCCTTCACCAGCTACAACCCCGCGCCGTACCTGCGGCCTTACGACCTGCGGCCCGCCCGACCGGTCTGGCCGCTCGCAGCCAGGTTACGAGCGTAGGGCTACGAGCCTAGGGGTTACGAGCGCAGCGGCTGCCGTGGGGAATCCTGCCGCCAGGAGACCTCCGCCTCGCCCATCGGCGTGGACGGAGGCCCCTGGACGAACGGCCAGATCTCCTCGGCGATCCGGCGCCAGTCCGCGGTCGCGGACAGGTCGCCGAGCAGCGCGAACAGGCCGAGGTTGATCCGCTGCAGAATCACGTAGGACTTGGGGATCCGCGCGTACGGGGCGATCGGGCTGTGGAAGTCGAAGAACCGCCTGCTCACCGACGACGCGTATGCGCCCGTCATGGTGCGCCGCCCCGGCTCGCGGACGGTGTCGTAGAACACGGCCATGTGGTCGACGATGTCATCGGTGGACACCGGTGTATCCGGCAGCAGGAATCCCGCTTCCACCATCGCCGTACGGAACGCCTCCGGATCCTGCTCCACGCACAGGTACTTCACCATCGACACCAGCGGCGCGATTTCGTCCTCGGTGAAGTGCTTGACCAGGCCGAAGTCCAGGAAAGTGACCTTCCCGCCGCCATTGAACAGGTAGTTGCCCGGATGCGGATCCCCGTTGAACGCGTGCATCTCGTACAGGCTGCGGAATACGAACCGGTAGATCGTCTCGGCCGCGAGATCGCGTTCTTCCTGTGACCAGTCGGCCAGAGCGGAGAACCGGGCGCCGTCGGCGAGCTCGCTGGTCACCACGTGCTGCCCCGAGTACTCGGGCACGATAGCGGGCACGTGAATGGTCGGGTGCCCGCGGTAGTAGTCGGCGAAGAGCTGCTGGTTGCGGGCCTCGAGGCGGTAGTCGAGTTCTTCGGTGATGCGCTCGCGGAGTTCAGCGAGCAGGCCATCCACGTCCTGGCTCGGCGCCATGATGCGCAACATCTTGCGCAGCAGCCCGACGTTACCGAGGTCCGCCGCGATCGTCTCGGCGATGCCCGGGTACTGGACCTTGACCGCGACCGCGCGCCCGTCGCGGGTCATGGCCCGGTGCACCTGGCCAATGGACGCGGCCGCGATCGGCGACGGATCCCAGGTGGCGAAGATGTCCTCGGGCGCCGCACCCAGCTCGGCCTCGATCACCGACGCCGCCAGCTCCGGGCTCATCGGCGGGACACTGTCCTGCAGGCGGCTGAGCGTGCGCCGGGCGGCGGGGGTCAGGCCGTCGTCGACGTAGCTGGCCATCTGGCCGAGCTTCATCAGCACGCCCTTCATCGTGCCCAGCGTGGCGGCGACGTCCTCGGCGGTGCGCAGCGCGAGGTCCTCGCGCAATTGCTGCCGGTGTTCGCCCGCGGCCGCGAACAGCCCCGCCGCCAGATAACGCGGCGCGCTGCCCGCGTACCGGGCTCCGCCGCGCACCGCCAGCCGGACCGCCGCCAGCCCTCGGGAAAGCCGCAGGCCCTTGCGAGAGCGGCTCACGCCGCGCGGACCCGCAACGTGATCCGCTGCCTGGCCTCGACCATCCCGGGCTCACCCATGAACACGGCGTCGAGCAGCCCGAGGGCACCTCTGATCTCATCACGGTTCGCGTCTGCCGGAGCTGTCAGGCCGTAGAGATCAAGAGCCCAGGAGGGTAGGGAGATCAGAACAGCATCGCGGATTTCCTGCCACAGCTCCGCGATTTCCTCCTCCATGCCTGGCGGATCCAGCAGGTACGCCGCCGAGTCCTGGGCCGCGGGGGTGAGAGCGAGGCGAGGAACCAGTGAAGTTATGAACGATGACAGGGAAGCCGCGTCGGCCGGGATCTGCTCCTCGGGGACGCCGAGCAGTGCCGCGCTGATCGCCATTTCCCGCACATAGGCGTCCGCGTCGGCGGGCGTCCCGAACAGCTCGCACCCGGCCAGGCCGGAGTCCACGAACGTGGCGTGCACCCACAGCAGCAGTCCGGGGTCGCTGGCCGAATACGGCTCGCCTTCGGCAGTGCCGTCGACGGTGCCGCGCACATGCTCGTGCACCATGCGTACCCGCGCCGCGACCCGGTCGGCCGCGGCGCGATCGCCGAACGTCACAGTGGCCAGGTACGCGGAGGTGGCGGCGAGCCGGCCGACCGGGTCCCGCCGCCAGTCGCTGTGCTGGTCCACGCCGGCCATCGCCAGCGGGTGCAGTGCCTGGATGAGCAGGGCGCGCAGGCCAGCGACCGGTACGGACAGGTCGCTGGCCACCCGCCAGGTGACGCTGGCCGGGCCGAAGTAGCCCTCATCGCAGGGCTGCTCGGGCACGGCCGCGATGAACGCGGCGGCCGATCGTTGGACCAGGCCCGCCGCGTCCGCCGCGTAGGAATCGCTCATTACCGAAGACCCGCGAACAAATCATCCTCCGGGACCGGCGAATTGGTAGAGTCCTCCGCCTTGATGAAGGTCTCGTCGCCGAAGGCGGTCTCGGTGACCGATTCCGGCAGTTTGCTGAAGAACGAGTCCTGGATCTGGCTGCTGTGCGCGAACAGGGCGTCCCGTTTGCGGCTGAGCACCGGCCGGATGTCCACCGTGGTGGTGATCCGCTCCTCGGACTCGGCGGCCAAGCGCGCCGCCTCCGGATCGCGTTCCTCCCAGTCGGGCACCTCCTCGCCGGCCTCGCGCAGCGCGTCGAACACCTGCTTCCAGGTGCTGCTGCGCATGGCGGACAGGTAGAGCTTCGCCGGCCCGCCCTTGGCTAGCGCTACGCTTTGCGCGAACGCCAGCTGAGCGGCCTGGCTGGCGTGGACATGATCGGGGTGCTGATACGGGCCCTTGTCGTCGTAGGTGATCAGCACCTGCGGCCGGTATTGCTCGATCAGCGCCACGATCCGGGCCGAAACCGTCTCCAGCGGGACGTTACAGAATGCGTCAGGTAGCTCTTTGTACTCCCACTCCACCATTCCGGAGTCGTGGTAGCCGAGCGTTTCCAGGTGGGTGACCCCGAGGATCTCGCATGATTTGCGCAGTTCGGCGAGCCGCTGCTGGGCTACCGCCTGCTCGTCGTGACCCTCCTGGCCGGGCTTGATCCCGCCTGGAGCATCACCGAATTCCCCGTTTGTGCAGGTCACGACCACTGTCCTGATGCCCTGGTCGGAGTATTTCGCTAGCACTCCGCCCGTGCTCGACGCTTCGTCGTCGGGGTGTGCATGAACAGCCATCATCGTGAGCGTTTCTGCCATGTATCCAGCGTGCCTGATGTGTCATGGCTTCCGCCAATCGGGGCGGGCTCTGCGGGTTAATGGCGCGATTCAGCGGCGTCGTTCAGGGCATCCGGGTGGACCTTCGTGTAGTGGGCGGTAAGCACCTCGCTGGCCTTGCCGGGCCGGTAGGCGAGTGTGCGTCCGCAGACGTCGCAGCGGGTCACCGGTAGCTGGGTGACCGTCACGGGGAACTTGGGTGAGTCTGACCTGCTCATTTGATTCCATCCTGGCATACCCCCAACCGTGGCATGGTCATCGGCGTCTTTGTCTGGGAAACTCGCGTCGAACGCCCGGCTCGCTGGCCGGTGCTGGGGAGGCCGGAATGCGTTTGCAAACAGCGCAATTGCGCACGTTGTCGGCGGTGGCGGCGGTCGCCCTAACGGTCGCCATGGCCGCGTGCGCCTCGGCCACCGGAGCGCACGCGTCGGGACCTCGGACGTCCGGTTCTGGGTCTGCTGGTTCTGGGGCTGGCGGGTCCGGGCCTGCCGGTGCGGACGTCGCGGCGGTCGCGTTTCCCACGGCGTCGTCCGGCTGGGCAGTCGGCACGGTGGGTTCGGGCGGTACGGCCGGATCTGGCGGTACGGCCGGATCTGGCGGGTCGGCGATCTGGCACACGGACTCCGCCGGCGCCGGCTGGCAGACCCAGTGGCGGGGAAGCGGCACGTTCGTCTCGCTCACCGCCACCGACCCCGAGCACGCCTGGGCGATCCTCGGCCGCAAGCTGCTCGGCACCACCGACGGCGGGACGTCATGGCGCGTGCTCACCACGCTGCCCAAGAACGCCGCCGAGGTGCGGTTCGCCACCGCGAGTGTCGGCGTCGTGATCATCGACGGGTGCCTGCCCGGCCTGAACCAGGAGCCCTCCCGCTGCCCCGGCCAGGTCCTGGTCAGCCGCGACGGCGGCGCGGCGTGGACCTCGGTGCTGAAAAGCCCGATGCCGGTCTTCGCTGTGGCCAACGCCAGCGGCAAGCTGTGGGCGGCCGAGCCGGCCGCCTCCGGCGTCGTGACGTACCTGACCAGCACTGTTTCGGCTAGTGCTGGCTCGGGCCGGTCGTGGAGCAGGCTGAGCACGACCCGGACCACGATCCCGCTGTCGGACGAGGTCGACATCTCGCTGGCGCTCAGCGGCGGCAAGCTGGCCCTGGCGAGCGTGTTCGACCTGGAGAGCTGCGCCATGCACGGCTGCATCACCGACACTGCGTCCAGCGGTAACGGCGGGAAGACCTGGCACGCGCTGAACCTTCCCGACGAATATCCGGACGATTGCGGCCCGGCCAGCCTCGAGTTGTCCACCGCCGGCGACGGGTCGGTATGGATCGGGTCGAGCCGCAACGGTGCCGCCTGCGCGCCGCCGCTCGGCCTGCTCTACCGCGACACCGGCTCCGGCTGGCGGCAGCTCCCGCCGTGGCAGCTCAGCGAGATCACGACGCTGGACGCGGTGAACGCGCAGGTCGCGTACGCGATCGGCGACGAGGGCCTGCTGGCCCGGACCGAAGACGGCGGCCAGCACTGGATCCAGGTGCTGCCGGCGCCGGTCCCAACCGGGGAAGTGGACGCGGTGAGTGACGGGCTGGCCTTCGGCGCCCAGGACGGGATTGACGCCGGAGCGATCCTGCGCGCGGACCCGGCCGGCTGGTCGCAGGTAGCCGAACTGCCGGGCGTAGTCACCCAGCTTGACTTCCCATCTCCTGAGAACGGCGTGGCGGTTACCTATTCATCGGGATCTGGCTGGCGGCTGTGGTCGAGTACGGACGGCGGCACCAGCTGGACCGCTGGCGGGGGCGGACTGCCCAAGGGGGCGGTGCTGATCGGCCCGTGGATGAGTGCCGACGGCCACGGCCTGCTCCTCACCGAGCAGGGCGGGGAGCCGTGGAGCCCGCAGACCGGAGGCACCGCCCCGGTCCGCGAGTGGGTGACCTCGGACTGGGGCGCGAGCTGGCGTCAGGCCGCGACGCTGCCGCTTGGCCGCGCCGAGCCGTCAGGCCCGGTCAGCTTCGCCTACGCCAATGGCACCTGGACGGGCTGGATGTCCGTCCTCAACGCCAAGTCGAATTTCCAGATCGACGTCGTCAACGGCGACCGGCTCAGCGTGCTGCCCGGCAAGCCGCCGACGGACAACGTGCAGCTGATCGGCCCGAGCACGGGCTTCGCCTGGAGCGTTGACTACAGCGGGCGTACCCCGGTCCTGGCGTTGTCCCGGACCACCAACGGCGGGCACTCGTGGCAGCGGTACACCAAGAAGCTGCCGGCGAACCCTAGCTCGGGCCTGCCGCTGATCGGGTTCAGCTCCGCGCAGGACGGCTGGATGGTCGAGGGCGGAGCGACCCTGGTCACCGTGAACGGCGGCCGTACCTGGTCCTGACCTGACCCCTGCTTTCGTCGGATGTGCGCGCGGTTTCACGGCTGCTCGCCAAGCTGGGCGTCAGCAACCGGGTCCAGGTCGCCCACCTGGTCCGCGACGCGTCGTTAGGTCATGGCTCGGCGGAGCCGGGGCGGACCAGGCCCGCTTCGTAGGCCAGGACCACGATCTGCACCCGGTCGCGGAGGCTGAGTTTGGCCAGGATGCGGCCTACGTGTGACTTGACGGTCGTCTCCGATACACAGAACGCCTCGGCGATCTCGCCGTTGGACAGCCCGCGCGCCACCGCGCTGAGTACCTCGCGTTCGCGGTCGGTCAGCTCGTCGAGTTCGGGGAAGCGGCTGGTGCCCGCCGGCAGCAGGTGCGCGTACTCCTGCAGCAGGCGCCGGGTGACCCGGGCCGAGACGATCGCGTCGCCGGCCGCGACCGTCCTGATCGCGGACACCAGTTCGGCCGGGCGGACGTCCTTGGTCAGGAATCCGCTGGCACCGGCCCGCAGCGCGCCGAACGCGTACTCATCGAGGTCGAAGGTGGTCAGCACGAGAACCCGGGCGTCCGGGTCGGCCGCGACGATGCGGCGGGTCGCCTCGATGCCGTCGGTGCCCGGCATCCGGATGTCCATCAGCACCACGTCGGGCGCGTGCTTGCTCGCGGCGGCCACGGCCGCGGCGCCGTCGCCGGCCTCGGCGATCACCGTCAGGTCGGGCTCGGCCTCGATGATCATCCCGAATCCCCGGCGCAGCAGCGGCTGGTCATCGGCCAGCAGGACGGTGATGCTCATGCGCTGCGCAGGGTAGCTTCGACCAGCCAGCCGCCGTCCGCCACCGGCCCGGCGCTGACCGTGCCGCCGTGCAGGGCGGCACGCTCGCGCATGCCGGCGATGCCGTGTCCGCTGGTGTTCAGATGGCTGGTGTTCAGATGGCTGGTGTTCAGATGGCTGGTATTCGGGTCGTTGATGTTCGCGGTGCCGTCGTCGGCGATTCGTATCGTGAGCTGCGGCGCGTCGTAGCGGATCCGCACCCGCGCGCGGGTGGCCTCCGCGTGCCGCAGCGTGTTGGTGAGCGCCTCCTGGACGATGCGGTAGGCGGACAGCTCCGCCGCCGCGCCCAGCGGGAACGGGTGTCCTTCGACGCCGAGGTGCACGGTGAGGCCGGTTGCCCTGATCCGTTCGACCAGGCCGTCGAGCTGGCTCAGTCCGGGTTGCGGCTCGGTGCGGCCCGCTGTGCCTCCTGCTGCGTGCCCGTCTGTATCAGTTTCGGGGCGCAGGACGCCGAGCATGGCGCGCATGTCCGACAGGGCCTGCCTGCCCGCCTCGGCGACCTCCGCCATCGCGTCCCGGCCGGGAGCGGCGGGGCTGACCACCACGGCGGCATCGGCCAGGGTGATCACCACGGACAGGCTGTGCGAGACGATGTCGTGCAGTTCTCTGGCGATCCGGGTCCGCTCGGCGGCGGTCGCGATCGTGGCCTGCTGATCTCGCTCGACCGCCAGCCGTCTGGCTCGCTCGTCCATCCAGGTCAGGTACCTGCTGCCCGATGCGGCGGTCAGGCCCGCGGTCAGCGCCGCCACCACCGTGGCGGTCAGGAACAGCAGCGAGCGGGGAGCCGGGCCGGCCGGTTCCCACTTGACCGCCGCCATGACCGCGCCGACCTCCACCAGCGCGGCGGCGAGCAGCGCACGATTCCGCGACTGGTGCGCGGCCACGGTGTACAGGGCGATGAGCAGCGCGCCGTCCCCGATCAGCGGCACGCCGAGCAGCCACTGGCCGAACGCGATCGCGGACACCGCCACGAACACGGCGGACGGCCAGCGGCGGCGGAGGGCGATGGCCCCGACCAGGGCCGTCTGGATGAGCGCGTTGCCGAAATCGGCGAACGGAGATCCCGCGAGCCACACCGTGGACAGGGCCAGCAGCACGGCGGCCAGTACGGCGTCGGTCGCCAGCGGGTGGCGGCGGCCGAGGCTGCGCCCCCGCCCGAATAGGTCGCGGGTTATGTCCTCGGGAGGCTGGAGGACGGTCCGCTGCAGGTCCAGGTATTCGGTCATCGTGCTCACGGCAGGCATCCTTCGCGCGGTTAACCAGAGAGTACCGTCCGACCTCAGGATGAGCGGCGGCCTGTGGATTTCGTCCTGCAGGATGTGGCACGCAGGGGTGCCGATTCCCTACGCTCGGTTGTCGTGCCTTCTTCGCTTGCCCGCGTACTGCGCCTGTTCCGGGTGGATTTCGAGACCGCGCACGGTCAGCCATCAGCGGTCCAGCTGCTGATCGCTACCGTCGCGGCCATCGCCGGTTCGCTCGCCGCCGACGCCATCCTGGTGGCAATCGCAATCCGCATCTTCCCTGCCACCAAGGGTTACGAGCACTTCCAGTTCTCCGACTACGGCAAGCTGACCGTGATCGGCGTGCTGATCGCCTGCCTGGGGTGGCCCGTGGTCACCAGGGTCAGCTCGCAGCCACGATGGCTGTTCGTCCGCCTGGCCGTTCTGGTCACTCTGGTCCTGTGGCTCCCTGACCTGTACCTCCTGCACCTGGGTCAGTCGCCGCGGGCGGTGGCGGTACTGATGGTGATGCACCTGGCCATCGCCGTCATCACCTACAACTGCCTGGTGCGCATCGCCCGGGTGCGGCCGGGGCAAGCCAGAGCGGTGACCGTGCTGTTCGGTGAGCCGCTCGCGGTGAAGGTGCCGGAGATCACAGCGCTGTTCTGGATCATCAAGCTGCTGACCACCGCGGGCGGTGAGGCCACGTCCGACTACCTGGCGCTTGGCAGCCATCTCGTCGGTGCCGCGGTCGAGGTCGGCGTGCTCGTCGTCGGCCTGGTGTGGCAGTTCAGCATCCGGCGGTACACCGCGGCCGCGTACTGGTTCCTCGCCTACGCGATCGCCATCTTCGGCACCGGGGTGTCGGACACCTTGCACCTGACAGTCGGCATCCCCTACGCGGGCACCACGCTGCTGTGGGCCGTGGTGCTGGCCATCATCTTCGCCGTCTGGTACCGCCGCGAGGGCACGCTGTCCATCCACAGCATCGTGACCAGGCGGCGGGAGATGTTCTACTGGGCGACGGTGTTCGCCACGTTCGCGCTCGGCACCGCGCTCGGCGACTTCACCGCCATGACGCTGGGGCTCGGCTACTTCTCCTCGGTGGTCCTGTTCTTCGTCGTCATCTTGATCCCGCTGGTGGCGTGGCGGTTCGGGCTCAATGCGATCGCCGCCTTCTGGTTCGCCTACGTCATCACCCGTCCGCTCGGTGCCTCGATCGCCGACTACGTGAGCAAGGCGCGTTCGCTGAGCGGTGCAGGGTTCGGCGACGGGCGGACGGCGCTGGTGGTAACCGCCGCGGTCGCGGTCGGCGTGGTCTACCTGGCCGTCACCCGCCGCGACATCCAGCCCGAAGACGCGGCGGGCATCCCCCCGTTGCCGCCCGTCGAGGCGGGGTCGTTGCCCGGCGGCGCCTTGCCCGGCGGGGACGCCAGGGCCGTTCCACACCGGGCGGCCCCTGACCGGTATGAGCGGTAAGTCCGCTCCGGCGGTCTCATTAACGCGGTATTTCGGCTTATCGCGGAGGGAAACCATGCTGTGAGCAGCAATTTCTTCCGCTTTGGAGTAAGTTACCGCGCTGATCTGTCAGGGGACGGTACATGACGAGCAGGCCCACGTAGCCCTTGACCGGGTGGCGGAAGCCTTCGGGGATGGTGGCGAGCACGTCGAAGCCGAGCGACTGCCACAGGGCGATCGCCCGCGTGTTCGTCTCGACGACGGCGTTGAACTGCATCGACCGGTAGCCGTCCGCGCGGGCCTGGTCCAGGGCATGGGTGGCGAGGGCGCGGCCGGCTCCCTTGCCCTCGTGACCGGTGGCCACCATGAAACCGGCGTTGGCGACGTGCGAGCCGCCGCCGCCCTGGTTGGGGTGTACCTCGGCGGTGCCGATCACGGTCCCGTCGTCGTCGACCGCCACAAAGGTGCGGCCTGGATGCTCGTGCATCCAGCTGGCTCTGGCCCGTTCCTCGGTGACGTCGCGGTCCCAGGTGAAGGTCTCGCCCGCCGCCACGACCGTGTGCACAATGGGCCAGATCGCCGGCCAGTCGTCCGGGGCTGCATCTCTGATCAGCACCTTCTCACGCTACAGGCCCGCACGCCACGGGTGCTGTCAACGGAAATAATTGCCATGGAAGCCGAAGGGGATGTGCTGGGGGACCCGGCACCGCGCGATCTCGCTGAGGTCGGTGGCGTCCAGGACGAGCAGGAACGATGTGCCTTGCTCGGCGTCTAGCACGACCGAGAGCAGGACGCCGTCGTCCTCGCGTACAGTGCCAGGCGTCCGGACGAATACCGGCTCGCCGGGATACACGCCGGGCTCCGACCAGTGGACCACGCCTTGCTCAAGATCGGCCTTGGTGATCCGGTCCGCGAGACCGCCTACCCCGTACACGTAGCGGTAGGGCTTGCCGTTGCGGCGGCTGTAGTCGATGCGCGGCAGTTCCACCTGCGCCTCGGGCAGGGGCTCGCGGACCACGTCGCCACCGCGCAGCGGCAGCCGGTAGCGGTGCAGCATCGCCCCCGGCAGCGTGTACTCAGCGGTTCTGAGGTTATCCAGGTAGAGCGCGCCGATGATGCTGGCATCGTCATATCCGCACAGGTCGATGACGATCTCGCCGTCGCGCTCGAAGGCATTGACGTGGTGGAAGGCGAACAGCGCCGGACCGTGTCCTGTCGCACGGACATCGCCGGTGCTGAGATCGATGATGTGGAACTTGGTGCCACGCCGCGGTTGCCAGCGATAGTTCTCGATGAGCGGCCGCCCGGACAGCGGGATCATCACGGGAATCACCGTGAACGGGAATTCGACGAGCACCATGTACCGGCGGGTGATCGCGAAGCTGTGCATGTACGAGGGCGTCCGCACGGGCATTTTGGTGATCATGCGACGGCGGCCAGTCCGCCCGTCTTGGCCGAATACCCGGTACGTGGTGAACGGGCCGAAATGTGTGGCGTAGCTGATGTACTCGCCCGTCTCCGGCGCGCGGTGCGGGTGCGCGACGGTCATCTGTCCAGGGGCTGGCTGCGCCACACCGAGCGTTTCGAGGGTCTCGGGGTCGAACCTGACCGGCAGCGGAGTCTCGGTGAGCGCGAGAAACTCATCTCCCTGCCGGACGATGCTGACGTTCGCGTTGTTGCCGAACGACGGTGGATGGAACGCGGTGGCGATTCGCTTGAACAGGGACCGGCATGGGTCGGTGGCGAACTCGCTGTACGAGATCTGGTCGCTATCGCGCGCTGCCTGGTAGGCGTTGCTCTGGATGAACCGGTTGGTGTACGACGCGGTGCCGTCGGCGAATGCGAAGCGGTGCAGCATCGCGAGCCCGTCGAACCAGTGCTGGTAGTTCCGCCCGCCGACCTCGAATCGCGCCGGACCGGTGCGGAGCAGCGCGCCGGTCAGCCACGTGGGCAGGGCACCCTCGACCTTCAGCAATGTTGGCTCGAGTTCGTGGTCGAGGGTCTGGAAGCCGAGTCGGTGATCAGGCATGGGTGTACGCTTCTTTCAGCAAGGTACCTAGTGAATCGTTCCTAATGTACCATTCGGGATTTACTATTGGAAGAAATACGACTGACTCCGACGTCCTACATCGTTCTTGGCCTGCTCGCGGACGCTGAAGGTGTGACCCCGTACGACCTCAAGGCCATGGTTGCCTGGGGAATCGGCAACCTCTGGTCGCTGCAGCACACCCAGCTGTACGCCGAGCCAGAGCGGCTGGCCAAGGCTGGCTACTTGACCGAGACCCGTGAGGACGGCGGCAGGCGGCGCAAGCTCTACAACATCACGCAGGCCGGCCGGGATGCGCTAAGCGCGTGGGTAAGCGCGGAACCCGGTGAGGAACTCCCCGAAGTGCGCGACATCGGCTTGCTCAAGGTGTTCTTCGGAGCCGACCCGCGTCTGTTCGCGGCCAAGCAGGCCGATGCGCACCGGGTCAAGCTCCGCGAGTACGAGGTCCTGGAGGAGGAGCTGACCGACTCCGGACTGACAGGTCCGCTCACCGCGCTGCGGGCTGGGCTCGGCCACGAACGCGAGTGGGTCCGCTACTGGTCCGAGCTGGCGGGTGAAGACAGAATCTAGTTCGATTACCTCATTGTGTTGCGATGAGTCTCAGCAAACTCCCTTAGCGGAAAATGTGGCTAGCGGAAATCTGGCGGGAAGGAATTCGGGCGGCGCCACGGGGGCGGTCAAGCCCGCCGATCTCATTTCCAGCGGGCGGTTATAGGATCTGACCGCTTGCTAAAGGGAAGTTGCCGCGAGAGGAGTCCGATATGTACGACGCGATACTGGCCGAGACGATCGCGATCACAGGCGGCGGGGGCGATCAGATCGAGGCTTACTCGGCGCGGTCAATGAGCCCAGGGCCGCACGGCGGCGTGGTCGTCATCCACCACATGCCCGGCTATGACGAGCAGACCAAGGAGATCGCCCGCACGTTCGCCGTGCACGGGTACAACGCGGTGGTGCCGAACCTGTACCACCGTGACGCGCCGGGCGCCTCTCCTGACGACGCGGCGGCGGCGGGGCGCGCCAAGGGCGGAGTGCCCGACGAGCGCCTGATCGGCGACGTGGCCGGCGGTGCCGCGTACCTGCGTGCCCTGTCCACGTCCAACGCGAAGGTGGGCGTGATCGGGTACTGCTCCGGCGGGCGCCAGTCGGTGCTGTCCGCGTGCAGCCTGCCGCTGGACGCGGCCGTCGACTGTTACGGCGCTTTCGTCGTCGGCGAGGTGCCCGAGGGCTTCCCGATGAAGGTCGGACCGATCAAGCACCTGCTCAAGGACCTGAGCTGCCCGCTGCTCGGCCTGTTCGGCGCCGACGACCAGCACCCGTCGCCGGAGCAGGTCGCCGAGCTCGACGAGGAGCTCACGTCGCTGAGCAAGACCCACGACTTCCACTCCTACGAGGGCGCGGGTCACGCGTTCTTCGCGGTCAACCGTCCCTCGTACCGGCCGGAGGCCGCGATGGACGGATGGGGAAGGATCTGGTCCTTCTTCGGCCAGTACCTGAGCTAGCCAGCGTTCCGGGGGGCCGTGGGCGGTCCCCCGGAACGTGCTGGCTGAAATCAGCGTGAGCTAGACGCCGCCCAGATGTTGATGCCTGCCTCGACGGCGTCGCGGTCGATGGCGTCCAGTTCGGCCTCGCTGAAGTCGGAGCGCCCGGCCGCGGCCAGGTTCTCCTCTAGCTGCGCGATGCTGCTGGCGCCGATCAGCACCGAGGTCACTCGCTGATCGCGCAGCGCCCACGACAGCGCCATCTGGGCCAGCGACTGGCCGCGCTTTTCCGCGATCGAGGCCAGCGCGCGGACGTGCGTGAGCGTCTTGTCGGAGAGCTGGTCCGTGGACAGCGAGCCGCCGGTGACCGACGCACGGGAACCGGCGGGCACCCCGTTCAGGTACTTGCCGGTGAGCACGCCCTGAGCCAGCGGTGAGAACGCGATACAACCCACGCCTTCGCGCTCAAGCACGTCGAGCAGCGACGGCGCCGGCCCTTCGATCCACCGGTTCAGCATCGAATACGACGGCTGGTGGATCAGCAGCGGCGTGCCGAGAGAATCCATGATGGAGCACGCCTCCACCGTCCGTTCCGCGGAATACGAGGAAATACCCGCGTACAGGGCTTTACCGGACCGAACGGCGGTGTTCAGTGCCCCCATCGTCTCCTCGAGCGGGGTGTCCGGGTCGAAGCGGTGCGAGTAGAAGATGTCCACGTAGTCCAGGCCCATCC
This sequence comes from Streptosporangiaceae bacterium, assembly GCA_036490795.1. GTDB lineage: Bacteria > Actinomycetota > Actinomycetes > Streptosporangiales > Streptosporangiaceae > JAFARZ01. The sequence goes on from DASXDG010000104.1 coordinate 37,750, forward strand.
GGTGCAGCGACTGGTCGAGGCTGGCCAGCAGGTATTTGCGCGAGCCCCATTCCCCGTACGGGCCGGGCCACATGTCGTAGCCGGCCTTGGTGGAGATGATCAGTTCGTCCCGGTAAGGACGCAGATCCTCGCGCATGGCCCGGCCGAAATTGATCTCGGCGCTGCCGTAGGGCGGGCCGTAGTTGTTCGCCAGGTCGAAGTGCGTGACGCCTAGGTCGAATGCCCGCCGGAGGATCGCCCGCTGGTCGTCGATGGGCTTTCCGTCCCCGAAGTTCTGCCATAGACCGAGGGACACTTCGGGCAATTTGATGCCGCTTCGTCCGGAGCGGCGGTAAGGGATCTTGGCATAGCGATCATCGGCGGCGATGTAGGTCATGGTCTGAGTCTTTCACGTGGCCTACATTGGATGCCTATGTGCACCTACCTGACGGAGAAGATCGCGATCAGCGGCAGCGGCAAAGGCACCGCCGGCTGGATCAAGGTGACGGACGCGACCGTGTACTTCGACCACCCGGTCCATGCCCAGGCCGATCACACACTCAACATCGACTTCCTTGACCCCTCGGCTGGCCCGTCGGCCCGGGTGGCGGTCGAGCTGACCGCCGAGTCGGCGCGGGAACTGGCCAAGGCCATCGAGGCGGCGCTGGCGTCGGTACCGCCCGGCCTGCTCTGACCTCGGAGCAGTATCTACCCCGGCGGCGACCCCCGGAGCCCCCGAGAATGTCAGACCCTCGTGCGACTATGTCCCGGAGGTCATTGAGCGGAGGGCTTGGCAGAGGATGCGGTTCAGTATCGAGCGGGACACGTTGACCGAGGCGGTGGCCTGGGTGGCGCGCGCGCTGCCCACCCGGCCGGTGCTGCCGATCCTGTCTGGCATGCTGCTCACCGCTTCCACCGACGGCGAGGGTGCCGGCGGCCTCACCCTGGCCTGCTTCGACTATGAGATATCGGCCAGGATCGAGGTGCAGGCGGAGGTCACCGAACCGGGTACGGTGCTGGTGCCCGGACGCCTTCTCGCCGAGATAACCCGCAGCCTGCCGGCGTTCACCGTGCAGGTCGACGACGCGGCCAGCGACGTCACGCTGACCTGTGGCGCGGCAGCGTTCACGCTGGTCACGCTGCCGATCGAGGAATATCCGCAACTCCCGGAACTGCCGGTGCTGGCGGGCACCGTGGACGGCGGGGCGCTGGCCGCGGCGATCGGCCAGGTCGTGCCCGCCGCCAGCCGCGACGACACGCTGCCGATCCTGACCGGCGTGAACATCGAGCTTGACGGCGGCACGATGACGCTGGCCGCCACCGACAGGTACCGCCTGGCGATGCGCGAGCTCACCTGGCACCCGGCGCAGCCGGACATGAAGGCGACGATCCTCACCCCGGCCAGGACGCTTGCCGACGCGGCGCGGATGATGTCGCACGGGACGCCGGCCCAGGTGCTGCTGCGGCACCAGGCGGGCGGTGACGAGCACACGGGCGACGCGATGATCGGCTTCGAGTCCGCCGGGCGCCGCCTGACGACCCGGCTGATCGCGGGGGAGTTCATCAAGTACAAGTCGCGGTTCCCTGGCGAGTTCGGCTGCTGCGGCGACATGCCGGCGGCCCCGCTGACCGAGGCTGTGAAGCGGGTCGCGCTGGTGGCCGAGCGCGGGACACCGGTGCGGCTGTCGTTCGCGGCCGGGATGGTCACGATCGAGGCGGGCACCGAGGGTCAGGCCAGGGCGCGGGAGACCGTGGCTGCCGAGTTCGAAGGGGACGAGCACGCCATCGCGTTCAGCCCTCATTACCTGCTCGACGGGCTCGGCGCGGCGCTGACCGCCGCCGCCACCGCATCGGCCACCGCTTCTGCCGACGGCACAGACGCGGCAGATGCCAGGATCCGGGTTCAGTTCAGCGGGCCGAGCAAGCCAGCGGTCATCAGCGGCGCCCTGCGCGAGAAGCCGACGGCGACCCCGGACTTCCGCTACCTGGTCGTGCCGCAGCGCTCGCTGGCCTGAGTCGGTACCGGCCCCGGCTGGTTACCGGCCCGGCAGGTTACTGGCCCGGCTTGTTACTGATACGTGCCGGTCCGGTACGCCATGAAGGCCATCATGAGCAGCCACGCCGCGATCGCGAACAGCAGCAGCATGAGGACCAGATAGCGTCCGGTATCCGAAGGCTCATACTGCGCTGGCTGGGTCGCCGGCGGCCACTGCGCCCGCAGCCGCGGCAGGTCACCGAGCAGCGCGTCGATATGCCCTTGCGTCTTGGCGGCGAGTGCGCCGTCAATGCGCTCGGTCAGCTCTTCCAGCGTCAGCCGCCCGGCGGCGAAGTGCTCACGCAGCTTCGCGATCGTCGCGTCACGCTCAGCGTCGCCGATCCGCAGGTCGTATCCAGCTCTGCCGAGGGCAGCCCATCCGGGCACATGCGGCTGCGGCTCGAACGGCTCCATCGCGCCGGTACGGACGTCATATCGCATGGGCATCCCGTTCCTGGGTCAGCTGGACCGATCTACCTCTTTATCCACGATAGAGCGTGTCCTGCCATCTCGGAAAGGTACATGCCCCCCAATTGGCGCGACGGAACCTATCGGCGGCGGCCGCTGCCCCCGCGGCCGCGGCGCCGGCGACCGAAAAGCTTGCGCAGGAAGGCCAGCGCGGCGAGCACTAGCACGACCGCGATCGGCTTGTCGCCGAACCCGAACAGGAACACGCCGCCGAGGACCAGGCACAGCCAGAACAGGGCGAACATCGGGGCCATGAACGCGAAACCACGCGAACCTGACCCAGACGAGCCCGATCCGGACGAACGCGGGCCCGGCAACGGCACAACCGGCCGTGGCGTCATCGGCGCGATCGGGAGGTCGCGCATGACCGCGTTGAGATCGGTCCGTGTCTTGGCCGCGAATGCCTGGTCAAGGCGCTCATTCAGCTCATCGAGCGTGATCCTGCCGTCGGCGTAGTGCTCGCGCAGCTGACTCGCGGTCGCCTCGCGCTCCGCGTCCCCCACGCGAATGTTGTATCCGGTAGCCATAGCGCCCTCCGTCGATGACCCTGCGCACACAAACCAGGCCCATCAGGGGCCGGATTCGAAGATTCCCTCCACGATATATCGCGAGATAACGGTAGGCAAGCCGAACCTGCTTGACAGCCAAAACAGCCACCTGTAAGTTCTGCCTTACAGATGCAGTGTTTACAAGACAGCGCTTAAGGGGTGCGTGCCCTGACTACCGAGGAACTGCTCGCCAAGCTCACCGCCGTGGGCCATCCGCTGCGTCTGCGCATCATCGCAGAACTCGCAGCCGGGCGGGTCCACGTCAGCGAGCTCGCCCGCAGGCTCGACATGTCCCGGCCGCTGCTCTACATGCACTTGGACAAGCTGGAGAAGGCAAACATGGTTACTGGCCACCTGGAACTATCCGACGACGGGAAGGCGATGAAGTACTTCGAGCTTGCCCCGTTTGAGTTCCGCATCAACGCGCAGACCGTGATAGACGCGCTGAATGAGGACGCGCAGGCCGAAGATCGGGAGACATCATGATCGCCGAGCACGCGGTGGCGGCTAGCGGCACGAACTTCACCGTGGTCGGCATCCTGCTCGCGATCTTCATTCCGCTCTGCGGGGCGACCGCGATCATCGTGTGGAACTACTTCCGGCTGCAGCGGCACCGCGCCGACGCCGTGGCGATGGCCGGCTACCGCAAGCTCGCCGAGGAAGCAGTTGCCAACCAGGCCGAACTGCGCGACCAGATGACCAAGCTGACCGAGCACATGAGCGCGATCGAGCAGCTCATGCGCGACGTGGGCTGATCCCGATGACCCGGCTGACCCCGATCCGGCTGACCCCGATCCGGCTGACACTGCGTTCGGCCTGGTACCTGTTCGCGTACCAGTTCATCGGCTGGCTGCTGATGAGCGTGGTGCTGACCGCCGTGGGTGTGGCCGCTGCCCTCGCGGTCACGCTCGCGGGCATCCCGCTGCTGGTAGCGACGGCCGCCGTCGTCCGTGGCTGCGCGGACCTCGAGCGGGCCAGGCTCCGTCCGATGACCGGCTCGCCGGTCCAGGTCCGTTACCGGGCACCGGACCGGCCGGGCTTGCTCGCCAGGGCCATCACCCCGTGGAAGGACGTCGCCATCTGGCGCGAAGTCGCCTACTTGGTCGGGCTGTTCCCGCTGCTGGCCACCGCTGGCCTGGTCGTCCTCACCCTGTGGCTGTGCTGCGTCATTGGCGTGACGATGCCGCTGTGGTACCACTTCCCGTTCAACCACTTCGTGCTTAACGGGCACAGCCTTAACCAGCACAGCGTGACTGTGCGCGGCGTCCAGCTCGGCTACTTCCCGAACGGCCCGCATGGGGCGGGGGCGGTCGGCTGGTACGTCCAGACACTGCCCCAGGCGCTGCTCGTCGCCGGGCTGGCGCTGGTCGGGCTGCTGCTGTCCAGCTACCTGGTCATCGTCACCGCCCGCGCGCACGCGGCCGTCGCCAAGGTGCTGCTGCGGGCCCCGCGGGATCCGCTTGCCCAGGTCAAAGAGGTGCTGAACACCCCGATAAGCCTGATGAGTCATAACTAACAGTGGTTTTCGGCCCCGCCCATGAGGGTCCAGCTCACGGGCGGAGCCACTACCACAACGACCGATCACAGTTACCTGCACTCACACCAGAGAGGCCGCAATGCGCCAGTCGTTGAGCACAGTATTGCCCAGATCCGGGGATGTAGCCATTTCCCTCGCCGCACCGGGATGCCGAGGGGACCAGTCATGAGCTCCGCATATCCGGATACGGCCACACTTCGTCCCGCTCCGCAGCCACCCGGCGGCCATCGCCGCCGTCCGCTCGTCGAGCGAATCGCCGGCTGGAGCGCGCGGCACCGCAAAACCGCTGTGTTCGGCTGGCTGCTGCTGATCGCGGTGCTGTTCGTGGTCGGCCAGTCCCTTGGCACCAAGAGCGTGCCCGGCTACGACGCTGGTCAGGCCGGTCAGGCCGAACGCACCCTGCACCAGCTCACCAGCAACGCC
>DASXDG010000105.1:0-5188 GCA_036490795.1 Streptosporangiaceae bacterium
CGTAGAAGAACGCGATGGCCATGGCCCGGGTCTCCATCGGGAAGACCTCGCTCACCGTCAGGTAGGCGGAGCTGGCTCCCGCCGAGGCGAAGAAGAGCACGCCGCACCAGCAGGCGGTCAGCGTCGTCGCGGTCAGCACCCCTTCACCGAACAGGTACGCCGTTCCGAGCAAGAGGACGCCGGAGAGCAGGTAGGTGCCGGCGATCATCGGCTTGCGGCCGAAAGTGTCGAACAGCCGGCCGAGCACCAGCGGGCCCAGCAGGTTTCCCACCGCGATCACCGCGAAGTAGTAGCCGGGATTCGTCTTGACGCCGAAGAAGGTCGCCAGGATCTGTGCGTAACCGAACGTGATGGCGTTGTAGAGGAACGCCTGACCGATGAAGAGGGAAAAGCCAAGGATTGCCCGCCGAGGGTACACGGTGAACATGGTCCCGGCGATCGTGATGAACCCGATCGTCTGACGCTGCCGGATCTCGATAGACCCGCTCGCCTCGGGCAGCCGGGTGCCCGTCTCCCGCTCGATCCGTTCCTCGATCCCGTCGACCAGGTCTTCTGCCTCCCGGTCGCGTCCGTGGATGAACATCCACCGGGGACTCTCCGGCACGTTGCGCCGGACCAGCAGCACCACCACGCCGAGCACCACTCCAAGGCCGAAGCACACCCGCCAGCCGATGTCAGCCGGCAGGTCGTTGGTGGCGGGAACCGTCAGCAGCGCGCCGACGGCCGCGCCCGCCCAGTAGGTGCCGTTGATGACGATGTCGATGACGCCCCGGTGCCTGCTTGGGATCAGCTCGTCGATGGCGGAGTTGATCGCCGCGTACTCCCCGCCGATCCCGAACCCGGTCAGGAAGCGGAACAGGAAAAACCACCACGGCGCGAACGAGGCGGCGGTCAGCGCCGTCGCCACCAGGTAGGTGCTGAGCGTGATCATGGACAGCTTCTTGCGGCCGAACCGGTCTGTCAGCCAGCCGAAGAAAAGCGCGCCTGCGCAGGCCCCGGCGACGTACATGGCGGCGCCGAGCCCCGACACCTGGCTCTGCGAGATGGCGACGCCGCTGCCGGGCTTGCTGATCAATCCCGAGATGTTCCCGACGACCGTCACTTCCAGGCCGTCGAGGATCCATACGGTCCCCAGGCCGATCACGATGATCCAGTGCCATTGCGACCACGGCAGCCGGTCAAGCCGTGCTGGCACCCTGGTGGTTACCGTTCCCGTCTCGTCGTCACTCACGACGCCGCACTGCCCGGCGCGTCAGGAGCTTTCGGACGGAGACCTGCTGGCGCGGTGCCGGGAGCACGGGCGCGGCAGCGAGGAGTGGGCCGCAGCGCGTGATGTGCTGGTGCGCCGGTACATGCCGCTGGTGCGAGCGTGGGTGCGGCAGTACCGGCACAGTCCAGAGTCGGCCGAGGATCTCATGCAGGTGGGGTATGTCGGGCTGCTGAAGGCGATCGGGGGTTATGACCCGGCGTTCGGGAACGGGCTGCGGGCGTATGCGGTGCCGTGCATCACCGGGGAGATCAAGCGGCATTTCCGGGACAAGCGGTGGCAGGTCCGGGTGACCCGCCCGGTGCAGGAGCTGCTGCTGGAGATGCGTGGCGTCACCGAGGACCTGACTCATGAGCTGGGCCGCCTGCCTGGCGAGGGCGAGCTAGCCGGGCGCCTCGGTGTCAGTCCTGCGGAGCTGCGCGAGGCCCGGCGCGCCGCCGACGGGTTCAGCGCCGTGTCGCTGGACGCCCCGATGCGCGACGGCGAGGACCCGGCTGCGCTCGGAGACCTGCTCGGGGACGACGACGCCGGGTTCCAGCGGGCCATCGACATGGAAGCGGTGGAGCGGCACTGGGACGAACTGCCCCGCCGAGAGCAGCGGATCCTCATCATGCGCTTCTACGGCAACCTCACCCAGGAGGACATCGCCCAACGGCTGGGTATCTCCCAGATGCACGTCTCCCGGCTCCAGGCACGGGCACTGGCCCAGCTGCGAGACCGGCTCCTCGGCGGCACGCCACCGCCTGGCTAGATCAGTTTGACTGCTGAAGCGCGCGCTCGGCGTTGTCGTCCGCCTCGACGGGCCGCGGCGGCCTGGTAGCCCACGGCCTCCATTCCCAGTGGACGCCGCCGTCCGGCGAACTTGCCGGCGACCGGGCGCTGCTGCCCGTTTGACGGTGGCGCGGCCGGGCAGCCGCCGGGGCAACGGTACGACCCAAGAGGAGAACCGGCATGGCACGAGCTGAATTCATCAAGGTGCAGAAGGCGCTCGGCGGCATAAGCTGCCCGGCCACCAAGGACCAGCTCATAATCTCCAAAGCTCACCACGGCTGGGGCCGGCTCACCACCCTGCTCGAACGTGTCGTGAGTTAAACGCTGCGACGAGGGAAGCTGGCTCGTTCAGTCATTTCTTGACACCTGCCCGCCGTCGCGGGGCAGGCTGGCGGAAGGATCGTATTGGCAGTCCGTCGCGGCCCGCTGGCCAATAGTTATCTCGGCGCGGTAGCGCTTGTCATCTGCGCTCTCGTTCCGTTCCTGATGCTCACCGGCGCGGTTTTCCCGCTGTTGCCGGCGTTGTCAGCGAGCCTGGGACTGAGCAAGTCGATGCTCACCCTCGCATTCGGCCTGGCCGACGGGGCGTACGCGTTCGGCACGGTGCTCGCGGTTCAGTTCGCCGTGCACCTGCCCGCCCGCCGGGTGCTGCTCGGGTACGTCAGCCTCTTCCTGATCGCGGCCGTTCTCGCCGCGTGGGCACCGACGGGCATGGTGTTCGTCGTCGCCTTCATCGTCGAGGGCTTGTGCACCAGCCTCATGCTGATCGCCGCCGCCCCGGCGCTGGTTACTGGCTGGCCGGTGGCAAAGATGCCGATTACAGGGTTCGTCATGAACCTGTGCGTCTTCGGCGCGGTCGCGGTCGGCCCGACGGTCGGCGGCCTGCAGGCGTCTGCCGGGCAGTGGCGGCCGCTGTTCTGGGGCGTGGCCGGGGTCGCCGCCCTGGCGCTGCTGTTCGCGCTGCTGACCTTCGAGGATGACCCGCCGCAGGACGACAGTGCCCCGTGGGACATTGTCGCGGTGCTTCTGGCCGGCGTCGGCTGCGCGACTGCCTTCTACGGTGCCTCGCAGCTGGAGAACGCAGGGCCGTCCCTGTCTTCGCTCGTCCCGCTGATCGCCGGGGTGGCGATGCTGGTCGGGCTTATCGTCCACCAGTACCTCGCCAAGCACCCGCTTATGCCGGTCAGGCAGCTCGCCACCACGTTTCCCGCCTTCGGCGTCGTGACCGCAGTGGCGGCGAGCGCGTCCGCGATCGGGCTGACGGAGCTGCTGCTCACGGCGGTGCAGAAAAAAAGCACGCCTACAGCTCTCGCGCTGCAGTTTCTGCCGGAGTTCGGCGCCGCCGTCCTCACCGCGATGCTATTCGCCTTCTTGTTCCGCACCCGGTTCACGCCGGTGCTCGCCGTCAGCGGCCTCGCCGTGGTCGCCGTCGCCGCGGCGCTGCTGACCGGGCTGGCGACCGGCGGGAGCGTGCTTGTCGCGGTGAGCTCAGGCCTCATCGGGCTTGGCGTCGGTGCCTCGGTCTCCCCCGCACTGTTCATCACCGGCTTCTCCCTGCGCTCCGCGCAGATTCAGCGCGTCTTCGCGTTCCTCGAGCTGGTCCGCGGAATCGCCGCGTTCCTGGTGGCGCCGGTGCTGCTGTACCTTTCGACCGCGATCGGCGGCAGCGCGGCGGCCGGAACCCGGACCGCCATCTGGATCTGCCTGGCCGTCGCGGTCGCCGGGGTAGTGGGCACCGTGGCTCTGTTCGTCCTCGGCGGCGAGCGTCTGCAGGCACCTGATCTAAAAACCTGGACAGGCGACGGCGTGCTGGCCTGGGATTCGACTCCGCTGTTCGCCCGACTGCGCGGCAAGAAAGGCGACCGGGAAATCGCCTGATCGGTGAAACCACGGTCCGTTCGAAAGACCTTGATCTCGAGTGGACCGTGGCTACGACCGCCAGGCAGGCGGGCTCGCGCTTAAGGCTGGAGCACGACTTTGATGCAACCGTCGGTCTTTCGGCACCGGGTCGATTTCCCGCCGTAGACGCCGCTGACCGACACGGTCCCAGGCCGAGCACGGCCAGCCTGCCGCCGGCCGGGACGTCGGCGTAGGCGACGGCCTGGTAGGCCGCGGGCAGGATGTCCGACAGGGCACCGGTACTGCTCGTCTGATGAGGCGGGCACGTGAGCTCGACGTGCCGGGCAGGTCAAAGATGTCTAAGGAGGAACTCGCCCGGGCTATCGCCCGCAAGCAGGACTAGCGCCAAGGCGAAAGAACAGAAGCGCTCCGCCCCGAACGGGTGCGTGGTGCCTGCCTCAGCAGAATGCCGCACCCGTTCGGGGCCAAGCGGGCCCGCCGTTCACAGCGCCGGCGAGCACGGCCAGCAGCCTGTCCTAAGTTGATCACCGTCCGCGGTGTCCTGCGCGGGCCGCCGTCACGACTGGCCGCTGCCCGGCTCGGTCTCGCGCGCCTGCGTCGCGGCCTTCGCGGTTTCCGGCATGATCCGGCCGGCCGCGGCCTGGGCCTTGTTCTTCACCGAGCCTGCGACCACGTGGTCCTTGCCGGCCATCAGCGCCTGGTACCCGTCGCGGGCCACCTCGGCGGGGTCGTCCTTGGCGGTCTGCTCGCGCAGCTTGGTGCCCTGCATGCCGGCCCGGTCGAAGAACTCGGTGTCGGTGGGCCCGGGCATCAGCGCGGTGACGGTCACGCCGGAGTCCCGCAGTTCGTATCGCAGCGCCTCGGCGAAGGACAGCAGGAAGGCCTTGGACGCGGCGTAGGTCGCGTGGTACGGCCCCGGCGCGGTCGCCGCGATTGAGGAGGTGAACAGCACGCCCCCGCGCCCGGCCGCTATCATCTCCGGCAGCGCGCGCTTAGCCAGGTGGACCGCTCCGGTGACGTTGAGGGCGATCAGCCGCAGCTCGTCGGCCAGGTCGTTGTCCCTGGCGAAGTCGCCGCCGACGCCGACGCCCGCGTTGACCGCGAGCGCCTTCGGGACCCGCCCGGTAGACTGGACCGCCTGGTAGAGGCCCTCCACGCCATTGAAGGTAGCCAGGTCGGCCCGCACCGTGATGGCCTGGATCCCGTGCTCGGCGAAAGAACGGGCCGCCGAGTCGATGCGCTCGTCCTCGGCCGCCACGATCAGGTCGAAGCCGCCCTCGGCGAACTGGA
>DASXDG010000106.1:0-6408 GCA_036490795.1 Streptosporangiaceae bacterium
CACACCCCCAGCCGCGGGCACACCCCCAGCGGGCAGCACCGCACCGGACAGCATCGCCGCGGCCGTGCCGGACAGGTAGAACCGGTACCTGGCCACGCCGGCCTGGTCGATGTCCAGCAAGGCGAGCGTGGTCGGTTCGGCCACTCCCGCGTCACCGGGCACCCGCACTCCGTCGGCGTCCAGCTTGCCGGCCAGTTCCCGGCCGAAGCGGTCGCTGGAAATCCCGCCGAGGAACGTGACCGGCTGGCCAAGCCGCGCGATCGCCCGCGCCGTATTGAACGGCCCGCCGCCGGGACTCGGCCGGACCTGCCCAGAAGCATCGACGATCAGGTCGATCAGGGCCTCCCCCGCGACGGTGATCATCCGCCCGGCAGTACCTGGGTCTTGATGCCCCGGCCGGCCCGGACGTGTGCGAGCGCGGCGGGGAAGTCGTCAAGCGCGAACGGCGCGCCGAGCAGCGGCTCGGTCTGGACGGCGCCGTCCGCGATCGCCGTGATAGCGGCGCCGAAACTGTGCAGCACGGCCATCGAGCCTATGACGGTGATCTCGTCGTTGTATATCCGGAACGGCGATAGCCCGATGACGGCATCGTCCCTGGCCACGCCGAAGATCAGCAGTCGCCCACCGCGGCGCAGCGCGGCGAAGCCCCGCTCGATCAGCGCGGGCACACCGGTCGCGTCGACCGCGATGTCAAAACTGCCGTCTGCCTCCGTGGCGACCGACGCACCCACCGACGCGGCCACCGATAGCCGCTCCTCGATGCGATCCACCACGGTCACGCTGCTCGCGCCCTCACTGAGCAGCAACTGGGTGAGCAGCAGGCCCATCGTGCCCGCGCCGTAGACGACGGCGCTCTGTCCCGCGACCGGCCCGAGCCGCCGCATCCCGTGCACCGCGCAGGAGACCGGCTCCACCAGCGCGCCCTGCCGCGCGTTCATTCCGGCTGGAAGCCGGTACACGTTGCGGTACGGGACGGCGACGTATTCCGCGAACGCACCATTGACCGTGTCACCGGTGGCGTTCCAGTTCAGGCACAGGTTCCCGCGCCCGGCACGGCACATCTCGCAGTAACCGCAATTCAGCGTGGGATCGACCGCGACCAGTGTGCCCGCGGCCAGGTCGGTGCCATTACCGTCGGCGATCGCCCCGGCGAACTCGTGACCGGGAATGATCGGATACGGCGTGGGCGGGAATTCACCATCGGCTATATGCAGGTCCGTGCCGCAAATACCGCACGCCATTACCTGGACGATGACCTCATCGTGACCAGGCACCGGGTCCGGCACGTCCTGGACGGAAATGTGTCCAGGCTTTTCAATGACGACAGCGCGCATTAACGAATCTCCCCTCGTCGGAAATGATAACGCCCTACTTGATCGCCCCCATGGCCAGGCCACGGACCAGAGAGCGCTGAGCGATCCAGCCCACGATAACCACGGGCACCGACGCGACCGTCGCGGCGGCGGACAGGTGCGCGATATACAGCCCTTCCTGCGGCACCGAACTGATCAGGAACATCGGCATGGTGGCCGCGTTCGTGATCGTCAGGTTGACCGCCAGGAACAGCTCGTTCCACGCGAAGATCACGCAGATCAGGGCCGTCGACACCAGCCCGGGCGAGATCATCGGCAAGATCACCCTCGCCATCTCGCGGATCCGGCCGGCGCCATCGAGCCGAGCGGCCTCCAGCGTCTCGCGCGGCACCTCGAGCATGAACGAGCGGATCATCCAGACGGCCAGCGGCAGGTTCATCGCGGTGTACAAGATGATCAGCAGCCAGATGCTGTCGAGCAGGTGCGTGTGCAGCGCGATGACGTAGAGCGGCCCGATCGCGGCCACGATCGGCAGCATCTTGGTGGAGATGAAGAAGAACAGCCCGTCCCGCCAGCGCTTGACCGGGTGCACGGACAAGGCGTAGGCGGCCGGCACGCCGAGCAGCAGCACCAAGATGGTGGAGCCGATCGTCGCTTCGGCGGAATGGGTCATGTACGGCCCCATGCCGGAGAAGACCAGCCGGAATTCCGCCAGGGTGGGCCGGAACACGAATCGCGGCGGCCAGGTCTCCGCCGCCGATTCCGGCTTGAACGCGGTGAGCACCATCCACAGCACGGGCAGGAAGAACAGCAGCGCCAGCACCCAGGCCAGCAAGCCCCATACGCGCCTCATGACGTCCCCTCGAACTGGAAGACCCTGGCGAACATCCGCAGCGCGAACGTGGCAACGATGATGGTGATCACGACGGTGACCACCCCGGCTGCCGCCGCCCCGCCGACGTCGAACGCGTTGTTCACTTCCTCGTACAGGTAGAAAGGCAGGTTGGTGGTCGAGGTCCCCGGCCCGCCGTTGGTCATCAGCCGGACCGCGTCGAACACGTTGACCAGGTAGACCGAGCCGAGCAGGATGCCGAGCTCGATGTAGGGCCGCAGTAGCGGCATGGTGATCCGGCGGAAGATGGCCAGCGCGCTAGCGCCGTCGACCCGGGCCGCCTCGAGCACGTCGTTCGGCTGGCTCTGCAGGCCGGCCAGCACGATCAGGGTCATGAACGGCGTCCACTGCCAGATCATCACCACGATCACCGAGCCGAGCGCGTGCGAACTGAGCCACGCCTCGTGGTGGATGCCGAACGGCGTGAGCAGGTAGTTCAGCAGCCCGAAGTTCGGGTCGAGCATCGGCCCGGCCCAGATCAGCGCCGCGGCCGCGGGCATGATCAGGAACGGGGTGATGATCAGCGTGCGGACCACGCCCCGCCCGAAGAACTTGCGGTCGAGCAGGACCGCGAACGCGATGCCGAGCAGCATCGCGACGATCACCGCGCTGACCGTCATGATCACCGACCGCCATAGCGCGCTGCGGAAGTTCGGGTTGGTGAACACCGTCTTGTAGTTGCTCAGCCCGGTCCAGTGCGCGCCGCCGGGGGTGTCCCAGAAGTAGCTCTGGAAGCTGTACCACAAGGTCACCAGGAACGGGATCTGGGTCACCACGATCGTGTAGATCAGTGCCGGCAGCAGCGGCAGCCGGCGCAGCCACCGGTCCCTGCGCGCCGCCGCTCGCGGGCGCGCCGCGGTCGTGACCGGCGGGTTCACTCTTTCCAGGACTGCCATGAAACCCTCTTTATGTTCATAACGACAGTGGTACGCCGGACCGGGCCGGGTCCTTGTTCCAGGGAGCGGACCCGGCCCGGACGACCTCAGCCGGACAGTTCGGAAGGCGTGTACTGGGACGCGTCACCCTGGCTGGTCCGCAGTGCCTGGCTGACGCTCTCCGTGCCGGCGATGGCGCCGGCGATCTGCTGGCCGACCTCCACGCCGAGGTTCTCGAATTGAGGGATGTCGACGAACTGGACTCCGACGTACGGCACCTGGCTCACCGTGGGGTGATCGGGGTCAGTGCCGTCGATCGAGGCCAGCGTGATGCTCGCGAACGGCGCGGCCGCCTTCTGGTAATCCGGGTTGCTGTACAGCGAGGTGCGGCTGCCCGGCGGGACCGCGGACCAGCCGTACTTGGACGCGACCAGCGAGTCGTACTGCTTGGAGGTCGCCCAGGAGACGAACTTCCACGCGGCGCCCGAGTTCGCGGTGCCCTGCGGGATGCCGAACGACCAGGACCACAGCCAGCCCGAGGACTGGGTGAGGTCGGTCGGCGCGAACGCGTACCCGGTCTGCGCGTACACCGACGGGTAGGTGGTCGCGATCGAGGTGGCCGCGACCGTGGAGTCGTACCACATCGCGCACTTGCCCTGGCCGTACAGCGTCAGCAGCTGGTTGAAGCTGTCTGCGGACGCCCCCGCTTCGCCGTCGGCGCGGACCAGGTTGACGTAGAAGTTCGTCGCCTTCTCGAAGGCGGGAGAGGTGAGCTGCGGCGCCCAGTTCATGTTGAACCACTCGCCGCCGAACGTGTTCACGACCGTGTCGAGCGAGGCCATGTTGTCGCCCCAGCCGGCCAGGCCGCGCAGGCAGATGCCGGCCACCTTGCCCGGCTGGTTGAGCTTGGCCGCGAAGCCGGCGATCTGGGTCCAGGTCGGGTGCTGCGGCATGGTGATTCCCGCCTTGGCCAGCAGCGACTTATTGTAGTACATCATCGACGACTCGCCATAGAACGGCACCGCGTACAGATCGCCCTGGTAGGACAGCGACTTCGCGATCGGCGGCAGCAAGTCGGACGCGTCATACCCGGCATCGCCGGCGATGTACTGCGTGGACAGGTTGGTCAGCCACCCGTCCTTGGCGAACAGCGGCGCCTCGTAGGGGCCGATCATGATCACGTTGAACGCGTTGCTGTGCGTGCTGACGTCCTTCTGGATGGCGGCCCGCAGGTCGCCTTCTGTGTAGGTGGCGAACTTGACGTGGATGCCCGGGTTCTGCTTCTCGAAGACGGACTCGGTCAGCGGGATCATCTGGCCGGTGATCAGCGGATTGGACACCACCGCGACCGTCACCGTGCCGGAATCGCTGTTGCTGCTGGTGGCGCTGCCGCTCGAATTGCTGCTGGCACATGCGGCGGCCGCCACGACAAGCGCGGCCGCACACGCGACGGCTCCGAGCATTCGGAGCCGGACTGAGGACGGTCTCATACGTGCACCTCGTTCCTTCTGGACATGCATGCTCGTGCTCCAGACCGCGCCGCGGATCTACGCCCGGTATGACGTCGCGCACATCCGAGATAACGTTGTCTCGTCATTAGACATCGTTGTCTCGCGAGCGTCAATGTCTCATTCTGGTAACGCAGAAGATGATCAGCTATCGTTGTCTGCCATGGCGCCCGACCAGCAGTCTCGTGATCAGCCGGCCATGCCGCCGCCTGCCATGCCGCCGCCGGCGGTGCCGCCGGGCCGGGCGACCATGCGCGATGTCGCCGCGCTTGCCGGAGTGAGCCTGAAGACGGTGTCCCGGGTGATCAACTCCGAGCCCACCGTTGACCAGACGCTGGCCGACCGGGTGCGCCGGGCCGCCGTCCAGCTCAACTACCGGCACAACATGACGGCGAGCAACCTGCGCCGCGGCGACCGCCGGTCGTTCATGATCGGGCTCATGCTGGAGGACGTCGGCAACCCGTACTCATCGAGCGTCTACCGTGCGGTCGAGAACGTGGCCAGGGAGCGCGGCGTCGGCCTGCTGGCCGGCAGCCTGGAGGAGGACCCGGACCGCGAGCGCGAAATGGCCACCACGCTGGTCGCGCGCCGGGTGGACGGGCTGATCATCGTCCCGGCCGGGCGGGATCACAGCTACCTGCGCGACGAGCAGTCCATGGGCACCGCCATGGTGTTCGTCGACCGGCCGCCGGTGCTGCTGCCCGCCGACAGCGTGCTGGCGGACAACAGGGAAGGTGCCGCTCGCGGCGTCGAGCACCTGATCGCGCACGGGCACCGCGGGATCGCGTTCCTCGGCGACCTGACCTCGATCGCCACCGCGGCCGACCGGTACACCGGGTACCGCGACGCGCTGCGCGCCGCGGGCCTGCCGGCCGGGCCGGTACGGCGGGACCTGCACACGGCCGAGGCGGCGGAGGCGGCGGTGACGTCGCTGCTCGGCGCGGACGGTGAGCGGCCGACAGCGATCTTCAGCAGCCAGAACCTGATTACGCTCGGTGCGGTCCGGGCGCTGCGCGCGAGCGGCCTGCAGCACGAGATCGCGCTCGTCGGCTTCGACGACGTGCCGCTGGCCGACCTGCTCGACCCGCCGGTCACCGTCGTCGCCCAGGACGTGACGGCCATCGGCACGCTCGCCGCGCAGATCCTGTTCTCCAGGATCGACGGCGACACCGCCGAGCCGGGCGTGCACATCGTGCCGACCCGGCTCATCCCGCGCGGGTCAGGCGAGTTGCCACCTCGTTAACCCAGGCCACAGGCGCAATCAACGAGTTGCTTGCAGTCGGGCTCAGCAATGTGATTAATTGACGCATGCGGCTCTAGCGAGCCGGTACACGGGTCCAGAGACGTGGCCCGCTCCCCCTGGCTACGGGTGTGATGGGTGGTGCTGGCTTCGTGTGCTGCAGGGTGCTGTGGAGTGACCAAACGGTCGTGGTCACGCTGCCCGGTGAGGTCGACATAACGAACGCTGACGCCATCCGCGAGGAATTGCTCTCCGTGATCAACCAGGGCGCGGAGATCATGATCGCGGACATGAGCAAGACGCGGTTCTGCGACTCGGCTGGGGTCAGCACGCTGGTCCGGGCGTTCCGCCGCGCGACCTCAAGCGGCACCAAGATGCGCCTGGCCGTCGGCGGCCTGGCCGTGGAACGAGTGCTCACCCTGACCGGTGTCGACCGGCTGATCGAGGTCTACCCGAGCGTGGGCGCGGCGCTGGGATCGCCGGTTTCGTCCTCGTCCGCCGACACTTCCAATTCTTCGGGCAGGTCTCCCGGCACGACGAACGGCGGTGGCTGAACCGGCTCGCCCGTCGCGCCCGCGAC
>DASXDG010000107.1:0-11942 GCA_036490795.1 Streptosporangiaceae bacterium
TGGTCATGGAGCCCATCGGGTCCACGATCGAGCAGCTTGTCCGCGGTTTGCCGGAATCCGTTCTGCTGATGCTGGACCCCAACTGCCGGCCGTCCGCGATAACGGACAAGCGCGCGTACCTGGACCGCATCGCCCGGCTCATGCCCCGCGTCGACGTGGTCAAGACCAGCACCGAGGATCTTTCCTACCTGTCGTTGGGTCCGGCGGGCCTGCTGTCGGCCGGACCGGGCTGCGTCGGCCCGGGTGCCGTGGTCGTTACCGACGGCGCCGCCGCCGTGCACGCGTACACCGCCGGCGGGCAGGAGATCGGCATGAAGGTACCGCCGGTTGAGGTGGTGGACACCGTGGGAGCGGGCGACGCGTTCGGCGGCGCGTTCCTCGCCTGGTGGACCCGTAACGGCCTGACCAGGGCGGACGTAAGCGATCCCGACCCATTGGCGGCGGCGACGGCAGCAGCCGTGGAGGCCGCGGCGCTCACCTGCACCAGGCGTGGCGCGGAACCGCCCTGGCTCAGCGAACTGCGCGGCAAGCCCGGCTGGGACACCTGAGTTACTCGAGTCCCGCGGCCTGGGTCCGGTAGCGCGGCCTGGGTCCGGTCGCGCGGGCGGGGGAGCCTCACCACGGGTCACGGGCTTCACATCAGTAGCTGGTGTCACCAGCTTTGCCGACCGCCGTGTGCTTCCTGGTCATTAACGTGGTAATTACGTCCAACGCGGTAAAAAACCATGCTGTGAGCAGCCATTTCTTCCGTGTTGGAACTTATTAACGCATTGGTGCGCGCGCTTTTGTGACGGGGGTTGCTCATGGTGGCGCCGGGGCGGATGGTCGCTCGGACGGACCACGCGCGGCTGCGCCGCGGCGCGACGGGCCGCGCCGCGGCGCGACGGGGCGGCGTCGCGACGGGGCAGCGGCGCGACGGGCCGCGTAGCGACGGGCCGCGGCGCGACGGGGCAGCGGCGCGACGGGGTGGCGTCGCGGGGGATGGCTCGACCGGTACCGCTAACTGGGCTGGTTGACTTACCGCGTGAGTTTCTCGACCTTCGCCAGCTTCTTCGTCGGTGCCGTGATCGATATTCCGATCCTGGCCTACGCGGCGCGCCGCCTGCTGGGCGTGCGGCGCTTCTCGCTGACCCGCACGGTGATCGCCGGCCTGGTCGGCGTGCTGGGCGGAAGCGCGATCATCGACGCGCTGGCCAGCGGCCTCACCCAGCCCGGCAAGCACGTCGGGCCGGTGCTCGGCTTCATCGGGCTCGGCGTGGCGTCCGCGCTGCTGCTGTCGATGGCCATCCTGGTCATCTGGCAGGCGATCATCCCGGCAGGCACGGTGCCGCCGCCGGCGTCATGGCCGCGCCGGCTCCGCGCGCGTGCCCGCCGCACCCGCCGCTACTGGCAGATCGTGCGGATCTTCACCGCCGCCGGAGTCGGCCCGCTGTTCCGCAGCGGGCCGGTGCGGTCCGCGTCGCTCGCGCGCTCGCTGAGCGCCGCGCTCGACCGCAGCGGCGTGGTGTTCGTGAAGTTCGGGCAGGCGCTGTCGACCCGGCGTGACCTGCTGCCAGCGGAGTTCATCGCGGAACTGGGCCGGCTGCAGGACGAGGTCAGCGCCTTGTCCTGGGCGCAGGTCGAGCAGGTGCTGCGCGAGGAGCACCTGGACGACGCGTTCGCCGAGATCGATCACGAGCCGCTCGCGTCGGCGTCGATCGCGCAGGTGCACACGGCGCGGCTGCGTACCGGCGAGCAGGTGGTCGTCAAGGTCCGCCGCCCCGACGTCCCCGCCCTGGCCGAACGCGACCTTGACATCATCGCCCGCCTCGCCCGGCGCGTGGAGGTGCGGGCGGAGTGGGCGCGCACGCTCGGCGTGGTCAAGCTGGCAGGCGGTTTCGCGGCCGCGCTGCGTGAGGAGCTGGACTTCCGCGTGGAGTTGCGCAACCTGGAATCGGTCAGCGCCAACGACGGCGTCGTGATCCCGCGTGCCTATCCCGAGCTCAGCTCGGCACGCGTGCTGGTCATGCAGCGGCTGGACGGCGTCGTGATCAGCAAGTGCGATCTCGCCGGACTGGACAGGGAGCGGCTGGCGAGCGATCTGCTCGGCACGATGCTCCGGCAGATCGTCATCGACGGCATCTTCCATGCCGATCCGCATCCAGGCAACATCTTGCTGCTGGCCGACGGCCGGCTCGGCCTGATCGACTTCGGGTCGGTGGGCCGCCTGGACTCCGAGTTGCGGTCCGCGCTGCAGCGGCTGCTGCTAGCGCTGGACCAGCGCGACCCGGTCGCGCTGACCGACGCGCTGCTCGAGGTCACCGCCCGTCCGGACGAGCTTGACCAGCAGGCGCTCGAGCGCGCGGTCGGCTCACTGCTCATGCGGCTCAGCGGAGCCGACGCGACGATGTTCGCCGAACTGTTCCGCATCGTGGCGCGGTACCGGCTGGAGGTGCCGCCCGAGTTCGCGGCGGTTTTCCGCGCGCTGTCCACGCTGGAGGGCGGCCTGACCGCGCTGTCGCCCGGGTTCGACATCGTCGCCGAGGCGGAGCGGTTCGGCCGCGCTCAGCTCGGCCAGCTCGCCGGGCCGGACGCACTGCGGACGGCTCTCAGCGAGGAGGCCATGGCGCTGCTGCCGATACTGCGCCGCCTGCCCCGGCGCTTCGACAGGATCACAGCCGCGGTCGAGGGCGGGCGGCTCAACGTCAACGTTCGCCTGCTCGCTGACGAGCGGGACCGGAGCACGGTCACCGGCTGGCTGCACCAGCTCATGATCACCGTGCTCGCCGCGACGGCCGGCCTGATGGCCGTGGTGCTGCTGTCCATCAAGGGCGGCCCGATGATGACGCGTACGGTCAGCCTGTACCAGTTCCTCGGCTACTGCCTGCTGGTGATCTGCTCGCTGCTCGCGCTCCGCGTGCTAGCCCGCGTCTTCCGCGCGGAATTAACGGCGCTCGAGGACGCCCCGGATGAACATCATCGAGCCCGCGTGCTGCAGGCAGTCGGAGATGACGCTGACCAGCCGCACGCTCAACGTGACCGGTGGGTCCCAGCGCTCGTCCACGACCCTGGCCAGGTCATCGCCGTCCACGCCGCTGACCAGGTCGAGGGTCTGCTGGTAGACCGCGTCATGGTACGCCGTGAGCAACTCGCCGCTCGCTCGCACGCGTGCGACCTGCTCCGTCGTGTCGCCGTAACCGGTCGGGTCGCCGGTCATCCCGAACCGGTCGCGCCACTTCGGCCACACCTGCTCGACCCCGAACGCGCCCGCCACGTGGTCGTCCTGCACCCTGGTCAGGTGCCAGGCCAGCCAGGCGATCGAGTTGGCGTCGGCGTCCAGCCGCACCTCCAGCTCGTCCTCGGTCAGTCCGTCGACGGCCCCGTGCAGGTTCTCGCGCACCCGGCCGAACGCATCCGTCAGCAACTCAGCAACAGCTCCCATAAAGCGAACCCTATCGGGCGCCGGCGCGTCGGGTGACACGCCCGGCAAGCAGCGCTCGGTCCCGTGTGGTCGCCGCACAGCGCCACGCACGGTAGCGTCGGCTCGTGCCTCGTCCGCTCGTGCCCCGTCCGCCCGTGCCTGAGCAGCAGTCGAAGGACAAGCTCCCCGCTGTCGCCGAACTGCTCGGCGAAGCCGTTTCGGGGATCGGCGGTGCCGAACGTCCCGGCCAGGTCACGATGGCCGAGGCCGTGTGGTCGGCGATCGAGTCCGGCGAGCACGTGGCGGTCCAGGCGGGCACCGGCACCGGCAAGTCCCTCGCGTATCTCGTCCCGGCGATCCGGCACGCTCTGCTGACGAACACCACGGTTGTGGTGGCGACGGCCACGATCGCCCTGCAGCGTCAGCTCATCGACAGGGACCTGCCGCGCCTGGCGGAGACGCTCAGGCCCGTGCTCGGCCGTGACCTCGAGTTCGCGATCCTCAAGGGGCGGCGCAACTACCTGTGCCTGAACCGCGAGCGCGGCGGCATCGCCGACGATCCAGGATCCGATTTTCTGTTCGATCCGAGTGACACTGTATCGCCCCTCGGCCGGCAGGTCAAGCGATTGCACGAGTGGGCCGAGGAGACGTTGACCGGCGACAGGGACGAGCTCGTTCCCGGTGTACCGGACCAGGCCTGGCGGCAGGTCTCGGTCAGCGCGCAGGAGTGCGTGGGCGCCCAGCGGTGCGCGTACGGCACGCAGTGTTTCGCGGAGAAAGCGCGCGAGGCGGCGGGCAAGGCGCACGTCGTGGTGACCAATCACGCGCTGCTGGCCATCGACGCCACGTCCGACATCGACGTGCTGCCCGAGCACGACGTGGTCATCATCGACGAGGCGCACGACCTGGTCGACCGGGTCACCTCCGCGGTCGCGGGGGAACTGTCCGGTCCCGCGGTCGACGCGGCGGCGCGCCGTGCCGCCCGGCTGATCGACACCGTCAATGACAAGAACGCCGCCGCGGAGAACCTGCGCGCCGCGGCAGCGGCACTGGCCATTGACCTCGGCGACACGGCGGAGGGCCGGATGGACACGCTGTCTGACGCGCTCGCCGCCACGCTGACCGCGGTACAGGACGGGGCGGGCGACTGCGGCGAGCAGATACGAGCGGTGGCCAAGAACCTGGACGAGGACCCGCAGCGCGCCGCCGCGTGCAAGCTGGCGCTGGCCACCCTCGATGACCTGCACCTCACCGCGAGCCGGATCCTGGACGGGTTCGGCGAACCGGAGGCCGCCGAGCGCGGCGACGTGGTCTGGCTGGACAAGCCGCCCGCCGACGACAGCCGCCGCGCGATCACGCTGCGGGTGGCGCCGCTCGAGGTGGGCGGCCTGCTGCGAGAACGGCTGTTCCGCCAGCGGACTGTCGCGCTTACCTCGGCCACGCTGGTGCTCGGCGGCTCGTTCACGCCGCTGGCGATCCAGTGGGGTCTGCCGGCCGGCCCAGATGCCGGGAAACCAGATGCCGGGAAACCGGATGCCGGGAAAGACGTGCCGTGGAGCGGCATCGACGTCGGCTCGCCGTTCGATCACCCGCGCAGCGGCATCCTGTACGTGGCCAGGCACCTGCCCACCCCGGGCCGGGACGGCCTGGCGGCGGCCTATCTGGACGAGATGGCCGAACTGATCGACGCGGCGGGCGGGCGCACGCTCGGGCTGTTCTCCTCGATGCGGGCCGCCGTCCAGGCCGCCGACGCGCTGCGCGACCGGATCGGCTTCCCGCTGCTGTGCCAGGGCGACGATGTGACCGCCCAGCTGGTCAAGCAGTTCGCGGCGGATGAGCAAACCTGCTTGTTCGGCACCCTCTCGCTGTGGCAGGGCGTCGATGTGCCGGGCAGTTCGCTGCAACTGGTGATCATCGACCGGATCCCGTTCCCGCGCCCCGACGATCCGCTCAGCTCGGCACGCCAGCGCGCGGTGGCGGCCAGCGGCGGCAACGGGTTCATGACCGTCGCGGCCGCGCAAGCGTCGCTGCTGCTGGCACAAGGCGCCGGGCGGCTGCTGCGCACGATGACCGACCGGGGCGTGGTCGCCGTTCTCGACCCGCGACTAGTCACAGCGCGTTACGGGGACTTCATCCGTAAGTCACTGCCGCCCTTCTGGACCACCACCGATCCCGCGCTGGTCCGCGCCGCTCTGCGCCGCCTCAGCGCCCCGCCGGCCGACTGAAAGCGCCCCTCCGGCCGACTGAAAACGCCCGTCCGCCTGCTGAAAGCGCCCCGCCGGCTGACTGAAAACGCCGGCGGCCCCCTGAAAACCCCGCCGGCAGGCCGCCTGACCTGCTTACTAGCCCATTACGGATAGTGCCCGGCACTCCGGATAGTAGGTAACATTTTGGGAACTAGTGGCATAGACCTGTCCGTTGTGCCCAGGGGACTAGGCGGGGCGAGACCGGATCAGGCGGGAGGGGAGGCGAGCGGTGCGGCTAAGGCGGCGAAGACAAGCGGGCGCGGACCCAGGTTCAGAACCGGGGGCGGCATCACGGCGCGGGAAGCGGCACTGGCTGCGCTGGACCTCGCTGGCCGTTGTCATCGTCGTCGCCGGGGGCACTCTCGGTGTCTACGCCAAGTACCGGCAGGTCTACGACAGCATCAAGAAGGTGCCGCTGACCGATCTGGGCAAGCGCCCGCCGCAGTACAGCACCACCTCGGAGAACATCCTCGTCTACGGCTCCGATAGCCGGGCCGGGCTGAGCGCGCACCAGCAGTACCTGCTGCACACCGGCGACGACCAGACCGACAACACCGACACGATCATGCTGATCCACATGTCACCCGGCCGGCATCTGGTCACCGTGCTGTCCATCCCGCGCGACACGATGGTGCCGATGTACCAGTGCGCCGCCGGAACCTCCTATCCCGGCCAGCAGGCCGACCCCGGCCAGTACGTGCAGATCAACTCGCTGCTCGCCGCGGGCGGCCCGTCCTGCTTGTTCAAGACCGTCGAGCAGCAGACCGGGATTTACATCAGCCACTTCATCGGCATCGGCATGCTCGGCTTCGTCAACGTGATCAACGATCTGGGCGGGGTCAACGTCTGCGTGCCGTTCAAGGTGAACGACTCGATGTCCGGGCTCGACCTGGCATCGGGGAAGGATCACATCACCGGCGTCCAGGCACTCGCCTTCTGGCGGACCAGGGAGGACATCGGCACTGGTTCGGACCTGGAGCGGATCCAGCGCGACCAGTTCATGTCGGCGCAGCTGGTCAAGGCCGTGCTGGGCAGCCGCCTGCTGGATAGCCCGCTCAAGCTGCTCAAGGTGATCACGGACGCCGCGTCCCAGATGACCACGGACAACGCCATGTCACCGTCGGACCTGTTCGACATCGGCGAGAGCCTGCGCAGCCTGAACAGCCAGAACGTGCAGTTCATCACCGCACCGAACGAACCTTTCCCGGCCGATCCCGGCCGGGTTCAGCTCGCGGAGCCGCAGGCCTCGGAGGTGTTCTCCGCCATCGCGCACGACGTGACCGTGCCGAAGACCGCTCCCGTCCCGACCACGACGCCCACCGCCGGCGCGCAGGTGCTCACTACCAGCCCGTCCAAGGTCAAGGTCGATGTGCTGAATGGCTCGGGCGCACAGGGCGTCGCCGGCCAGGCCGCGACCGCGCTGAGCGACCGCGGGTTCGACGTAACCGGGACGTCCGACGCGGCGACCTTCAGCTACACGAACTCGGTCATCGAATACGCGGCCACCGCGGACGTGCCGGCCGTGAACACGCTCAAGGCCGAGCTCACCGGTGTCACCGTCCAGCAGGATGCCAGCCTGGTCCCGGGCACGGTGCAGCTGATCCTCGGATCGGACTACGCGGGCCTGACCCCGCGCGCCACCGCGACCGCCGCGCCGTCGGCGTCCCCGTCCGCGCCGGCGTCCCCGTCCGCGTCGGGCACGGCCACGGGTTCCGCGTCGCCGGGCTCGGGCATGTCGTCCGCGGTCGCCAACCTGGCCCAGCAGAACAACGGCATCACCGCCGCGGCGGGCTGTGCCAGCGACTCCTCCGCCTTCTCCGGCCCGCTCAGCCCCTAGGGCCCGCTCAGCCCCTAGGGCTCGGTCAAGCTGTCCTGCTGGATGTCGCTGATCGCGGCCCTCAGGTCTGGTTCGCTGAGCAGGCCGCCGCCGATGCCGACGGCGACGGCGCCCGCGCGCAGCCACTCGGGGACGTCGGCCAGGGAGATGCCGCCGGTCGGGACGATGCGCGCACCGGGCCTGAGCGCGAGCACCGAGCGGAGAAACTGCGGGCCGCCCACGTGCGCGGGGAAGAGCTTGGCGATGCCGCGGTTCGACGCGGACAGTACTTCGCGGACCGTCATGCCGCCCTCGAGGAACTCGGTGCCCCGCTGCTTGGCGACGCGCCGCACCGGAGCCGCGGGGCACGGGCTGACCAGGAACCCGGCACCGTGGTCTATCGCGCGCTCGGCGTCCGCCTTGGTCAGCACCGTGCCGACGCCGATCAGCCGTTCGGGGTGGTTGGCGCGCGCCTCCGCCAGGGCGGCCGGCCAGTCCGGTGTGCTCGTGGTCAGTTCGATGACGTCCAGGCCCGCCTCGGCGCAGAGCCGCACCTGGGCGAGGGCCGCACGGACCGAGGGTGCCCTGAGCACGGGCAGGACCTTCGCCCGGGACAGCCGTTCGTCAAGCGCCCGCAGTTGGTCACGCATCCTCTGCCTCCATGATCACCTCGATAATGGCCCGCTCGCCGTGATCGGACGGACTGCCGATCACCGCCGCCGCGAGCGCGTGCCCCGCGCGCAGCGCCGCGGCCACGTCACCGGAACCGGAACCGGAGCCGGAAAGCCGGCCGGCCAGATAGCCCGCCGCGAACGCGTCGCCGGCGCCGACCACGTCGACGATCTCCACCGGGCCAGGCAGGACGCCGATGCCCTCGCCGCCGGAAGAGAACGCGATCGCCGCGCGCGGCCCGTCCTTCACGATCAGTTCGGCGGGTGCCGGGATCAGCGCGCGGATCTCCTCCGCGCTCTGGCAACCCCACACGAGCCGCGCCTCATCCAGCCCCACGAACACGTACCTGGCCATCGCGGCCAGATTGAGCAGCACCGGACCGGCTTCGGCTGGACTCCACAACGCCGGCCGGTAGTTGATGTCGAACGACGTGGTCCTGCCCGCCGGGCCGGCCGCCGCCAGTTCGGTGGCGGTGAATTCCGCGCAGGCGGGGGACAGGGCCGGGGTGATGCCGGTCAGGTGGACGTGGGTGACACCGTCGTGCGCGCCGTCGGGCAGCCGGGCCAGCGCGCTGCCCGCTGAGCCAGCCCGGTAGTAGTACACGGACCCGGGTTCCTTCAGGTAGCAGCCGGTGCGGCGGCTGTGCTCGGTCCGCACCGCCGACGTGTCCACGCCCTCGGCGGCGAGGGTGGCCAGCAGCCTGCGGCCCCACGGGTCGGCGCCCACCAGCCCGGCGAAACGCACGCTCATCCCCAGCCTGGCCAGGTGCACGGCCACGTTGAACTCGGCGCCGCCGGGGGAGATCCGCAGCGCCTGCGTGCTGTCCAGCGGCAGGCCGTCCGCCGCCGACAGCGTGATCAGCGCCTCCCCGGCGCAAAGAACAACGGTCACCGCGTCACCTCCGAGGCGTCCGCTATCGCGGTCAGTGCCAGTCCGGACACAGGTTTCTCCTGTCTCATACGTACTCGCGTGGCACACTACGTAGGATCCCGGTTTGCCGCAATGTGATCGGTTAGGGCGGAACGTGCATGACGTACCTAGGCGTCTGATGACTGGCTCAGCCAAAGTGGGGCCGAACGCCATCGAGAAACTCGTCGCGGTCGTGGAGGCGCTCGCCACGGAGAGCAAGGTCAGCCGGATCGCTCGCGAGACCGGCCTGGCCACCTCTACCGTGCACCGGATCCTGCGCAGCCTGGTCCGGGCGGGCTGGGCCTACGAGGACAACGACCGCGGTTACCTGCTCGGCGAGCGGCTGCTGGCGATCGTCGCCAAGGCCAGTTCCAGCGAATCGCCTTCGTTAATGCCGGTCAAAAAGCCAGCTGCTCATAACGAGCAGTGGTGCTCGTCCCGGTCTCGCTGGGTACGGGTGATTACATGGGAGGGACGGGCGCTTAGAGGAGGCTGTCATGGGTGACGTCGAATACCAGTCGGGATTCGGTAATGAGTTCGCCAGCGAAGCGGTCCCCGGCGCGCTGCCGCACGGCCGGAACTCGCCGCAGCGGGCGCCGCTCGGCCTGTACGCCGAGCAGCTCAGCGGGGCCGCTTTCACCCAGCCCAGGGGCGTCAACCGGCGGACCTGGGTGTACCGGATCCTGCCGTCGGCCGCGCACCCCCGGTTCTCCCGGATCGGCAACGGCGCCCTGCGCGGCAGCCCGTTCACCGAGGTCGAGCCCGACCCGAACCGGTTGCGCTGGAGTGCCCTGCCGATGCCGTCCGGTGCCGTCGACTTCGTGGACGGCCTGTACACGGTGGCCGGCAACGGCGACATCGCCACCCGGGCCGGGATGGCCGTGCACCAGTACGCCGCCAGCGTGCCGATGAGCGACAGGTATTTCGTGGACGCCGACGGTGAGCTGCTGTTCGTGCCCGAGCTGAATCCGGTCGCGCTGCACACCGAACTGGGCGTGATCGAGGCGGCTCCGGGGGAGATCGCCGTGGTGCCGCGTGGCATCCGGTTCCGGGTGGAGCTGCCGGCCGGCCCGGTGCGCGGCTACCTGTGCGAGAACTTCGGCGCCCCGTTCACGCTGCCAGAACGCGGGCCGATCGGCTCGAACGGCCTGGCCAACGAGCGGGACTTCCGCACGCCCGTCGCCGCCTACGAGGACGCTTCCCGCGACGTCCAGCTGGTGCAGAAGTTCGGCGGCAACCTGTGGGCCGCCGGCTACGACCACTCGCCGCTGGACGTGGTGGCCTGGCACGGCAGCTACGTCCCGTACAAGTACGACACCGCGAACTTCATGGTGATCGGCACGATCAGCTTCGACCACCCGGACCCGTCGATCTTCACGGTGCTGACCTCGCCGAGCGAACTGCCCGGCCTGGCCAACGTGGACTTCGTGATCTTCCCGCCGCGCTGGCTGGTCGGCGAGGACACGTTCCGCCCGCCCTGGTACCACCGCAACATCATGTCCGAGTACATGGGCCTGGTGCATGGCGTCTACGACGCGAAGGCGGAGGGTTTCGAGCCGGGCGGCGCCAGCCTGCACAACATGTACACCTCGCACGGCCCGGACGCGGAGACGTACGCCAAGGCGTCCACCGCTCCGCTGGCCCCGCAGAAGATCGACGACACGCTCGCCTTCATGTTCGAGAGCCGGTGGGTAATGAACCCGACCCGGCAGGCGATGGACGCCGCCCACCGGCAGCCCGGCTATGACGCCGTCTGGACGAGTCTGACCAGGTCGTTCCGGATATAGGGTTCAATCATGTACATTCCCGCGCATTTCGCCGCTTCGGCGGAAGAGGTCACCGATCTGCTCGTCAACCACGGCGCCGCCGACCTGGTGACGGTGACCGAGGACGGGCTGCTGGCGACCATGCTGCCGTTCATCTACATGCCAGCCGAACGAGCGCTTTACGGGCACGTGGCCCGCAACAACGACCAGTGGCGCAAGGCCGCCACCGGGGAGTCGCTGGCGATCGTGCGCGGGCCGGACGCCTACGTGTCCCCTGGCTGGTACGAATCCAAGCGGGAGCACGGCCGGGTGGTGCCCACCTGGAACTACGTCACCGCGCACGTCTACGGCGAACTGGTCGTGCACGACGACGCCGCCTGGGTCGAGGACCTGGTCCGCGCGCTGACCGCCAAGCACGAGGGCATGAAGGGCGAGCCCGTCTGGTCCGTGGACGACGCGCCCCGCCCGTTCATCGAGGGCCAGTTGCGTGCGATCGTCGGCGTGGAACTGCGGATCACCCGCATCCAGGCCAAGGCCAAGCTGAGCCAGAACCGCCCGCTCGCCGACGTCGACGGCGTGATCGCGGGCCTGGCCGCGCGCGGTGACGAGCGCACCTCGGCCGCCGTCAAGGAGGCCAACGCCGGCCGCGACCACTAGCGACCTGGCGCGCCGCGGCTCCAAGGAGACTGCGGCGCCACAACCGCCATCCGCGAAGGATGCTCGCGGCGCGCGGGCCCCCACCCAAGGGGGCTCGCGGCGCGCGGGCCCCCTTGGGGCCGGGCGGGCCCCCTTGGGCCTTGAGGCCCGCCGGCCTTGAGGCCCGCCGGCCGTGAGGCCCGCCGGCCTTGAGGGCCGTCGGCCTTGAAGGCGCACGGGCCTTGAAGGCGCACGGGCCCGATCAGGCGGCGGGCCCTGCTTCGAAGATGGACTTGGCCAGGTGGATGCTGAGCGGGGCGCGCGCGTAGTAGCCGAAGGCGGGGATGTCCGCGTAGCCGGCCGACCGGTACAGGGCCACCGCCTCCGGCTGGTTGCTTCCGGTCTCCAGGATCATCCGGTGGTACCCGGCGGCGGCCGCGGTCCGTTCGAGTTCGGCGAGTATTTCCCTGGCCACGCCGCCCCGGCGCGCGTCCTGC
>DASXDG010000108.1:0-12292 GCA_036490795.1 Streptosporangiaceae bacterium
GGCGTTTTTGCCCGGATCGGAGCGCTCGGCGCCTGGCTCTCGCTCGGGGTCTGGTTTTGGGCCTGGCTGGCGATTAACACGGTAATTTTGCTTTTCACGGAGGAAATACCTGCTGTGAGCATGGTTTTTTAACGTGCTGGACACATATACCGCGCTAATCGCGGTGTGCGGCGGAGGGCATCGTTACCGGTGCTGCCGCTGGTGCGAGTGTGGCCACTGGTGCGATAGGGGACGCGCGGCGGCGAGGCGGCGGTACCGGAGGCGGCGAGGCTGCGGTATCCGAGGCTGGCGCGGGGCGTTTACGGCGGGGGCTGTTAGGCGCCAGGGGGCCGGGTGGTGCGGGGGTGGCCATTGGGTCGATTGCGGCCGACGGGGAGGGGCTGGCTGGGCTAGACCCAGGCGCTGGGGTTCTCGGTGAGGTGGCGGACCGCCTCTGGCAGGTTTCCCGACACGATGTCGGCGAGCGTGACCAGTTCCAGGATTGCCCGCTCGTTGGCCCGCAGGGCTATCCACACCTGCTGCAGCGGTTCCGCAACGCCCGGATATGTCACGTTCTCTGGCCGCTCGCCCCGAACGCCGAGGAGCTGGCCGTCGATGGCCCTGATGATGTCGGCGAGGGCGATCTCATCGGCGGGCCTGGCCAGCCAGAAGCCTCCCTCTGGCCCCCGCTGGCTGCGGACAAGCCCATCCCGGCGGAGCTGAGTCAAGATCGTCTCAAGGAACTTGCCCGGGATCTGCTGGGCGCGCGCTAGCTGGTCGGCGGTGACATGGCCGTCGCTGGCGGCGGCCAGTTCAATCGCGGCCCGCAGCGCGTAGTCGGCCCTGGCTGACAGTCGCATGTCCGCCATTATGCAGTGTCCCGACTGGTTTTCTGGCATTGAGGGTTGCGCGGACCACGATTCAGCCTGGAATCGCGGCTAGCGGAAGTGCCGGAGAAGGTTCTTGTCGTAGACCAGGATCGTGAACGAATCCAACTGGTAAACCCGTGCTGGGCGGCCGAAAGTGGCGATGGCGCCGTGTTCAAGGCCCGGTATGGGCACATCTGTCTTCGGGCCGCCGGTCACGATGAACGTGGCGTAGTGGTCCGCCGGGTCATACTGCGATCGCTGAGTCTCCCAGTAGTAGGGACGAGCCCAGCGACTTCCTCCGGTCACGCCGCTGACCAGGACCTGGCCCCCGCTGTCCATCGTGACGCTGCCCGCCTCCCAGTAGCTGGCCAGCCCATCGGTCAGATGGTGCGCCTGGAGGAAGTCGGTCAGCTCCTGGTTCCCCGACGGCACGGCGCGCTGCGCGGCGTCGTAGACGAAGCCGGCGCCATAGCCGAGGACGACGATGCCGAGCACCGCGACACCGAGCACAGGGGCCAGCGACACCCGGCGCCCGGATGGCCGCCATTCCGCTAGCCGCCGGTCCAGCCAGGGCGCCACCGCCCTGGCCGCCAGCACGGCCCCGAGCGGGCCTACGGCGCTGATCTCCCTGATGCTCTCCAGGTTCGTCGCGTGGATGCTGTGCAGGAACCCCGCGAACTGGATGAGGATGGCCGTCGCCATCGCCGGCACGATCAGGGTGTCGGCGTGAAGGTAGCGCCAGAGCGCGAGGCCGAGGCCGATCACGCCCAGCACGAGCCCGGCCAGGTGCACCCAGATGATCACCAGTTCCAGGCCATGACTGCTGCCGAAGGTGCTGCTGCTGAACGGGTTGGCGCCGAGGAACTCCAGTACCGCCTGGAAGGTGTGCCAGAGTCCGTGCGGGAGGTAGGACAGCGGCACCGTGCGGTTGTTGGGGTGATACACATGAAAACCGCTCATGGACTGGACAAGCCCTGGGATGAGCCATCCCACCAGCCCGGCCACGGCGGCCGCGAGGCCCACGGACAGCTCGTACCACCGGGACGCATGTCCTGGGCGCAAGGCGCGGAGCACCGCGGCGACCGCTAGCGGTGCGCACGCGGTCAGGGCCACCACCGGATCGGCGGTCATGCCGACCGCCAGTATCAAGCCCGCCAGCGTGGGGACCCACCACCGCGGCGGTGCCCGGTCGATCAGCAGGTACGCCAGCAGCGCCGGGATCACGGAGCCGGTGTGATCGGGCCCGAGCAGCAGGATCAGGGCGGCGCTGGTCTGCGGCGCGGCCACGATCGCGCCCGCTATCAGGGCACGGATCAGGCCTTCCCGGCCGCGGCCGCGGCCCTTGGCGACCAGGGCCACCAGTACCACGATGAGCGTGTACGTCATCGCGGCGGCAATGTGGACGAGCCCGGCACCGAACCCGAACATGGCCCCGAGCAGCGCGTACTGGGGCAGTTCCGTGGTGTAGAACGACACGTCTGACACGTACCAGCCGTGCAGCAGCCAGTTTCCGTGCAGCAGGTCCTGTGCTTGCAGCACGGCCGACGCGCTGTCCGAGTTCGCCGGCACCGACCACGACAACCGCCAGTAAGCCACGAACAAGACCACGATCGCCAGCGCGATCGCTGCGCCCAGTGCCCACGCTGGGAAATGACGGTCAGGACCGGGCGCAGCCTCTTGCGCTCCGGCCGGGTAAACCTGAGCAGCCCTGGGCGTCACCGGGCAAGGATACCGGGGGTTCCCGCTAAGCGGGGCCAACCAGCCCCAAGCTGCGCTGCCTATACGCTAGCTTTCAATCTGGACAGATCACCACCGGCAGGGAGTCAGACAGTGCCTGACGCAGGTCCGCGGGAAGCGGCTGCCGAGGTGACGGTCACCGCGACGCCAGGCACGGCCACGGCACCGGGCCGGATCAGCAGGGCGTGGGGGATCCTCGGGTTCATCGTGACCGTCGTGGTCCTGTTCCTCGCGTACTGGCACCTGTCCAGGAACCAGCAGGTCGAGTCCGACGGGGCGTCGAACGCGCTGCAGGCGTGGGACATGCTGCACGGCAACCTGCTGCTGCGCGGCTGGACCGTCACCGACGTCTCGTTCTACACGACGGAACTGCCCGAATGGATGCTGGTCGAGGCCGTCAAGGGGCTGAACGCGGACGTGCTGCACGCCGCCGCCGCCCTGACCTACGCGCTGATGGTGCCGCTCGCCGCGCTGCTGGCCAAGGGGCGGGCCACCGGCCGCGAAGCCGCCGTCCGCATGCTCATCGCGGCCGGGATCCTGATCGCCCCCCAGCCCGGTGCGGGTGTGTTCATCGTGCTCTTCCAGCCCGACCACATGGGTACCCAGGTGCCGATGCTGCTCACCTGGCTGGTGCTGGACCGGGCGCCGAGACGGTGGTACACGCCGGTCGCGGTCGGGGTGCTGCTGGCCTGGATCGGCGTCGCCGACCAGATCGTGCTGTTGGTTGGGGTTATCCCGCTTGTCGTCGTCTGCGCCGTGCGGATCCTGCTTGCCTGGCGCGGCGCGGGGCTAGGCTGGCGCGGCGCGGGGGTGACCTGGCAGGCCCGGCTGCGGGCGGCCTGGTTCGAGCTCGCGCTGGCCGTGGCGGCGATCGCGTCTTATCTCGTGACGGACCTGGCGGTGCATGTCATCCACGCCCTGGGCGGTTACTCGGTGCTGCCGGTGAGCAACCAGCTGGGCACTTTGGGTACGCTCCCGGACCGATTCCGGGTGGCCGCCGATGGCGTGCTCGGCTTGTACGGCGCCAGCTTCCAGGGCGGCCCGCACGGAATCCCGCTGCTGTTCGCGCTGCTGCACCTGGCCGGCCTCGCCCTGGCGGTAGCGGGCCTCGTGCTGGCCCTGCGGCGGTTGTTCAAGGGCCAGGACATGATCGCCGAGGTGCTCGCGGTCGCGATCTGCGTCAACGTGATCGCCTACCTGGTCAGCGTGCGGACGGTCGGCTACTGGAGCGCGCGGGAGATCGCCGGCGTTCTTCCGGCCGGAGCGGTGCTCGCTGGCCGGATGGTCGGACCGGGCCTGGTGAGCCCGCTCAAGCGGCGGGGCCAGGCGATCTCGCGGGTTCTCAGCCCGCTGCTCGCGGTGGTTCTCGCCGGGTACCTGGCCGCGGCCGGCTACGGAGCGGCCCGGCCGCCGGTCCCGGGAGTCGGCCAGGATCTCGCGGGATGGCTCGGCGGCCACGGCCTGCACGACGGCCTGGCCGGTTACGGGCTGGCGAACGCGACGACGATGGCCGGCGGCAACAACATCAAGGTGCGGCCCATCGTCCTGGCGCCGGACGCTCGCCTGATCCCCGGGCCTTACGAGTACGACATTTCCTGGTACGACGCCAAGCAGCAGGACGCCAGCTTTGTCGTCGTGCTCGCCCACCCGGCGGCGCTCGACCCGATGACCAGACAGCAGGTGGTCGCGGCGTTCGGCGCACCGGCGCACCAGTACGCCTACTCTCGCTACCTGATCCTGACCTGGAACAAGAACCTGCTGACCGAGCTCGGCCCCGCCTGCCCCGCGCTCGGCGCCCACCTGCTCGGCGCGTCCGGGCAGCTCGCCCGCGACGCATGCGGTGGTCAATGAAGCGTCGTGCCTGGCACGTCGTCGCGGCGGTGCTCGTCACCGCGATCTTGTTCACCTGCTACTGGCGCCAGTCCCTGACGCAGCAGGCAACCTCGGATGGCGCCTCGATCGCCGTCCAGGCGTGGGACATGCTGCACGGAAACTGGCTGCTGCACGGCTGGCAGCTGTCCGACGTGTCGTTCTACACCACCGAGATACCGCAATACGCGCTGATCGAGGCGGTGTCCGGGCTGGGGCCGTGGGTGCTGTACGTCGCGCCGGCGATGACGTACACCGTGCTGGTCTTGCTCGCGGCGGGAGTGGCGATAGGGGAGACCAGGGGGCGCGAGGGGCTCACCCGGGCGCTGCTGGCGGCCGGCATCATGGTCGCGCCCGAACTCGGCTACATTCCGGTGACGAACCTGCTCGGGGCGCCGGACCACACCGGCAGCGCGGTGCCTGTGCTGCTGACATGGCTGATCGCCGACCGTTGCCGGCACCCGGGGCGCTACTGGATCGGGCCCGCCGCCGTGTGCGTCATCCTCGGGTTCAGCTACACAGCCGACTCGATCGTGCTGCTGACCGGGATCGTGCCGCTGTTCGCGGCGTGTGCCGTCCGCGTGCCGCGCAAACGCGCCGAGCCGCGCTGGTATGAGCTGTCCCTCGGCATCGCCTCGGCCGCGGCTCTAGGGGTGGGCCTGCTGTTCCAGTGGGCGGTACGGCAACTGGGCGGCTACCAGCGGCAGGGGATCGCCGCGAACGTCATCGCGCTCCGCCAGCTTGGCCGTGCCGTGGTGGTGACCGGAGCGGACCTGCTGAAGCTGTTCGGCGCCGATGTGGCCAACGCGCCCGCGGGTGCGCCGACGGCATTCGCCGTCGTGCACCTGGTCGGCCTGAGCCTGGCGGTCGTTGCCCTCGGCGCGGGGGCGTGGCAGTTCGTCCGCGGCGGGGACCTGGTCGCCGGCGGACTCGCCGCGGGAATCGTGATCAGCCTGGCCGCGTACATGCTGACCGGACACGGGCAGCATGCCGGCGACGTGCGCGAGATGGTCGCGGTTCTGCCGCTCGGCGCGGCGCTGGCGGGCCGGGTACTGGGACCGCCGCTGGCGGCGCCGCCGCGCGCCTGGGCCGCCGCGCTGATCCCGGCGCTGAGCGTGACCGGCGCCGTGTACCTGGCGGCGCTCGGCTACGCCGCGGCGCAGCCGCCCTACCTGGCGCAGGCCCAGACCCTGGCAAGCTGGCTCGAGGCTCGCGGCATGACCGGCGGGCTCGGTGGCTACTGGCAGTCCAACATCGTCACCGTCGACAGCGGCGGCCGCGTCACGGTCAACTGCGCCTGGGGCGGCAAGGGCGGCGCCTTCGTCCCGTGCGGCTGGGAGACCAAGGCCTCGGACTACGACCCCGCCACGAGGCGTGCCACGTTCTACGTCATGCAGGGCGGCGGCTCCGCCGCGGCACAGCGGTCCGCGGACCGTGCGTTCGGCTCACCCCGGCAGGTGTACCACGTGGCCGGTTACACCGTCCTGGCGTGGGACACGAACCTGCTGGACCGGCTGGGGAAGTAGTACGATTTGCCTTCCCGCGGGACATGAGCAAGGGGGCGGCCCTCCCCTGGGAGTGAGGATTGAGAGCCGCCCCCGGCTCATCGGTGACCCGCTACCTGGCCAGGCCGAGCAGTTCGGCCGCGGCCTGGGCGCTGGCGCGGGACGCGCCGAACGTGGCCAGGTATGAGGTGCCGTCCGGCGGCGACCAGTGCGGCAGGCCCATCTCCACCAGCACCGTGTCGGGGCGGGCGGCAAGCAGCCCGGTGATCAGCGCGCGGACGCGCTCGTCCACGTGCGCGTCACGGACCGCCACCACGAGCGAGCGGCCATCGGCGGCGGCGAGAATCCCCGCCACGTCGAGCGCCTCGGCGGGCGCGGCGCCCCCCGGGGAGGTCGAGGCCGGGAGCGCCGAGTTACTGACCCGCCGGACGCTGGCCGGCGGTGCCCAGGGGCTCAGGCCCCAGCCGAAGTCGCCGGCCGCCATGTTCTCCCTCGGCTCGACCTCGATGATCAGCGGGTGGTCCAGCACGGACCGCGGGCCTGACGCCCGGAGCGCGCGCCGCGCGGCGGTCAGCCCGATCCCGTCCGGATGGGCAGGCGCCGGTCCCCGGCGGCCGGCCCCTAGCCGGGCACGCAGTGCCGCGACCCGCTCCACCGACTCCTCCAGCCGCGAGGCGGGCAGCTCACCCGATCGCACGGCGTCGACCAGGGCCGCCCGCACCGCGAGGTACATCTCCTCATCGGTGTCGCGGCCGAAGCAGAGCAGATCCGTGCCTGCCGCCACCGCGCGGACCCCGGCACCGGGGATGCCGTACGCGTCCCGCAGCGCATTCATTTCAAGCGCGTCCGAGATCACCACGCCCTCGAAGCCCATCTCGCCGCGGAGCAGGCCGGTGATCGCGGCAGCCGAGACGGACGCCGCCAGATCCCCGGTTAGTTCGGGCACGCGGAGGTGGCTGGGCATGACGGCGGCGGCCCCCGATTTGATCGCCGCCGCGAAAGGGGGCAGGTCCCTGCGCCGCAGATCCTCCAGCGAGCCCTCGATAGTGGCGAGCGCGTGGTGCGAATCCGTGCTCGTCCTGCCGTGGCCGGGGAAGTGCTTGGCGCACGCGGCCACCCCCGCCGCCTGCAGGCCGGTCACGGCCGCCGCGGTGTGCCGCGCGACCAGATCCGTATCCGAGCCGAACGAGCGGGTGCCGATGGCCGGACTGTCCTTGGTGCCGAGCACGTCGGCGCACGGCGCCAAGTCCAGGTTGAAGCCGAGTTCGGCGAGATCGGCCCCGATCGCCCGGTGCACCTCCCTGGTCAGCGCGACGTCGTCCACAGCGCCGAGCGCGGCGTTGCCCGGATACGGGCTGCCGTGCTCGTACGCGATCCTGGTGACGTCGCCGCCTTCCTCGTCGATGGCGATCACCGGCTCGGCACCGCCAGCCGACCGCAAAGAGGCGGTGAGCCGGGCCGTATCACCAAGGACGTTATTGCCGAAAAGGGTGACACCACCAAGGCCCCGGCCAAGAGCGTCCAGGATCCAGCGTGGTGCTGTGGTGCCGGGGAACGGCGGGAGCAGGACGGCGTCCGCCAGCCGCAGCAGCGACTCGTCCGTCATCCCTTCACCGCCCCGGTGACCAGGCCGTTCGCCATCCGGCCGCGCACCAGCAGGAAGAACACCATGACCGGGATCGTGAACAGCGTGGACGACGCCATGATCGCGCCCCAGTCAGCCCCGTTTCTCGAATAGAGGTACTGGACGGACAGCGGCAGCGTGAACTTGGCCTCGTCGGTGGACAGGAACGTCAACGCGAACACGAACTCGTTGTAGGCGAAGATGAAAGCGAACACGCTGGTCGCGACCAGGCCTGGAGCGACAAGCGGCATCAGCACCTTCCAGAACACCTTGAACGGGCCGGCGCCGTCGATCGCGGCCGCCTCTTCCATCTCTCTCGGCACGGCGGCGACGAAGTTACGCAGCATCCAGATCGTGACCGGCAGCGCGAACGCCGTGTAGACGAAGATCAGGCCGATCAGGCTGTCCAGCAGGTTCCACGAGCGGTAGTCGAGGAACAGCGCGATGACCAGCGCCTGCTGCGGCAGCATCTGCACGATCAGCAGCATGATCAGGTAGGTGGAGCGGAACCGGAACCGGAAGCGTGCCACGGCGATGGCCGCCAGCATCGCGATCAGCGATGACAGCACGACCGCGACGAGGGTCACGAACAGGCTGTTCTTCAGGAACGACAGGTACGGAATGCCTGCCGCCTGGCCGTTGATCACCGCGCGGTAGTTCGCCAGCGTCGGGTGGCTCGGCAGCAGGTGCGGGGTCAGCGTCTCGATCTCCGAGGACGGCTTGAGCGACGTCGACACCATGTAGAAGATCGGGAACAGGGTGACCAGTGCGACCAGTATGCCGAGCAGGTTGAGTCCGGCCTTGCGGGCCCGTCTGGTAACAGGGCGTTTGCGTGAGCCAGCCCGCCTGGGTATCGCTAGTTGCGTCACTTGATCGCCCCCTGTCTGACCGAAGACCGGACATAGCCGACGGTGATGATGAGCAGGACCAGGGTGAGCACGAACGCGGCGGCGGATGCGATGCTGAAGCTGGGTGGCGTCGTGAACGCTCGCTGATACTCGTACATGCCGAGGTTGTACTCGTCTGTGTTGCCGGGTCCGATGAGGATGTACACCTGGGTGAACGCGCCGAAGTCCCAGATGATCGAGAGCAGCAGCAGTACCAGGTAAATCGGTTTGAGCAGCGGGAAGGTGATCCGCCAGAAGATGCGCCAGGAGTTCGCGCCGTCCACCCGGGCGGACTCGTGCAGTTCGGCCGGGACGGTTTTCAGCCCGGCGAGCACGCTGACCGCGATGAACGGGAAGCTCTGCCAGATCAGCAGCACGGTCAGCAGCGTGTAGGCGGGCAGGGTGGAGTTCGTCCAGCTGTAGCCGGCCCAGTGCGCGCCGCCGCCCAGCCAGTGCGGCATGTTCGCCAGCGTCCAGTCGACGACACCACCGTCAGGGTTGGCCAGCCAGTAGAAAATCACCGACGCGGTCACCGCCGGGGTGGCCCAGGCGAGCATCGCGGCGCCCGACACGAACGCGGACATCTTGCGGCCGAGGCGGTTGAGCAGCAGGCCGACGAGCGTGCCGGTGATCAGCGTCAGCGGCACGACCACCGCGGCGAAGATCAGGCTGATCCGCAGCGAGGACCAGAACTCAGGGTCGTGCAGGATCAGCGAGTAGTTGCTGAACCCCACCCACGTGATCGGCTGGCGGCCGACGACCTGCAGGAGCCCGTAATTCTGGAACGAGTGGGCCAGGATCTGGACCGCGGGATAGACCACCATGATGCCGACCGCGATGATCGACGGCACCAGCATGAAGTACGGGGCTAGATGGTGGCGACGGATGAAGAGCGCGACACGGAGCTTGAGGCTGGCCGCGGGTGGCTCGTGGTGGCCGGCCGGGGAATTAGTGTTCCCCGGCCGGCCAGTGATCGTTCTCACCATGGGAGAGTAGTCCGGTTAGCTCTCTTGACCAGTGTTGAGGACGTTCGTGAGCATCGTGTTGTACTTGGTGACAGTGGACTGGAAGGGGGCGCCTTGCATCAGCGCCTTAACCAGGTCCGGGATGACGTAGTCGGTGGAGTCCGCCGTCGACCAGTTCTTCGCGTTCAGCGGGGAGATCTGGGTGTTGGCGGCGGCCTTCGCGAAGCCGGACATGATCGGGGTGCTGTAGCTCTGGTTGCTCAGCTGCGCCGTGTACGGCGGGAAGAAACCGAGCGCGCTCGCGAACGTGGTGGAGTTCGCCGGGTTGTCCATGACCTGGATCAGGTCCCAGTCCGCCGCCGGGTACTTGGTGGTCGACCAGATGCCGAGGTCGGAACCGCCGGCGAAGACCGGCGCGGAGTCTCCGCCGTTCTCGCCGGGGATCGGGAACGAGGCAAGGTTGGCCTTGTCGGCGATCGTGCCGGTGAAGTTGCCTGTGGCCCACGGGCCGTCGATGTACATATCGGCCTTGCCGAGGAAGAAGTCCTCGTTGACGCCGCCGGAGGTGGCTCCGACGTTGCCCAGTTCAGTCTCGCCGACGTACTTGGACGGGGAGACGTGGTACTTGGAGTAGAGGTCTACGTAGAACTTGATGCCGGCCTCGGACGCCGCCGAGGTCAGGTCCGCGGTCCACTTGCCGCCGCTCTCGGTGGCGATCTGGCCGCCAGCGCCCCAGATGAAGCTGGCCACTGCGTCGGTGTCGTTGCTCGGCGCGCCGATGCCAAACGTGCCCGGGTACTTCTTCTGCAGCGCCTGCGCGTCGCTGACCAGCTGCGCCCAGGTGGTCGGCGGGCTGGAGATACCCGCGGCCTTGAACTGGTCAGTGCGGTACCAGATGCCGCGGACGCCGCCGAAGAACG
This sequence comes from Streptosporangiaceae bacterium, assembly GCA_036490795.1. GTDB lineage: Bacteria > Actinomycetota > Actinomycetes > Streptosporangiales > Streptosporangiaceae > JAFARZ01. The sequence goes on from DASXDG010000108.1 coordinate 10,356, forward strand.
GAACGGCGTAGTACTTGCTGTTCTGACTGTCGTTGGCGAGCTCGCCGGCGATCAGGCCGGGCTTGTTCGACCACGAGTTCACGTCGCTGGTGATGTCGGCCAGCGCGCCCGCCGCGGCCTCGGTCGGGGTCTCCGTGTTGCCAAGCTCGGTGATGTCCGGGGCGTTCTTGCCTCCGGCCTCGGCCGTCGTCCAGTCGGAGGTGACGTCAGTCCACGGGATCCAGACCACCTTGACATTGGTCTTGGCGTACTGCGGGTAATCCTTGTGGAACTGAGTGATGATGCCGTTCATCCAGGTAACTTCGGACGCCACCGAGGCGCCCAGCCGCCAGACGACCAGCTGTGCGGGGGCCGACGAGGACGACCCCGCCGTGGAGCTGGCCGCAGCCGGCGAACTACTACTAGAACTACAGCCCGCGATCGCGAGCGCCGCAGCGGCGCTCACCGCGACCAGCGCCGCTGGTGTTTTCCTGAGTCCCACTGATGGCACTCCTTCCGGGTGGTTAACTCGGCGATCAAACTTATTTGGGAGCCGTGGACAAGAAACTAACCGGAAACTTTCCTATAAGATAGACCCTGTTGCAAGATCGAGACAAAAGCCACTTCCGGGCCGTGACCTAGGGTGATCACCTTCCTTGGGGCGAGTTGGAAGTTCGTGTTGGGAGGGACCGCCTGATGGACACTCTGCCGTCTCAGCCTGCTGCCGCGGCATCGGTTAGCCCTGCCGCTAACCCGGCCGTCGGCCCCGCCGCAGCGCGCCCCGGCACGCCGAGCCTGCTACGGGAACTCAACGACCGGGCCGCGCTTGACCTGCTGCTCGCGGGAGAACCGCTCACCCGGGCGCAGATCAGCGAGCGGACCAGGGTGTCCAAGGTTACGGTTTCCCAGGTACTGGCCAGGCTTGAGGACCGCGGGCTGGTGATCGTTGCTGGCGAGCAAGCCGGCGGGCGCGGTCCCAATGCCGCTTTGTACGCGGTTGTTCCGTCCAGCGCCTATGTCGCCGGACTGTATGTTGAATCGGACTTGGTCAGCGCCGCTGTGGCGGATGTCACAGGCCGGTGCGTCGCGGAGGTGAGCGTCGACCCCAACGGCGGCGCCGACCCCGTCGAGATGGTCAGGGGCGCCGTCGACCGGGCGTGCGCGAGCGCGGGAGTCGAGCTGTCGCGGCTGACCGCGCTCGTCATCGGCAGCCCTGGTGTCCTCGACCCCAGGACCGGCGACCCGCGGCTGGCGGTCAACCTGCCGGCCTGGCATGAGGGCGTACTGGACGGGCTGCGCGGGGTATTGCACCGGCCAGTGGTCATCGAGAACGACGTGAACCTGGCGGCCCTGGCCGAACGCGCGGACGGGGCCGCGGCAGGAGTGGACGACTTCGCGCTTTTCTGGCTGGGCATCGGTCTCGGCCTGGCTAGCGTCATCGGCGGGCAGGTACGCCGCGGCGTGGCGGGTGCGGCCGGTGAGATCGGCTGGCTGCCGGTGCACGGGGCGCCGCTTCCCACGAACGCGCATCCGGCGGGGGTCGGACTCCAGTCCCTGGCCGGCGGCAAGGCGGTGCGAGAACTGGCGGCCGAGCACGGGTACAGCGGCTATCCGAGCACCGGCGAAGCGGTGCGAGCGGCGGTCGCCGGTTCCGCGGCGTTCACTGACGAACTGGCGCACCGGGTCGCGGTGGGCGTGGCCACGGTATGCGTGGTGCTGGACCCCGCGCTTGTCGTGCTCGGCGGGGAAGTGGGCCGAGCGGGCGGAACGGCACTGGCCAGCCGGGTCGGCGAGGAGGTAGCCCAGCTCTGTCTGGCCAAGCCACGGGTCGTGCCCACGGCGGTGTCCGGCGAGCCGGTCCTGCGCGGTGCCATGCTCGCGGCGCTGGCGCAGGCGCGCTCCGCCCTGCTCGCCTCGGTAGGCGATCCCGCCGCGTAATGGTTTCGCGCGGGCACGCT
>DASXDG010000109.1:0-7504 GCA_036490795.1 Streptosporangiaceae bacterium
ACCTCGGGACTGGCGCACCCACAGCGCCGATGCTAAGGGTTGCGAAGACAGCTTGGTAGGCCGGCTACTCGTGCGGGATGGAATGGTCCCAGTCGGCGAGCAGGGTGCGTAGCGCCGAGACCAGCGCGATGGGCTGGTCGAGCATGATGTGGTGCCCGGCGACCGGGATCTCCACCAGCGGGGCGACCCGGCCGAGCCGGTCGTACATGACCTCGCCCAGCTGCTCGCTCACGATGCCGTACTCGGCGCGGAACAACGCCACCCGGCAGTCCAGACGGGTCAGCAGCGTAGGCGTGAATTCGTCCCTGACGAAGATGCGCGGGTCGAACTTCCAGGTCCAGCCGCCCTCGGCCTGCCGGATTGAGTTCTCGGCCACGTGCTCGGCGATGTAGGGCAGTACCGGCTGGCCCGGGATGGGCCGGAACCGGGCCAGGGCCTTTTCCCTGGTCGGGTACACGCGCAGCGGTCCGAAAGCACGCCGCTGGCGGGCCGCTGCCTCTTCCGGAGCAATGTCGCGCACGGGGGAGTCGATGGCCACGGCGCCGGCGATCCGCGAACCGAACAGGGTGGCCATCCGCAGCGTGACGAAACCGCCCATGCTGTGCCCGATGACGACGGGTGAGGCGATGCGGGCGTCGGTGACGACGCCGAGCACCTCGCGGGCCCAGATGTCCAGGCCGTAGCGGGGGCGGCGGCCGCTGTCGCCGTGACCGGACAGGTCCGGGGCGATGACCCGCCAGCCGTTCGTCAGCAGCGGCGCGATGTGATCCCACCACCGGGCGTGGGCGGCGCCGCCGTGCACGAGGACGATGCCGCGGTCCGCCGGGTCGCCCCACGCCCGGTAGGCGATGGGGGTGCCTTCCACGGTGGCCGTGTGCCGTTCCGGCTGCACGGCCAGGGCGGCGGTGAACCAGGCGGGGACGTCAGGCACCACATGTGATGTCATAACCAGAAGCGAATCAGATTCGCGCTGGCCACGCCAGCCACCGTGGCCACGGCCCTCGAACGCCGCCCTCGATCAAGAGCGCCAGGCTGATATTTACGTAGTCTTATTCAAACCCTTATGTTCTAAAATTCCAAAATGGACAGTATTGGCAGGCGCGGTTTGGCGATTATGCCCATATTGCGGCATCCACTTTATTGGCTTACTGCCGTGAGCGGCCTTAGGGGGATACGCTGAGAAATAGGCTTCGCTCGCGTGTAACCCGTCTGGCCCCTGGAGTATTGGCTGATGGCCGTAGGGGTAGGCCAATGGTTTGTATCCTTTTGGGAGATATGGGCCATGAATTTTCATTCGTTTGAGGGGATGACTGCCCGATGACCGGATCTAGCCAGGGAGAGTGAACCCGATGGGGGACAAATTAAGCCTTCACCACGATGGATACGACCTCTGCGACAACGTGCCCGAGCTGGTCCAGTCCGCCGCATCGACCGCGGCAGCGGTCCTCGGCATCAGTGATGTCAAGCCCATCTACGGCCCTGAGGCCCGGCAGTTGATTGAGCGGCAGCCGGTACTGGTTACCGGAGCCGGCGGCTCCATAGGCGCCGAGATCGTGCGTCAGCTCAGCTACCTCGGTGCAGATCCTGTGATTTGCGCCGACCAGGACGAGTACGGGCTGTACCGACTCCAGCTCGAGCTGACCGGGCAGGCGCTCCTTACCGATACCAGCATGGTTCTCGTCGATGTCACCAACAGAGCGCAGATCGAGCAGATGATGCGCGAGCATCGTCCGGCGCTGGTCTTTCACGCCGCGGCACGCAAGCATCTCCCGCTGCTGGAGCGCTCGCCCGCGCAGGCGATCATTACCAACGTCATCGGTACCGCCAATGTCACCGCCGCCGCCGCCCGTAGCCGGGTCCAGCGGCTGGTCAACATCTCGACAGACAAAGCTGCCGATCCGGTGAGCGTTCTCGGCCAGACGAAACAGCTCGCCGAGGCCGCGGTCTTGCAGAATGCCGGACCGGTGATGCGGGCTGCTTCGGTACGGTTCGGCAACGTCTACGGCAGCCGCGGCAGCTTCATCGAGACTCTTGACTACCAGATCCGTCACGGCATGCCCGTTACCGTCACTGACCCAGGCATGACCCGGTTCTTCATGACGATCCCGCAGGCCGCAGGCCTGGTCATCCAGGCCGCTGTACTCGCCGACAGCGCCTCGACGTTCATCCTCGACATGGGCGAGCCGTACCTGATCACCGACCTGATATCCCGTTATGCAACGGCGGTCGGCTCTCGGGTCCCAGAGATCATCTGCACCGGGCAGCGACCCGGGGAGAAGCTCGATGAGCAGCTCGTCAGCCGCGCGGAGACTCCGCACCGGACCCGCCACCCGCAGATATTCGCGATCCGCGGAGCCAGGGACGATGCCACGGCCGTCGGCATCAAGACCTTGTGTGCCGCGGCGAACCGTGGCGACAGTCCGGCCGCGCTGCGGGCCGCGCTCACCGAGCTGACCAGCCGCATCTCCCTGCCCATCCCGGTAAGGGCATGACCGCGGTCTCCCAGAACCGGTCGAGCGCGGCGACGGGTCCCATCGCTTCAGCCTGGTGCGAGGCCGGTGTGCTGCGCCGCGAATGCCAGCATGTCGGCGAACTCGGCCGCTAGCATCCGCTTCGGTTACCGCCGGCGGCCGCGCAACTCACTGGCATGCCTGGAGTGGCAGATCAGAGGCCAGGAGCCGGGCTGGTGTCAGGGGAAGATCTGGAACTCAGAGAGCTGGGCGGCGGACCAGCCGGTGTTGGCGGTGAAGCTCAGCTGCACGTACTGGGCGGTGGTCCCTGATGGCAGGCTGATCGTCACCGTGTTACCGGTGGACGGGTTGAACGTGTACCCGGCCGAGGCCACGACCTGGGTAAACGAGGAGCCGTTACTAGAGTCGAGCACCGACAGCGTCTCGGTCCTGGTACTCCACGACGATGACGGCGGCAGGTCCAAGGTGATCGAGCCGGCGGACTGCGCCGAGCCCAGGTTCACGGTGATCGTCTGCGGGTAGCCGGCGCCGTCGGTGCTTTCCCAGTAGGTGCTGGTGTTCCCGTCGGTTACATTCGACGGCACATAGTTCTGGTAATCGCTGCTGGCGGTGACGGGCTTGTTGAGGGCCAGGTTCGTTGTCGAGGCCACGCCGGTGCCGGACAGGGCCACGGTCAGCGGGCTGCCGGTGGCATTGCTGGCCACCGTCAGCGAACCGGTAGCCGGGCCGGCCGCAACCGGGTCGAAGGTGATGCTGACCGTGCACGACCCGTTCGCCGGGATCGAGACCCCGCAGGTAGTGGTCTGCCCGAACGGGCCGCTGACCGCCAGCTGCGACACCGACACCGCGGAGGCATTCGGATTGGACACCGTCACCGTCTGCGCACCGCTGACCGACCCCACCCCCTGACTGCCGAACGCCAGGCTGGACGGGGACGCGGCCAGCGCGCTGCCACCCCCGCTGGCCGCGCTGAAGGCCATGTCGTGGACGTTCCATCCGCCGTTGTCCTGGTCAACGGTCAGCGTCTGCTGCCCGGCCGGCAAGGTGACGGTCGCCGTCGCGGCCGCCCAGTCCTGCCACCCGCCGGTGTCCGGCACGTTGACCGCCCCGGACAAGTTGGTGCCGGCGGAGTTGGCGATGTGCAGGGCGTCGGTGACGCCGTTGGGCGAGGCCACCCGGAAGCTGACCGTGTAGGTGCCGGCCGTGGCCACGTTGACGGTGTACCTGAACCACTGTGTGGTCGCCGTCCAGCCAAGGTCATAACCGCAGCCGGTATCCGTGCAGGTCTCCAGGTCCACCCCGTCGGACCGGTAGCTGTTCGCGGTGCCGTTGACCGAGGTCACGTTGTAGGCCACCCCCTGCCCGCCGGTGTCGTAGTTGGCCGCCTGCACCGTGCCCGGCACCGCCACCGCCGTCCCGCCGTACGGTCCTTCGGCGCCGCTGCTGGTGGCGGCGATGGCGAAGACGTGCAGGGCCGGGGTACCGGAGGCTAGTGCCCCGCCGGATGGCAGGGTGACCGAGGCGACGGTCTTTCCCGCGGTGAGCGCGACGGTTTCGGAGAAGATGTTGCCGCTCGTGGCGTACGTGGTGTTGCCCGGGCGGTTCTGATAGGCGGAGCTGATGGCCAGCGTCCCGCCGCTGGGCGGAGTCGTGGACCACCAGTCCGGTGAGGTGAGCGTGTAGCCCTGCGTGCTGCCGTCGGTGTAGGTGATGGTGCCAGCCCCGGAGACGGGCCCGTAACTGGACGACACCAGGAACCCGAGGGTGCCGCTGCCGGACATCGTGATGGTCTGGCCCTCGGACACGGTGTTGTCGTTGGTCCCGGCCGCGACGTTGGGGAAGGTGTAGGACAGGCCCTGCGAGGTGATGGTCGCGCCGGGAGCCGCACCGGCGTTGGTCAGCGCGGTCTGAGAGAAGCTCGAGTCGTTGCCGTCGTAGTTGCCAGGTGCGGTGTCGCTGTCGGCGGTGATGCCGACGTTGTTAAAGGAGGCGGCCAGGCTCGGGTAGACGGCAGCCGGGTCCAGGCCGATCTGGACATCGCCCAGGTGCTTGGCGGCGGTGGCCTGGGTGCCGGTGACCTGTGCGAACGGCAGCGACGTGGTGGGCGATGACGGCTGCTCTATCAGGTAGGAGGAGCCGGCGGTCACCGGGACGCTGAGCGTGCCGCTGGTGGTCGGGGAGACGACCACGGCGCCGGTGGAGCCGTTGACGACTTCGGCCTGCTGGCCGGCCCACGGGTTGCGGACGGTCATGGTCTGGGTCGTGCCGGCCGCGATGGCGGCCGTGGTGATGACGCCGCCCTGAACCTGGACGTCGACCTTGGATCCGCCCTGGATGTAGACGGTGCCTGAGGCGTTCCAGCCCGACGGCCAGGCCGGGGCGATGCGCAGGGTTCCGTCGTAGTCAGTGGCCAGGGCCTCGTCCATGGCGGTGGCGACATCGGAGGACTGCTCGATATACGGCTCGTCTCCGGGAGTGCTGCCGGTGAAGCTGGACATGCCGGAGATGTAGCCCTGGTACCGCTCGACGTTGGCGACGAGGTCGGACGAGACTTGGCTGGACATGTCGAGGCGGGCAGCGTCGACCGCGTCGTAGCTCCAGTCCGCGATGTTCACGTTGGGCCGGTCGTTGTAGGTCCGGTCGGCGAGCGCGGTCAGGTTGTCGCCGTTCACCGTGGTGCTGTCGCCGACGATGCCCCACGGCCAGACCGGCTCCAGGCCGACGTTCTCGCTATTGCGCAGCGTCGCGCTTGGCTGGTAGGAGTCCGCGATCACGTCGCTGCCCTGGGCGTCGACACTGGCGGTCGCGGACGCGGAGGTCGGCTGCGGGTTCAGCAGCTGCTGCAGCGTCGCCTGGTCGGTGCGGGCGTACGGCTCGATCTCGCCCTCGGCGGTCTTGAGCTGCGCGACGAGCGAGGAGTCGGTGTTGAGCAGGGTGGCGGCGCTGACCACCGCGGGGAACAGGGCCTGGTCGGCGGCCAGGTCGGTGGTCGGGTCCTGCACCGCCCACTGGGTTTCGTGCGCGTTCGCCACGGCGTGCAGGTAGCCGTCCGAGCCGACCTTCTGGTAGGCCAGCAGGAACTCGGCGGTCTGCTCCATGACCGGGTAGTACTGCTGGAGGAAGCTGAGGCTGCCGGTGTCCTGGTACTGCTGCCAGATCCAGAGGGCCAGCTCGGCGCCGCTGGTGACATCCTCGGCGTTGTAGCTCGGGCTGGACGCCGTCGCGCACGAGGCGTTCTGCGTATTGTTGCCGCCGTTGTAGTAGCCGTTGCCGTTGAACCGCATCGTCTCCGGCACGCACGCCCCCGCCAGCCCGCCCATCTGGGCGCTGGTCCACGACTCAATCGCCGGCAGGTCATTGAGGTACATGCCGAAGATCGGCAGGTTCAGGCTGGAGTTGCCCGACGACAGGTTCGCGGCGATCTGGCCGCGCAGGTTCCACAGCCAGTACCCGGCCGGGTACCAGTCCTGCTGGTCCTCGTCATAGGCGAACATGTCCGCCACCCCGGCCTGGCTGCCCGGGTACTGTGTTGCCGAGGTCTGGCCGCTGTGCATCGAGGCGGCCTCGGCGTAGAGATAGATGGTGCGCAGGTTCTCCATGTACTGCGCCGAGCCGTCGGAGGAGGTGGCCTCGATCAGGCCGGCGTTGGCCCAGTAACTGTTCCACCACGTTGACTGCGTGGCCAGCAGCGTGGACGTGGTGGCAGTGGCGTCGCCGCCGATCAGGCTGCTCGCGGTGGAGGTGGCGTTGCCGCCGGTCCATTCGGGTGCCGCGACGATCACGCGGAAGGACCCGTTGGAGCTGGGGGTGAAGGAGACCTGGACCTCGGTGCTGTTGACCACGGACGCGGTGACGTTCTGCCCGCTGGCCGTGATCGCGGACATCGCGCCGAAGGTCTTCCCCGACGAGCCGGTCTGGGAGTTGTCTACCCACGTCTGCGCCAGGCTGCCGATCGCCCCGGACGCGGCCGCCGTCGGAGTGCGTCCGCTCCACAGGTACAGGTCGGCGCTCTCCTGGGTACTCGGGTTGGCCCCGGTGACGTTCACGATCAGCTCGTCCTTGCCGGCCGGCACCCACGCCTGCATGGTCATCCCGCCACCGGACTCATTCAGCACCCCGTTGTAGAGGTCCAGCGTGCCGGTGAAGTTCGCCGCCGACGTCATCGCCTCCAGGCCGGGGATCTGCACCTGCCCGGGGGACAGCCGACTGGGCATGGTGTCGCTCCGGTTGAGCTGCGCGGTCAACCCGTCCGCCGCCCAGGCGGCGACGCCGAGCGAGCCGTTACCGAGCGGCAGCGACTGCGCGTCGGCGGTGTTCGGCTGGCCGAGGACGATGTCCGAGCGAGACACCACGCCTGCGGTGCTGACGGAGAAAGCCCCGTTCTGCCACGCGGTGGTGCCAGAGGCGGCATATGCGGCGGGGGCGGTCCCGAGGACCGCGGCGGTGACGAGGGCGGTTGCCGCCACGAGAAAGCACCCGGTGGCGGTCGCGAGAAGGCGGCGATGGAGCGGGCATCGAGCAGACATGAGTCCTCCGCGGGCGAGGCGGACATGTAGCGGACATGTGTAATGGCGACATCAAGACCAACACATTTGAACGTGTTGTACCGCGATTGGGCCGCTCTGTCTAGATATGCCAGTATTTGAAGTGAGTTTTTTCTTAAGAAAGTCAAAATCTTGCTGGACGCTGTCGGAATGATTTCGCGGCCGAGCGGCCGAGCGGCCGCTCGGTCAGGGGGCAGGACGCAGGCCGTCGAGCAGGACGCTCAGGTAGGCGTCGGCCAGGTTCTGCGATGGGGGCTTGGCGCGCGCGATGGCGTGGGCGGTCTCGGTGATGAGCGTGGTGACGATGGCGGGGTCGAGGTCGGTACGGATCGCGCCGTCGTGCCGCGCGCCGTCGATCATCTCCTCCACGGCCGCGACCAGGTCGGCGGTCAGGGTGGCGGTGGAGGGCAGGTCCAGATCGCCAAGCTGGTCGCTGATGGCATGGTGGGCGGACTGGAACGCGATCAGCTCGCCTAGGAATGTGCGGAG
>DASXDG010000110.1:0-6471 GCA_036490795.1 Streptosporangiaceae bacterium
ACCTCGTCATACGCAGCTCCTCACCATCCCCCGAGAAGAGGACATCATGAGATCCAAGATCGCTATCGCGGCCCTAGCGGCCGCCGGGCTCGCGGTACTCTCCACGGCCTGCTCATCCGGCAACGGATTCGGCTCCTCGTCATCGAGCAGCGCCGCCGCCGCCACGCCCAACAAGTCCGCGCTGACGCTGATGTTCGGCTCGAGCGGGACCGCGGAGACAGCCGCGGTGCAGCAAGCGGCGAAGGCATTCACCAAGCAGAGCGGCATCCCGGTGCAGGTGGTCCCGGCGTCCAACCTCACCCAGCAGGTGGCGCAGGGATTCTCTGGCGGCACGCCGCCCAACGTCTTCTACCTCGACCCGCTCACGTTCCAGAACTACGCCAAGGACGGCGTCCTCGACGCCTACCCGTCCAGCTTGCCCAACTCCAGCGACTTCGCTTCGGCGCTCAGCCAGGCATTCACGTACAAGAGCACGTTCACCTGCGAACCGAAGGACGCGTCAACCCTCGCGCTTTACGTCAACACCACCGACTGGCAGCAAGCCGGCCTTGGCGCGCCGCCGTCCAACTGGAGCCAGCTCGAGGCGGACGCGAAGAAGCTGACCACCGGCGGCCGGGCCGGCCTGACCATCGACCAGACCCACTCCGGCATCGACGAGTTCCTCTATCAGAACGGCGGAACCGTCACCAACGCCGCCGGCACCAAGGTCGAGCTGGACAGCGCGCAGAACGTCGCGGCGCTCACGTTCCTCAAGGGCATGCTGAACCAGGGCATCATGAAGTTCCCGTCGCAGGTAGGCGCGGGCTTCAGCGGCCAGGCATTCGGCGAGAACAAGGCCGCGATGGACATCATCGGCAACTGGGAGAACGGCGAGCTGCAGTCGGACTACCCGAACGTCAAGTTCAAGGTGTACCCGCTGCCGGCGGGGCCGTCCGGTACCCACGCGACGCTGTCATTCACCAACTGCTGGGGCGTGCCGAAGCAGCAGGGCAACCTGGCCGGCGCCGTCGACTTCGTCAAGTTCCTGACCACCTCGCAGCAGGAGATGACGTTCTCCAAGGCGTTCGGCGTGATCCCGTCGCTGAACACGGCGCAAGCGCAGTACGTCAAGACCTACCCGCAGTACGCGACGTTCGTGCAGGAACTGGCCTACGCGCACCCGGACATCGCGATCGCGGGCTCGACCCAGGCACTGTCGGCGTTCGACTCAGCGCTGCAGCAGCTGGGCAGCGGCAACCCGGCCTCCATACTGAAAACGGCTCAGCAGAACCTGCAGGCCGTCATCAACCAGGGCGCATGACGGTCCTGGCGCGCCGGGACGGCCGCACGGATCCCCCCGCGGCCGGGGGGATCCGTGCGCGGAGGCCCCTGTTCACGGCCCGGGGCCGGGAGGCCGCCGCCGGGTGGCTCATGTCCGCCCCGGTGATCGTCCTGCTGCTGGTCTTCCTGGTGGCGCCGATCGCGATGGCGGCCTGGGTCAGCGTGAGCGACTGGAACGGCATCGGGAGCCCGTTCGCGAGCGGCGTGCACGCGGTCGGCGGGCGGAACTACGCGGCGCTGCTCACCCAGCCCGGCCTGCCTCAGCAGCAGCTGGGCGAGAGCCTGCGGAACAACCTGTACTACGTGATCATCGTGGTGCCGGTGCAGACCGCGCTCGCACTCGGCCTGGCGCTGATCGTGAGCAGGAAGCGGCTCGCCGGACGCGGCTTCTTCCGCACCTCCTACTACTTCCCGTCGATGACCAGCTCGGTGGCCGTGTCGATCTTGTTCCTGTACATCTTCGGCACCGCGGGCGTGCTGAATGCGATCATCGGCGACCTCGGCGGGCAAGGGCCCAACTGGCTGGACGACCCGAACGGAGTGCTGCATACCGTCTTGTCCGGCCTCGGCGTGACCACGGCCCCCGGCGCGCTCGCCAATCACGGCTTCCTCGGCGTGTCCTGGTGGGACTGGCTGGCCGGACCGAGCGTCGCCATGATCGCCATCATCGCGCTGGCGATCTGGACGACGGCGGGCACGTTCATGCTGATCTTCCTGCCGGCCATCTACGCGATCCCGTCCGACATCACCGAGGCGGCGACCATGGACGGCGCGAACGCGTGGCAGCGGTTCCGCAGGATCACGCTCCCGATGCTCCGGCCCGCCCTGTTCCTGGTCCTCACCCTCGGGCTGATCAGCACGTGGCAGGTGTTCGACCAGATCTACCTGATGAGCCAGGGGAACCCGGCCGGCACCACGCTGACCCCGGCGTTCCTGTCCTACCTCACCTCATTCCAAGACCAGCAGTGGGGCCAGGGCGCGGCGATCGCGTTCGTCTTGTTCGCGCTCATCGTCGTGCTGACTATCGTGCAACGGCTGATCATCTCCGAGCGCCGCGCGGGACGGGCGTCGTGAGGCAGTACTCTCCGAAGCGGCGCCGGCTAGTCAACCGCACGCTGCTCTACCTCGCGCTCGTGCTGTTCGCTGTGATCTACGTTTACCCGTTCCTGCTCGACATCGGCACCGCGTTCAAGACCGAGTCCGATGCCGCCGCGCACCCGCTCAGCCCGATCCCACAGCACTGGGTGGTGACCGCGTTCACGGAGCTCGAGCAGCAGGACTTCGTCCGCTGGCTGGCCAACTCGGTCGTGGTGGCGGTTTTCGTCACCCTTGGCCGGTTGGTGTTCGACTCGATGGCCGGGTACGCCCTGGCCCGGCTGCGGTTCCGCGGCCGGGGCGGGCTGTTCGCCGCGATCATCGCGGTCATGGCGGTGCCAAGCGTTGTGCTGCTTATTCCGACGTTCCTCGTCTTGAAGGAACTGAACCTGTTCAACACCTACCCGGGAATGATCCTGCCGCTGGTAACCGACGCCGCAGGGGTATTCATCATGCGGCAGTTCTTCCTGACCGTGCCCCCGGGCATCGAGGAGGCCGCGAAGATCGACGGCGCCGGCATCTTCCGCACGTACTGGTCGGTGGTCCTGCCCATGGCGCGGCCAGCCCTGATAACGCTGATGATCTTGTCGTTCCAGGGATCATGGAACAACTTCTCCATGATCCTGGTCGCGCACTCCTCCCCGTCACTGGACACGCTCACCACCGGTGTCGGCCGCCTGGTCAGCGGCCAGCTCGGCGCCGGCTCGCAGTACCCGCTTCAGCTTGCTGCGGCGCTGGCGATGACCATCCCGGTGGCGATCATCTTCTTCGTGTTCCAGAAGTACATCATGCGCACCGGCGAGGGCGCGATCAAGGAGTAAGCGCCCGTCCGCGGTGAGAGCTGGCGCCCCGTTAGTGATGGACAGCGGCTAGCAGCGCGGCGTAGGAACGGACCAGCGCCGCGTGCTCAAGCGGGAGCAGCGCGCTGTCCGGCTGGCGGCCCTCCCGGATCCACTGGTCCGACAGGTCCATGGCTCTGGCGCGCTCCAGCGCCGCTGGACGCAGCGCGGCCTCGGGCTCGCTGTAGACGTAGGAGTACAGGCGGGTCAGCGAACTCACTAGCTCCTCGGCGGGCTCGTCGCCGTCTGCCGCGTGCTGGCCCTCGCGGTGCACGCGCCACCAGGTGACCTCAAGTTCGGCCGCCCTGGCCGGGCTGGCGGGCTCCCCGTGGGTGAGCGCTACCAGGGTGTAGAACCGCCGCATGCGGGCCTGTGCCCCTTCGGGGTCGTTGCCGGGATTCGGCGCCCACAGCTGGTTGGCTCGCAGTACCAGCCATGCACCGTACAAGGTCCGGTACCAGTCCATGCCAAAGCCCGCCCTGACGAGCCCGATGGAGGCGACCAGCACCTGGGGCCACCGCCGCAGGTAGTACCCGCCCCAGGCCCGGTACTCAAGGTCGGCAAGGCGAACAGGGTCGAACGACCGCAGCCGGGTCGGGGCGCCGACGCTGACCTTGCCCCTGCTGCTCATGGGCCTCCCTGTGGGTTCTGAGCTCCCCCCGCGCCCCGGGACTCGCCGACGGCCGCGGTGCAGGCAATCTGCCCGACATACCTTAACCTGCGGCTGCCCTCGGCGATGGTGGGCGCCGCGCCGGCCAGTCCCGTCTGCCGATGAGCGCCGCCTCGCCGCGGACTGGACACTAGCCTCTCTGATGGGGCCGGACCTGGCCGATTTCGCGCCCGGCAGGGTTACCAGTTCTCAGCATCGGCTTATCGGGTAGTTTCATCACCCGGCACCCGCATACCGGGCCTCGGATATCTGGCGACGGGAGAAGCGACATGCCTGAACTTCCGGAGGTGGAGTCAGCCCGGGCGGTCATCGAGCGGAAGGGGCTCAGGCGGCGCATCGCTGACGTCGACGACTCCGACTCCTACGTATGCCGTCCTCATGTGCCAGGCGAGATCCGCCACGCGCTGCTTGGCGGCGAGCTCGTCACCGCGATGCGCCAGGGAAAGAGCATGTGGTGCCAGGTCGGCCCCTCGTCGGGGGAGCTCACGCTCGGCATTCACCTCGGTATGTCGGGCAAAATCGTGATCGCCGACGCGAACGGGACCGAGGTCGACGGAGGCGACTACTGGGAAGGCCGCCGCCAGCAGGGCGATTACCGCTGGGCTCGCTTTACCGTAACCTTCGACGACGGCGGCCGCCTTATGCTGGTCGACCCGCGACGCCTGGGCCGCATCAGGCTCAACCCGCCGTGGGGACAGCTGGGACCCGACGCCCAGCTGATCACGCCGGCGCAGTTCCGGGCCGCGCTGGCGGCAGGCAGCGCGGCGCCGGTCAAGGCACGGATGATGGACCAGCGGCGGATCGCCGGCATCGGCAACCTGCTAGCTGACGAAATCCTGTGGCGCGCCCGGGTGCACCCCGCGCGGGCCGTGGGCAGCCTGACCGCGCAAGAGCAGGCCCGGCTGCTCAGGGCCTGTCGCGACGCGATCAGGGGCGCCCTCCGCGACGGTGGCGTGCACACCCTGACAATCATTCCGCACCGGCACCGGGGAGGCACCTGCCCGCGCGATCACGCGCCGATGCGCACCGCCGCGGTCGACGGGCGGACAAGCTGGTGGTGCTCCGCCGAGCAGCTGCTAGTGCCGGTCAGCACCTAAGCCCGGGCATGACTGTCACGACCCTTCTGACAACCCCCACTTGACACGACAACCCTCAGTTGTCATACTGGGCCGCATGACAGAGCAGAAGCCCGATGTATCGGCGCACCAGGACACTTTCCGGCGCCTGCGGGAGGTCCGCGACGAGGCCCTCCGTCACATGCGCCTGGCGCAGCAGTTCCACGCCGAGCGCCGGGACATCCTGCGCGGACTTATCGGGGAAGGGTTCTCCCAGGCCGAGATCGCCAGGGAGCTGGGAGTCACGCGCCAGGCCATACAGAAGATGCTCGCTGGCTAGCCCGCGGGCGGCTCGACGTCGTCGTAGACGCGGGCCGCGGTCAGCAGCCCGCCGGGCCCGCGCTCGAAGACCCCGAGCCCAGCCTGGGGCGGCAGGTCGCGGACGCCCCAGCGGACGCAGTTGTATTCCAGCGCACACCGCACCCCGTCGTCCGTCACCGCGCAGTCCTGCCAGCCGATGCCGCCGCCCGCGCTGAACTCCCTGGTAAAGAACGAGCGAAGCTCCGCCGTGCCGCGGTGGGTGGCGTGCGGGCCGATAGCCTCACGGTAGTACCCATCCGGGGTGAAGGTGCTCACGACCGCCTCGGCGTCACCGGCCTCGAGCGCGGCCTGGTAGCGGCCGACGACATCCCTGGGGCTGGCGTCAGCGGGCTCAAGAATGGGTGGCCGGAGGTGGCGCCGCCCGTCAACGGGCCACTGGCTGCAGTAGGTACGGAACACCACCGACGAGTCGTCGGGAGACTCGGCGACGACCGCCACCGGCCACGCCAGTTCCCCGCCGTCGCCGGCCAAGTGGGCCAGCAGCTCCACCACGGCCCGCCGGCCGGCGCTTGTGGACGCGACGGTCTCGATGCGGGCGCCGCGCTGGGCCAGCCAGGACTGGTTGTTCCTGACGAACCGCCGCAGCTGCCTGTGGCCGCGGACCTCGCCTGCGCGCGGATCGTGGACCACTAGCGCGCCCGGCCACGCCGTCTCCAGGTCGTGGATGTCACCGCGGTTCAGCGCGGCGAAGTACTGGCCCACCGGATCAGCCTGACTCGCCGCGCGAGTCTGCTGGCGCGCAAGCTCCATCGCACTGGCGAACTCCGGAAACCACGGCATCTGGATCCCCTAGCTCCCTTGGCGGCCCGGCAGGCGGCCGATGCTGGCCCTCCGGCAACATCCTCGTCTCCGGTGCCGCCGAGGGGAAGGCCCCGCACCGGCAGTTGAGGCTGGAAGTGCCCGGTGTGACCGGGCTGACAAACCGGATGGTCATGGTGGCGAGGTACTCGCCAATCAAGCGCCCTCCACCAGCTGCTGGCCGCCGTCGATGTCGTAGGTCGCGCCGGTCAGCGCCGTGTTGGTCATGATGTGCACGGCGAGGGCGGCTATGTCGGCCGGGCCGACGACGCGCCGGATGGGGAGCGTGGCGCGCAGCTGCTCGCGGCGCTTG
>DASXDG010000111.1:0-1851 GCA_036490795.1 Streptosporangiaceae bacterium
TGACATCGATCTCGCCGGGCGTTCCTACCACGGGTACGCCGTCGGTTATCTCCACCGGGAACATGGCATCGGGCATATCGTCGCCCTTCCTCTCCGGCCGGTCCCGCGAGTACTACCTAACGGGCCCCCTTCTTGCCCGTCGCGAGCGCCCTAAACCCGCCGTCGCCGGGCGTTTGGCTCGCCCCGGGCCGGGCAGGGGTCGCGACCGCTGGGAGAGGCGCCCGGAGTGGCGCATCACCGCGGGCCGCTGCCTGGAAGCGGCCGGATCGAAGGGGCCGGACCGAAGGGGGTTCCAGCGTATGAGCGAGGTCCAGGAAGACACGGTCGCGACCAAGGTCCCGGCGCGTCTCGACCGGCTGCCCTGGTCGCGCTGGCACTGGATGATCGTGACCGGCCTGGGCACCGTTTCCCGGACTACCAGCTCGATCACGAGCGGAAACGCTGCCTGCGGTCGGCCGCGGCGGCGCGCAGGCTGGAATCGCTGGTCCTGGAGTCACCGGGGCACGTCATCGTCGCCGGGGACATGGACGCGGATGAGGCCTCCGACAGCATGCGGTTCTGGACCGGCCGCCATGTCATCGGCGACCTGAGCGTCTGCTACCGCAGCGCCTGGGAGTCGGCCCGGCCGGGCGAGCGGCTCATGACGTTCACGCCGGAGAACCCGAACTCCGTGAACCCCGACTGGCCGTTCCGCGGGATCGACCACGTGCTGATCCGGTGCGGCGACTCCGGCGGCCCGTCGCTGGCGGTCCGCGGCTGCCGCCGGATCTTCGACACCGGACCTGCCCGCGCCAGTGACCACTACGGGCTGATGGCCGAGTTCGGGCCGCCGCCGGAGCCGGCCCGCTGAGCCGGGCGTCCGATCATGTTTAGTACGTTCCGGAACAGGTAGGACAGCGCGCTGTGTTGTTGCCCGAACGCCCGGCGGCCTATATCCGCGTCGTCGGCGCCAGAAACGCCAGGGATCCTCATGTACGGGACCAGGCGGGAGCGGTACTGGCCGCCGCGGGCCAGCGGGGCTGGCCGCCGCCCGAGGTCTACACGGAAATCGGCCTGCCTGGCTGGCAGCGGCCCGGCTCGGTCCTAGCCCGGCTGACCGGATACCTCACGAGCGGGCGCCACGACGCGATCATCGTCGCGGACCTGTCCCGGATTAGCCGCGACCCGGCGGAAGTCCTCGCGTTCACGGTCCGCTGTGACCGGTGCCGTGTCACGCTCGAAGCGCTGGAAGAAGGTCACATCGACGAAGGCCGGATCGCCGCCCTCTACGCCAGGTACCGGGTGATCAAGGCCTGAGCGTATTCATGCCCGGTTCCGCACCAGCGGGATCTGGCCGCCGGCCCGCACCATCGTGGCCTGACGGGGGGAGAGCCGGTGCCGGACCACGTAGTCCTGGTTCTTCGCCTGGTTATGCACGGTGAACTCGGCCGCCGGGCCGAGCGCGGCGGGCAGCCCGTCCACGGACAGCTCGTCGCCCTGGTCGATGCGGTCGTAGTCGGACGGGTCGGTGAACTCCGCGGCCAGGACGCCGAAGTTCGCCAGGTTCTGCCAGTGGATCCGGGCGTAGGACTTCGCCAGCACCAGCCGCAGCCCGAGCGAGCGCGGGGCGATCACCGCGTGCTCGCGGGAGGAGCCCTGGCCGTAGTTCTCTCCCGCCACGATGACGTGCGTCCCGGCCTTCCGGGCCCGCTCCACGTAGCCGTCGTCCACCTGGCTGAAGGTGAATTCGGCGAGCTTGGCGATGTCGCTGCGGAATGGCAGCACCCGCGCGCCCGCGGGCAGGATCTCGTCGGTCGAGATGTCGTCGCCCACCTTGATCGCCACGGTGGCCCGCAGGTCGCCGGGCATGGG
>DASXDG010000112.1:0-7761 GCA_036490795.1 Streptosporangiaceae bacterium
GGCAACAACGGCGGCGGCTGGTTCAACGTCAACTCGGCCCATCCGTTCGAGAATCCGAACCCGTTCACGAACATCTTCGAGATCTTCCTGCTGCTGCTGATCCCGTTCGCCACGCCGCGCGCATTCGGCAAGATGGTCGGCGACAACAGGCAGGGCTATGCCCTCGTCGCCGCCATGGTGATCATCTGGGCGGCTGCCGTCGGCGGCATCAGCTTGTTCGAGATGCTGCACGGCGGCGCGGGTCCGATGCTCGCCCACGGAGCCGCCGAAGGCACCGAGACCAGGTTCGGCACGCCAGGCTGCTCGGTATTCGCGGCGTCCACCACGGTGACCTCGACCGGAGCGGTGAACTGCTTCCATGATTCGCTGACGCCGTTCGGCGGCGGCATCGCGCTGTTCGACATCGCGCTCGGCGAGATCGCGCCCGGCGGCATCGGGGCCGGCATGTACGGCATCCTGGTCCTGGCCATGGTGACCGTGTTCGTGGCCGGGCTGATGGTCGGCCGCACGCCGGAGTACATCGGCAAGAAGATCCGCCCGGTCGAGATGAAGTACGCGGCGCTGTACTTCCTGACCTTGCCGGTGATCATCTTGACCGCGGCCGGCATCGCGATAGGCACCCATGCCGGGCAGACCCCGATCTTCAACCCGGGCGCGCACGGCCTGAGCGAGGTCATGTACGCGTACGCGTCGATGGCCAACAACAACGGGTCGGCGTTCGCCGGCCTGGGCAGCGGCGCGCTGTTCTATCAGGTATCGGGCGGCATCGTGATGCTGCTCGGCCGGTTCGCGCCGGAGATCTTCGCCCTCGGCCTGGCCGGGTCGCTGGCCAGACAGGCTCCGGTGCCACGAAGCGCCGGGACGCTGGATACCAGGACACCGCTGTTCGTCGGCATGCTCGTCGGCGTGATCCTCATCCTCGTCGGCCTGACCTACTTCCCCGCGCTGGCGCTGGGCCCCTTCGCAGAAGGATTTCGATGATGACTGTTCTGCAACATGAGCCACAGGCGGGCGCGGGGGGCTCCGGGGGGTCGTCCCCCCGGGCAGATACAGCCCGGATCGGCGGTGGCCTGCTCGACCCGAAGATGCTCTGGAAGTCCCTTCCTGACGCCGTCAAGAAGCTGGACCCGCGGGTCCAGATCAAGAACCCGGTCATGTTCGTGGTCGAGGTCGGCGCCGTGCTGTGCCTTTACACGGCCGTCAAGAACACCTCGATCTTCAACTGGACGATCGTCGTCTGGCTGTTCCTGACCGTGGTGTTCGCGAACCTCGCCGAGGCCGTCGCCGAAGGGCGCGGCAAGGCGCAGGCGGACACGCTGCGCCGGGCCAAGAAGGAGGCGCTGGCGCGGCGGCTGACCAACTGGTCCGCGGGCGCCGGCCCCGCGACGCTGCACGAGGAATCGGTGCCAGGCACCGAGCTCCGGCTCGGCGACCATGTGGTGGTCGAGGCCGGACAGGTCATCCCCGGTGACGGTGACGTCGTCGAGGGCGTGGCAGCGGTGGACGAGTCGGCGATTACCGGCGAGTCCGCCCCGGTCATCCGCGAGTCCGGCGGTGACCGGTCCGCGGTCACCGGCGGCACCACCGTGCTGTCCGACCGGATCGTCGTGCAGATCACCTCCAAGCCGGGCGAGACGTTCATCGACCGGATGATCGCCCTGGTCGAGGGCGCGAAGCGGCAGAAGACGCCGAACGAGATCGCGCTGAACATCCTGCTCGCCTCGCTGACGATCATCTTCATGCTCGCGGTGATCACGCTGCAGCCGATGGCGATGCACTTCGGTGCCGGGCAGAGCCTGGTGATCCTGGTGGCCCTGCTGGTGGCGCTGATCCCGACCACGATCGGCGCGCTGCTGTCCGCGATCGGCATCGCCGGCATGGACCGGCTGGTCCAGCGCAACGTGCTGGCCATGTCCGGCCGGGCGGTCGAGGCCGCCGGCGACGTGAACACGCTGCTGCTGGACAAGACCGGCACGATCACCATCGGGAACCGGCAGGCTACCGAGTTCCTCCCGGTGAGCGGCGCCTCCGTGCAAGAGCTGGCCGACGCGGCGCAGTTGTCCTCCATGGCGGACTACACGCCGGAAGGCCGCTCGATCGTCGTCCTCGCCAAGAACGACTTCGGCCTGCGGGAACGCTCGGAAGGGGAACTGCAAGACGCGGAGTTCGTCGAGTTCACCGCGCAGACCAGGATGAGCGGTATCGACCTGGCCGATGGCCGGGAGGTGCGCAAGGGCGCGTCGGCGTCGGTGCAGAACTGGATCCGCGAGAACGGCGGGATGGTCCCCGATGACCTAGCGGCCATCGTCGATGGCATCTCAGCTATGGGCGGGACCCCATTGGTCGTGGCGGAGCGCGACCCAGCAAGCCCTGCGCGGGCGCTCGGCGTGATCTACCTCAAGGACATCGTCAAGGAAGGGATCGCCGAGCGGTTCGCCGAGATGCGCAAGATGGGCATCAGGACCGTGATGATCACCGGCGACAACCCGCTGACCGCCAAGGCGATCGCGGACGAGTCCGGCGTGGACGACTTCCTCGCCGAGGCGACGCCGGAAGACAAGATGGCGCTGATCAAGAGGGAGCAGGAAGGCGGCAAGCTGGTCGCGATGACCGGGGACGGCACCAACGACGCCCCCGCACTCGCCCAGGCCGACGTCGGCGTGGCCATGAACACCGGTACCTCGGCCGCCAAGGAGGCCGGGAACATGGTGGACCTGGACTCCAACCCGACCAAGCTCATCGAGATCGTCGAGATCGGCAAGCAGTTGCTGATCACCCGCGGCGCGCTCACCACGTTCTCGATCACCAACGACGTGGCGAAGTACTTCGCCATGATCCCGGCCATGTTCGAGGGCGTGATCCCCAGCCTGAAACCGCTGAACATCCTGCACCTGCACAGCCCGCAGTCGGCGATCACCTCGGCGATCATCTTCAACGCGCTGATCATCGTCGCGCTGATCCCGCTGGCGCTGCGCGGCGTGCGGTACCGGCCGGCCTCGGCTCAGTCCATGCTCCGCAGGAACCTGTGGATCTATGGTTTCGGCGGCCTGATCATCCCGTTCATCGGGATCAAGTGCATCGACCTCATCATCTACAACATCCCTGGATTCAGGTGATCACGACATGAATCGCCTTCCCGCCATCGTGCGGCAGCACATCGCCGCGCTCCGCATCCTGATCGTGTTCACCATCATCTGCGGGGTCATTTACCCCGCGGTCGTGCTGGGCATCTCCCAGCTGGCCTTCCATAAGCAGGCCAACGGCTCGCTGGTGTCGTACAACGGCAAGATCGTGGGCTCCAGCCTGCTCTGCCAGGAGTCCGCGGACGCCAAGGGCAATCCGCTGCCGCAGTGGTTCCAGCCGCGCCCGTCCGACGCCATCGTGTCGGGCGAGAAGAACGACTACGGCTGCGACCCGCTGTACTCCAGCGCGTCCAACCTCGGGCCGAACAACCCGACCGAGATCGCGAACATCAAGGCCATGCAGAAGCAGATCGAGGCGTTCGACCACGTCTCCGCTTCGCAGATCCCGCCGGACGCGGTGACTGCTTCGGGATCCGGGCTCGACCCGGACATCTCACCTCAGAACGCGGCCATCCAGGTCGCGCGCGTGGCGGCAGCCAGGCACCTGCCAGTAGCCGAGGTTCAGGCGCTGGTGAACAAGTTCACCCAGGGCAGGAACATCGCCATCTTGGGCGAGCCTCGGGTGGATGTGCTGACGCTCAACATCGCCTTGGCCGAACTGCCGGGACAGTCCCAGTACAACGCGTCGACCAACGCGTCCTCGGGCAGCTGAGCTGGGCGGATGAGAGCATCTGCGGCTGACTCCCCGGACCGGATGAGAGATCCTCATCCGGCCCAGGGAGTCCCCGGGCCCGGTTCCAGTACCGGGCCCGGTCGTACTGGATCTGGTTCCGAGGTCGCCAGGCCAGCCAGGATCCTGGTGGTCGAGGATCAGCCGGAACTCCAGCGGGCGCAGCGGATCAACCTGCGCGCCAGGCAATACGAGGTGCTGGCGGCCAGGACCGGGCGCGAGGCGCTCAGCCTGGCCGCCAGCCAGCCACCCGACGCGGTCATCCTCGACCTCGGCCTTCCGGACATCGACGGCACCGAGGTGATCGTCGAACTGCGCCGGTGGTACCGGTCGCCGATCATCGTGTTGTCCGGCCGGACCTCACCGGGCGACAAGATCGGCGCGCTGGACGTGGGCGCGGACGACTATGTGACCAAGCCGTTCGCCATGGCCGAACTCCTCGCCCGGCTGCGCGCCGCGCTGCGCCGCGACGAGGGTGACATGGCGCACGAGGCGGTGAGTTCTGTCGTCATCGGGCAGTGGCAGGTCGACCTTGCCGCGCATCGCGTGACGCTGGCCGCCTCGCCGGCCCAGACGCTGCGTCTGACCCCCACCGAGTGGCGGATTCTGGAGCTGCTGGTGCAGCGCCCCGGACAGCTGGTGGGATCCACCCAGATCCTGGTCAGCGTGTGGGGGCCCGGATTCCACATGGCGCGCCTGCGGCGCAAGCTCGAGGACAACCCGGCCCGTCCGCGTCATCTGCTCACCGAGCCCGGTATGGGTTATCGCTACCAACCCTGAACTCCTTCAGTTCGGTCACCCCATCGGGTCACCCCCTCCCCGGGGGCCCCTCCCCAGCCGACTCAATTGCGCGATTGACATCGCTGGAGCGTGTCAATCGCGCAATTGAGTCGGCTGTGAATCGTGGGCCGGCGCATTTAGGCACCTGTATGCCTTCCGGGCCGAGGTTCCCTGGATCACTTAGCCGACCTGCTAGCTTACGGAACGTGACTGAGATCGGCAGGCGGCGGATGCTGGCAGGTATCGCAGGGCTGACAACGGCCGGCTTGGGGGTGGCGGGTTGCGGTTCCCAGTCCCGCACCACGGCTGCCGGCATCGGGCCGAACGGCATGGCGCGGAACGCGGCCGCCGCTACGACCGCTCCCGCGGTGACGGCCGCTCCGGCGGCCCCCTCGGTGCTGTGGCGGCACGAGATCGCGTCCGGACTCGCCGGCCTGGTGGCCGCAGACGGTGTGGTCTGCACGGGGATCACGAGCGGCGGCATGACCGACGCGAGCGGCGTCTATGCGATGGACGCGGCGACGGGCGAACAGGCCTGGACACACCGCGGCGAGGAAGCGGTCATTCCCTGGGCGGCGGGATCCGGCATGGTTTACTGCGCCGCGACCGGCGGCGTCGCCGCCCTGAGCTCGTCTACCGGCAAGGTGGCCTGGATGTCCGGCGCCGGTGCGCTCGGCTCGATGCCGCTCGTGTACGCCGATGGAGCCGTCTACGCAGCGTTCTTGGAGACGACCGGTAACGTCATCGCCGCGTTCGACGGGGAAACCGGCCACCGCCAGTGGTCCACCACGACGCCGCAACCCGTCACCGCGCTCGCCGCGGCGGACGGCGCCGTTTACCTCGGCTGGGCGAACTCGATGACATCTGGCGAACTGACCGCGCTGGACGCGGCCACCGGCGCGCATCGCTGGACGACATCACTGGGCACCATCCCTGGCCAGCTAGCGATCACCAGCGGGGTCGTCGCTGTCAGCACGTCCGCGCAAACCGGTCAGCCGAAGACGTTCGCTACCGTCGCCCTGGACAGCAAGGCCGGACGGATCTTGTGGCGGGAGCCGAATGCTGGCGCGCAGACGCTGGCGGCCGGAGGCGGTGTCGTCTGCACCTCCCCCGCTCCGCTTGCCGCGCGCCACGCGCGCACCGGCAAGAGGATCTGGCAGCGGACAGATGCTCAGGACCAAGCCCGGCAGCTGATCATGGCCGATGGCCTGCTGTACGCCGACCGGTTCCCGCCGCTGCGCGTGCTGTCGGCCGCAACCGGGCAGCCGCTATGGGGCTACGCCGACTCGGCACCGCCCGGATCGCACGCCGAGCAGAGCTTCATGGCGGTCGCCGACGGCGTCGTCTTCGCGGCCTTCACCGACGTCCAGCATTCGAACTCCGGGTGGGCATACGCGGTGCGAAACTAGTCCCGGATAACGAATATGTGTTTTGCGTCCAGCTGACCCGATTGTCACGGCACACTCGAAGTACTGGGGTTGTGTGATTGGTATCGGGGTGAGCATGGAGCCGCTGAGTTCCGACGACCCGCGTGCGGTGGGTGAGTTCCGGCTGCGTGCCAGGCTCGGCGCGGGCGGTATGGGACGGGTCTACCTGGGCAGGTCTCCCGCCGGGCGCGCCGTCGCGGTCAAGGTCGTGCATCCGGAACTGGCCAGGGACGCGGAGTTCATCGGCCGGTTTCGCAGTGAGGTAGCCGCCGCCCAGGCCGTCAACGGCATCTATACCGCGCAGGTTGTCGCCGCCGGACTGTACGACACCCCACCATGGCTGGCCACCGCCTACGTGCCCGGACCGACGCTGCAGCAACTCGTGGACGAGCGCGGTTCGCTGCCAGAGCAGGCCGTATGGCGCCTGGCCGGTGGCCTGGCCGAAGCCCTTCAGGCCGTACACGGCGCCGGACTCGTCCACCGCGACCTCAAGCCGAACAACGTGCTGATAGCCGAAGACGGCCCTCGCGTCATCGACTTCGGGGTTTCCCGCGCGCTCGACGGCGCGTCGGCCACCAGGACCGGGCTCACCTTCGGCACGCCACCGTTCATGTCGCCGGAGCAGGCCAAGGGCCAGGCGGTCGGAGCTCCGAGTGATGTCTTCTCACTGGGGTCGGTGCTGTGCTTCGCCGTGACGGGCCATCCGCCATTCGGCGACGGGAACGCACCTGCCGTGCTGTACCGCGTGGTGCACGAGGAGCCAGCACTCGGCGGTGTTCGTGGCGTACTGCTTGACCTGATCACCGGCTGCCTGGCCAAGCAGGCCGCCGACCGGCCGACGCTCCCCCAGATCGTGGCGTCGCTCGCGGCGCGAACCGACGGATGGGACGGCAGGTTCTGGCCAGCCGGAGTCCTTGGTGTCATCCGTGACTACGTCGGGATTGACCTGAACGGCCTGGCCAGCACCCCCGTCCCGGCGCGCCAGAGCGCCATCGGGCCGCTGACCGGTGCACGGGACGCGACGCATGGTTCTTTCGCCGCGGCGCCGACCTCGACCCAGCTCGCGGCGCCCGCCGCGCGCACCGTGTCACCTGCGGTATCCCCCGCTGTTCAGCCTGACCCGTCCCCGTCGCGACCTGACCCGTCCCCATCGCGACCTGACCCGTCCCCGGCGGGGCCCGCGCCGGGGATCAGCAGGCGCCGGACGCTCGCGATAGCGGGCGGGGTCGGCGGGGTGATCGTGGCCGGCTCGGTGACCGGATGGGCTCTGGACCGGCCGGGCCTAAAGCCGCGGCCAGCACTTCATCGGACACGGTTTCGCGACACGTCGCGAAGGCGGGCACATTGCGCTGGCAGAGCGCCGGGGTGTCAACGTCGCTGGCCGCCGCGGTGGGCGCCGGCGTGGTTGCACTCAAGACGGGTGGCAGTCACCTGTCGGCCTACAGCACGGCTGCCGGCGGATTCCTGTGGGACAACCTGTCGCTTGGCGTGGAGGTGGTCCAGGCGCAGGACGACATGGTCTTCGCCACCGGATGGGACGGTCCCTTCCGCGTACTGGGACTCGATGGCACCACCGGCAAGCAGGTGTGGAGCGCCTCCGGCAACCCGGACATCCCGCGAATGGCCGTGGGCGGCGGCCTGTGCGTCGTTCCCTCCGCGACCAGCCGGGCAGCGGTCGTCGCGTATGACGTGAACTCAGGCGAACAGGTGTGGACGTTCGCCTTCCCTGACCGGGACGGCA
>DASXDG010000113.1:0-17438 GCA_036490795.1 Streptosporangiaceae bacterium
GTGCTCGCGGACGCGGTGAGCTTCGCGGTCTCGGCGATCTGCCTGGCCCGCATCCGGGCCACCGAACCACTCCCCGCGCGCCCGGAGGAGCGGCGGCTTCGCCGCGAAATCGCCGAAGGACTTTCCATCGTCCGCCACGACTGGCTGCTCAGCGTGCAGGCGGTCTACGGCTTCCTGTCCAACTTCATGCTCGTCGGCTACCAGGCGGTACTCGTGGTGTTCCTGGTCAGGGTCGTTGGCCTGAACGCCGGGACAGCCGGCCTGCTAATCGCCCTGACCAGCCTGGGCGGTGTGCTCGGTGCCGCGGGTGCGGCCTGCTGATCCCGCTGGCCGACCGCGGGCCTGGGCTGGTCCTGTTCGTGCTGGGCAGCACGCTGTGGATTGCTCGGCGGCCTGGTGCTCAGCCCTTGCCTGCTCCTGTTCGGCCCGCTGCGCCACATGCGGGACATCCCGCCGAACGACGATACGTCATCGGGACTGGCCGCGGCTGTCAGCGCGGCAGCAGACCGAACGCGATGAAGCTGAACCGCTCACGGATGGCGAACCTGCCACGGCAGGTCCGCCATCGCGTCGATCCCATAACTGACCGTGGTTCGTGGTCACCTCGTAGGTCGCGGGGACCGCGTTGGCCTGGGCCACGCCTGAGTAGAACGTGGCACTCGACTTGGGGATGCGGCGCTGGGTGCCGAAGTCGACGAAGACGATGCCGAACCGCTTCTGGTACCCCCAGCCCCACTCGAAGTTGTCCAGCAGGCTCCACACGTAGTAGCCGGCCAGGTTGGCGCCGTCGTTGATGGCGCGGGCCGCCGCGTCCAGGTGCTTGTGCAGGTAGCTGACTCGTTCCACGTCATCCACGGCGCCGTCCGGGTTCACGTAGTCCTCGGCGGCGCAGCCGTTCTCGGTGACGTACAGCGGCAGGCCCGGCGCGTCCTTGGACAGCCGCAGCAGCAGCTCGTACAGGCCGTCCGGGTCGACCAGCCAGCCCATGGGCGTGCGGTCCAGCGTGTCCGGCCGGTAACCGACCACGCCCGGCAGGCCCCCGCGCGCGGGCTCCTCGTTCCGGCGCAGGTCAGTGGGGTCGCCCGGGCGGAGGAACACCGGCGAGTAGTAGTTCACGCCGAGGAAGTCCAGCGGCTGGCTGATGACCTCCATGTCGCCGTCCTGGATCAGCTCGGCGGGCGGGGTCAGGTCGGATGAGGCCAGCGTGGGATAGCTGCCGTGCAGCAGCGGCTCCAGGTACAGGCCGTTCATCTCCGCGTCGGCGATGGCGCGGGCGCGGTCCAGCAGCTCATCTTCCCCGGTCCCGCCCTCCCTTCCGAGCAGGCGTACCGGATGCATGTCCAGCGTGATGCCCACCTCCCGGACACCGCCCGCCCGCAGCGCCTGCGCCGCCAGGCCGTGCCCGAGCAGCAGGTGATGGTTTGCCGCGGCCGCCGCCACGGGATCGTCCACGCCCGGCGCGTGCCGCCTGGTGCGGTAGCCGTTGTCGACGACCACCTGCGGCTCGTTGATGGTGATCCAGCGGGTGACCCGGTCGCTGAACGCCTCAGCCAGGATCGTCGCGTACTCGGCGAACCGGTAGGCCGTGTCGCGGTTGGCCCAGCCGCCGGCGTCCTGCAGCTCCTGCGGCAGGTCCCAGTGGTACAGGGTGAGCGCCGGCTCGATGCCGTTCTCGGCGAGTTCGTCGAGCAGAGCACGGTAAAAGTCCAGGCCCTTGGCGTTCACCGGCCCGCTGCCGCCTGGCCGCACGCGCGGCCAGGAGACCGAGAACCGGTAAGCGTTCAGGCCCAGCGACTTCATCAGCGCCACGTCTTCCCGGTACCGGTGGTAAGAGTCGCAGGCGATGTCACCGGTGTCGCCGCCGCGCACGTTGCCCGGCGTGTGGCTGAACGTATCCCAGACGGACACCCCCCTGCCGTCGGCCTTCGCCGCTCCCTCGATCTGGTACGCGGCGGTCGCCGCCCCCCAGGTGAAACCCTGCGGGAAACTCAGCGCCCCGTTGGACGAGTCCGCGGTCTGCGTGCCGCTGGACGACACTGCGGTCATCGACCCTCCTGATGTCAGATTGTTAAAACCGTGTTGCGGGGGACCTTGACCGACCCGAACCGCGAGGTTAGTGTAAGCGCTTAGATTTCAGGATGTAAACGCTTACATGTCATAAATAAGTCGTAAACGAGGACTTCGTTACGTGACAACGCTCTACGACGTCGCACGCCTCGCGGGCGTCTCCACCGCGACGGTCTCGCGGGTCCTGCACGGACAGGACCGGGTCCGCGAGTCCACGCGCATCCGTGTGCAGAAGGCGATTGAGGAGCTTGGCTACGTACCGGACAACGCGGCACAGAGCCTGTCCCGTGGCCGGAAGGAGGTGATCGGGATCGTCTGCATCGAGCGTCCCGCCGACCATCACGAGAACATGAACCTCACCTATACCGACGAACTGCTGCACGGCGTCGAGTCGCACATCCGGACGCTGGACTGGTCGCTGCTGATCACGTTCTGGAACGAGGTGATCGACCCCGGCTTCCCCCGGCTCGCCGCGATGTCGGGCAAGGTCGACGGGGTACTCATCGGAGAAGGCAGCTTCCCCGCGCGGCTGCTGGACCGGCTGGCCGCCCGGGTGCCGGTGACACTGATCGCGGGTCCGCCGGACGAGCGCGCGTTCGACGTGGTGACCGCCGATAACTGGGCGGGCGCCGCCGCGATCGTCACCCACCTGGTCACCGAGCACGGAAGCCGGCGGCTGTTTCACCTGGACGGGCCCCCCAACGCACCGGACGCCAGCGAAAGGCGGCGCGCGCTCGAGGAAGTGCTGAAGGAACATCACGGCTCGCGGCTGATCGGGACCACGCACGGCTCATTCAGCGTGGAGAGCGGCGAGGAGGGCGGGGAGCGGATCCTCGCCGCCTACCGCGGCGATCTGCCCGACGCGGTCGTGTGCGCGAACGATCAGATGGCGATCGGCTTGCTCCGCGCGTTCGGCCGGGCCGGCCTGTCGGTGCCCGAGGACGTGGCGGTCGTCGGGTTCGACGACATCTTCCCCGGCAGGTTCACCGATCCGCCACTGACCACCGTCTACCAGCCGATGCGCACGCTGGGCGAACGCGCCTGCGCCCGGCTCATCGAGCGGATCTCGGATCCGGGCCTGGCGCCCGCCCTGGAGATGCTGCCGACCGAACTGGTCATCAGGTCAAGTTGCGGGTGCCCGCCGGGCACCTCCATCCGCCAGCCAGTCCGCCAGCGAGTCATGGAGTAGCCGTGTCATTTATCCTCCGCCGCCTGGCGTTCTACGTCGTCGCCGCATGGGTGGCGCTGACCGCGAACTTCTTCATACCGCGAGCCATGCCGGGCAACGCGGTCGAAGCCATCCTGGACAAGTTCCCGAACCTGCAACCCTCGGCGGCCAAGGCGCTCCAGGCGATGCTGGGGGTCGATCACCCCGGTTCCATCTGGCATCAGTACTGGGCCTACCTGGTGCACATCTCGCACTTCAACTTCGGCACCGACCTTCAGCAGTACCCGTCATCGGTCAGCAGCCTGCTCGGCGAGACGATCCCGTGGACGCTCACCCTGGTCGGCATGGCCACGATCATCGCGTTCGTGATCGGCACCGGACTCGGCATCATGGCCGGCTGGCGGTACGGCGGTGCGCTGGACCGGGCGCTGCCCGTGCTGACGTTCTTCCAGGCTATGCCGTACTTCTTCCTGGCCCTGCTCCTCGTCGACCTGCTCGGGGTCAAGCTGCACTGGTTCCCGACCGGCACCGGATACACCGGTGGCCTGGTACCCGGCTGGCACTGGGACTTCATCGGCAGCGCCATCGACCATTCGATCCTGCCGGCCTTCACCATCGTGATCACGTCGGTCGCGGGCTGGATGCTGCAGATGCGCAACGTGATGGTGACCACCATCAGCGAGGACTACGTGATCGCGGCGCAGGCCAAGGGCCTGCATCGCCGCCGGGTCGTGTTCACCTACGCGGCGCGCAACGCGCTGCTACCGCAGTTGCAAGGGTTCGGCCTCGCCCTGGGCTTCGTGGTCTCCGGCGCGATCATCATGGAGATCGTCTTCGCCTACCCGGGCATCGGCCTGCTGCTGCTGTCCGCCGTCAGTTCCGACGACTTCCCGATGATGCAGGCGATCTTCCTGGTGATCACGTTCGCCGTGCTGCTCGCCAACCTCATCGTCGACGTCATCATCGTCTTCGCGGATCCGCGCGCCCGAACAAAGGAGGCGAACCGATGACTACCGCGATTCCGGTACTCACCACCGAGCCCGCCATCGCCATCGCGGACAAGGTCCCCGGCCGCTGGCGCCGGATGCCGGCCAAGGCCAAGTTCGGCGCGGTCCTGCTCGGCCTCTTCGTCCTGGCCGCGATCATCGGCCCGCTGATCGAGCCGTACGCCCCCGGGTTCCAGAACCCGGATCCGGCCTTGTCCATGAACGGGCCTGGCTTCGCCCATCTGCTCGGCACCACGCAGTCCGGTGAGGACGTGCTGTCCCAGTTGCTGACCGGGATCCGGCTCACCCTGGAGCTGGCTGTCATCGTCGGCGTAGCGGCCACCGCGCTGTCGGTCATCGTCGGCGTGACGTCCGCGTTCCTCGGCGGATTCTGGGACGAGGCGCTGTCCCTGCTGTCCAACATCTTCCTGGTCATCCCGGCACTGCCATTGCTGGTCATCCTGCTCGGCTACCTGCCAGAGAAGGGTCAGACGCCGACGATCATCGTGCTCAGCGTGCTCGGCTGGCCGTGGGGCGCCCGGGTCATCCGCGCCCAGACGCTGGCCATCCGCAACCGGGACTTCGTCGCCGCCGCGAGGGAAACCGGGGAGAGCACCTGGCGGATCCTTGCCTTCGAGATCGTGCCGAACGAGGTGAGCCTCATCGCGGCCAGCTTCGTGAACACGGTGCTGTACGCGATCGGCGCCTCGGTGGCGCTCGCCTTCATCGGCCTCGCCGACCTGAATAGCTGGTCGCTGGGCACCATGCTCTACTGGGCGGAAAGCCAGGACGCACTGCAACTCGGGGCCTGGTGGTGGTTCATTCCGCCCGGCCTGGCAGTCGCCTTGATGGGAACAGGGCTGGTGCTGCTGAATACCGGGATCGACGAGTTCGGGAACCCGAGGCTGCGCGACGCGTCCAACGCCAGCCGGATCTCGGGCCGCCGCATCCCGCCCACCGACCCGACACCAGTGCTCAGCGAGCTGTCCGCGAACCGGGGTCGCGTCGCCGCGTTCCTGCATTCGTTCTCCCGCGGCTCACTCCTTGATGAGAAGGGCAGCCAGCCATGATCAGCGACCCGGTGCTGGAGATCAACGACTTGTCGGTGGTGTACCGCACCCCCTCTGGCGACGTGCGCGCGGTAGACAAGGTGAACCTGAACCTGCACGCGGGCGAAGTCATCGGCCTCGCCGGGGAGAGCGGGTCCGGCAAATCCACGCTCGTCTACGGCGCCACCCGGCTGCTGCGGCCGCCGGCGCTGATCACCGGCGGCAGCGTCCGCTACCGGGGGCGCCGGATCGCCGACCACGCCAGGCCGGCCGAACTGCTGGGGATGCGCCCGGACCAGCTGCGGCGGCTGCGCTGGCGGGAGATCGCCATCGTGTTCCAGAGCGCGATGAACGCGCTCAACCCGGTGCTCAGTGTCCGGGACCAGATCACCGACGTGATCCACGCGCACCTGAAGGCCAGCCGGGGCGAAGCCATCGCCAAGGCAGCGTCGCTGCTCGACTTGGTCGGCATCCCGGAAAGCAGGCTGCGCAGCTACCCGCATGAGCTGTCCGGCGGCATGCGGCAGCGGGTGATGATCGCGATGGCACTGGCCACCGATCCCGAGGTCGTCATCATGGACGAGCCGACGACCGCCCTCGACGTCGTCGTGCAGCGCGACATCCTCTCCCAGATCGTGGAGCTCAAGGAGCAACTGGGCTTCGCCGTGTTGTTCATTACCCACGACCTGTCGCTGCTGCTCGAGCTCGCCGACCGGATCGCGGTGATGTACGCAGGCCAACTGCTCGAGCTGGGTACCGCGAAGGAGATCCTGCGCGAGCCCGCGCACCCCTACACCAGGGGCCTGCTGAATTCGTTCCCGTCGCTGCACGGCCCGCGCCGGGAACTGGCCGGGATCCCCGGCTCACCGCCGGACCTGCGCAACCTCTCCCCCGGCTGCCCGTTCCTGCCGCGCTGCTCGTTCGGCACAGACGCCTGCAAGGAGATCGACATGGGCCTCCACCCGGTCGCCTCGTCCCATGACCCCGCGCACATGACCGCCTGCCCGTTCGTGCTGCCGGAAACCATCCTCCCCAGCCCGGCTACCAGTCTTCCTGCCCACAAGGTCTCCGCGAACGCCAATGATGAGGTGCGGCCATGACCACCCCGGTGGAGACGCTGACATCGGCGGCGGCGGCGCGCGGGCCGCTGGCCGTGGAGGCGGTCTCGCTCTCCAAGGACTTCGCCCTCGGCCGCGGCCAGACCGTCCACGCGGTCCGCGACGTCTCGTTCAACCTGTACAGCGGCGCGGTCGTCGCGCTGGTCGGGGAGAGCGGGTCGGGTAAGTCAACGGCGGCGCGGATGCTCGCCGGGCAGGAGCCGCTCACCAGCGGAACGATCAAGCTGGGTGGCGAGCCGGTGCACGTCACCACGCATCGCGCGTTCCGCCGGTACAAGAGCAAGGTCCAGTATGTCTTCCAGGATCCGTTCGCCTCGCTGAACCCGGTGCACACCGTGCGCTACCACCTGGAGCGCCCGGTCCGGCTGCACCAGCCAGGAGTCGCCGTCGACCCGGCCCTCGACGCGCTGATGGACCAGGTCCGGCTCACCCCCGCGAAACAGTTCCTTGACAAGTACCCGCACGAGCTGTCCGGCGGTCAGCGACAGCGGGTGTCGTTCGCCCGGGCGCTCGCCGCCAAGCCGATCGTGCTGCTCGCCGACGAGCCGGTGTCCATGCTCGACGTCTCGATCCGGCTGGAAATGCTCGCCCTGCTCAACGACCTGCGGGAGCGGCTGCGGCTGGCGCTGCTGTACATCACCCACGACATCGCCTCCGCCCGTTACTTCGCGGACGAGATCCTGGTCATGTACGCGGGCCAGATCGTGGAACGCGGACCGGCGGAAGAGATCACCCAGCGGCCTAAGCATCCCTACACGCAGCTGCTCATCGCCTCCGCGCCCGATCCGGACAATCTCGGCAGCACGCTGCGGTCGGGCGCCAAACGCGACCCGCGCAAGGCGACCGAGGGCATCCCCGCCCAGGGATGCCCGTTCGCCCCTCGGTGCCTGCTGGCCGACGATCAATGCCGCCAGGACAACCCCGACCTGATCCAGCTCACCACGACCAGAGCTGCCGCGTGCTGGCACCTCGACGAAACCGACCTGCCAGCATCCCCCGACCTGCCAGCACCCCCCGACCTGTAAGCACCCCGACCTGCAAACACCCCCAAGGAGAGAGACAGGGAATGATGAGGAGATTGCCGAATCATAGACGGCTCTTGGCCGTAGGAGCCGCCTGCATGCTCGCGGCCGGCGTCGCCGCCTGCTCGTCGAGTTCGTCCAGCCCGAGTGCGTCATCGTCGTCACCGTCGTCGTCGTCGGCCACCGGGGCGACCCTGGTGATGGAGAGCTCACCCGAGACAAGCATCACCCAGGCGTTCAACCCGTTCGTCACCACTCAGGCCGCCTACGGCATGGGTTCTGACGGGCTCATCTACGAGCCGCTGATCCAATTCGACATCGCCGCGCCGCCAACGAATTACCCGTGGCTGGCCACGGGGTACACCTGGTCCAACAGCGGCAAGACCATCACGTTCGCCATCCGCCAGGGTGTGAAGTGGAACAACGGCACGCCGCTCACCGCGGCGGACGTCGCCTTCACCTTCAACCTGCTGAAGAAGTACCCGGCCATCAACCTCGACGGCTTGACCATGACCAGCGTGACGACCTCAGGAAACAACGTCACGCTCACCTTCCCCACCGCTCAGTACGCGAACCTGCAGAACATCGCCGGTACCGCGATCGTGCCCCAGGCGATCTGGTCCACGGTCGGCAACCCGGCGACGTACACCGACCCCAACCCCGTCGGCACCGGACCGTACGTGCTGAGCACCTTCACCCCGCAGGGCTTCACGCTCAAGAAGAACCCCAGCTACTGGCAGGCGTCCAAGGTCGAGGTGCCTAAGGTCTTCTTCCCGGTCTACACCTCCAACACCGGTGCGCTGAGCGCGCTGTTCTCCGGTGCGATCGACTGGACCGGCAACTTCATCCCCGGCCTGCAGAAGGACTTCGTCAACACCGACCCGGCGCACCACCACTACTGGGAAGCCCCGGGCAGCTCGAACGCGCTGTTCCCGAACCTGAACAAGTGGCCGACCAACCAGCTTCCCGTCCGCCAGGCGATCAGCGCGGCGATCAACAGGACGCTGATCGCGTCCGAGGGCGAAGCGGGACTGGAAAGCCCGGTCCTCACCCAGAGCGGCCTGACACTGCCCACCTTCAATGCCTGGCAGAGTTCGTCCGCATCGACCACTAACTCCGCGACAGCCAATGCCACCGCGGCCGAGCAGATCCTGCAGAAGGCCGGCTACACCAAGAACAGCAGCGGCTACTTCGCAAAGAATGGCCAGGTCGTCTCCCTGACAATCGTCGACCCGGCGGCCTACACCGACTACGCGGAAGACGACTCGCTCGTCGCGCAGGAGCTGAAGGCGGCTGGCATCGACGCGACGTTCGACGGCATCGCGGTGACCGCGTGGAACAGCGACGTCGCCGACGGCGACTTCCAGCTGACCATGCACTGGGCCAGCGGCGGCCTCACCCCGTTCAACATGTACGACAACTGGCTGGACAGCTCGCTCGCCACCGGCAACAACGCGACCGGTGACTACGAGCGGCTCAACAGCCCGGCGATGGATGCTGACCTGGCCACCCTCGCCTCGGCCGCTACCACGAGCGACCAGGCTTCTGCCCTGGTTCCGCTCGAGCAGTACGTGGCGTCCAACCTGCCGGTCATCCCGACCACCACGGCGTCGGACTGGTTCGAGTACAATTCGCAGCACTACACCGGCTGGCCCACCCAGTCCAACCCCTACGATTCCGGTCAGCCGTCCGGTTCGAACAACGGCGGCAGCACCGGCAGCGACGAGGTAATCATCCTCCACCTCAAGCCGGCCTCGTAACCCGTCCGCAACACAAGCGGGCCCGCCCCTAGGGAACACCCACGGGGCGGGCCTCACCCCACGCACACAGTACCGAAACAAGGGCTCTGGCGGCACCTTAGGGTGCCGCCAGAGCCTTCTGCCGCCGGAAAACCAGGTGCGCTTGCCGACGGCAACGCCTTACCGTGCCTACTATGCGAGCACTGCCAGGGCCGGAACCGGGTGACCCCGACTGCGGGTCGGCGATCCGGTTGCTGCTGTGGATCTGGCGCGACCAATGGGGCTCCCAGCTGTCCGGGGCAAGCTGGGGCGTGGCCTGGATGCTCTCGCTCGCGCTGATACCCGCGGCGATCGGCCGGGCCATCGACCGCGGCATTGTCGGCCGTTCCAGCACGGGGCTGGTGATCTGGGCAGGTGCGGTGATCGCCCTGTCCCTGTCCGTCGCCTTCACCGGTGCCATGCGGCACCGCAGCGCGCTGACCAACTTCCTGGCGGCCGCCTACCTGGCCATCCGGATCACGGTCAGGCACGCGGTCAAGGTCGGCGCCGACCTGCCCGCGCTGACCAGTTCTGGCGACGTCGTGGCGATCAGCAGCACCGACACCGAAGCGATCGGCAGTACGTTCGACATCACCGCGCGGGGAACCGGCGCGCTGGCCGCGGTTACCGTCGTCGCGTTGATCATGCTGAACATGTCGGTCGCACTCGGCTCGGTGGTCCTCGTCGGCGTACCGGTCATGATGGGCCTGACCGCGCTGCTGCTACGTCCGTTGCACCGCCGCCAGGACCGGTACCGCACCATGCAGGGCACGCTCTCCGGCCAGACGATCGACATCGCTCAGGGCATCCGGGTACTGCGCGGAATCGGCGGCGAAGACGCCTTCGCCGCCCGCTATGCCGACCGATCCCAGCAGTTGCGGTCGCTCGGCCTGCGCACCGGACGGATCGAGTCGCTGCTCGCCGCTCAGGAGGTACTGCTGCCCGGGCTGCTCACCGTGATGGTGACCTGGCTGGCCGCACGACTCGCCCTGCACGGATCGATCAGTGCCGGGCAGCTGGTCGCGTTCTATGGTTACGCCTCGTTTCTCGCCCTTCCGCTGGCCACGTTCGGCGAGGCCGCCGACGCGTTCACCCGCGGCCACGTCGCCGCCCGCCGCATCGTCGCCGTGCTGCGGCTGCGGTCCGCTCTCACCGACCCTGAGCACCCGGCGGCGATGCCGCCCGCCGGCGCCGCGCTGACCGATGCCGGATCAGGCCTGGCCGCCGCGCCCGGCCAGTTCCTCGCGGTCGCCTGCGCCAGCACCGAGGACGCGGACCGGCTGGCCGCCCGCCTGGCCAGGTACACCGACGACAGCGCGCCGCACCCCGGGCCAGACCCGGAGCCGGACCCTGAGCCGGACCCTGAGCCGGACCCGGCGCTAGGCCCGGCGCTGGCTGCGGTGCCGCTACGCTCGCTCCCGCTGGCCGCGCTGCGGCAACGCGTCCTGCTGGTCCGCAACGGCGACTGGGTTTTCCCCGGTACCCTGCGCGACTGCCTGCGCGGGGTCACCGAGGCCGGCGATGAGCACCTGCTCGCCGCGCTGCGGGCGGTCTCGGCGCAGGACATCCTGGACGGCCTGCCGGACGGACTCGACGCACCGGTGGCCGAGCAGGGCCGGAACTTCTCCGGCGGCCAGTTGCAGCGGCTCCGCCTTGCCCGCGCCTTGCTCGCCGATCCCGAGATCATGATCGCGGTCGAGCCGACCAGCGCGGTGGACGCGCACACCGAGGCCAGGATCGCCGGGCAGCTCGGCACCTACCGGCAGGGCCGCACGACCGTGGTCTTCACCACCAGCCCACTGGTGCTGCACCGCGCCGACCTGGTCGCCTACGTGACCGGCGGCATGGTCGCCGCCACCGGCCCGCACGCCAGGCTGCTGTCGGCCGAACCCGGCTACCGCGCCCTGGTCACCCGCGGCGCCCCGACCGCGAATGACCCGACCGAAGACGACACAGGCGTAGATGGCACAGGCGTAGACGGCACAGGCGTAGACGGCACGATCGCGGTCGCCGAGGTGAGCGCATGAGGCCCGGCCTGCTTCCGATCGCCGATCACGCCACGGTCAAGGCGTATGCCCTGCAGGTCGCCAGAAGGCACCGGCGGATGCTGGCGGCGGTGATGGGGCTCTCCTCCCTGGCCACGGTCGCCGGCCTGGCCGGACCGCGGCTGCTCGGCACGATCGTCCAGGACGTGCAGCACGGGACCACAGACGGGCGCATTGACCTGCTCACCGGTCTGCTCGTGCTCGCGATCTGCGTTCAGGCGGTACTCAGCCGGTATAGCTACCTGGCCGGGAAGGCCTTCGGTGAGACCGTGCTCGCCGAGCTGCGGGAAAGCTTCGTGGGCAGCGTCCTTGACCTGCCGCTGTCCCGCATCGAGCAGGCCGGCAGCGGTGACCTGATCAGCCGGGCGTCCAGGGACGTCAACGCGCTGCGGCAGGCCGCGCAGCAGGGAATACCCGCGGTCCTCGGCGCGGGCAGCTCCGCGCTGCTCACGTTCGGCGCGCTGGTGCTCGTGTCACCGCCGCTCGCCGCCGTCACGCTGATCACCATGCCGCCGCTGCTGGTCACCGTCCGCTGGTATCTGCGCTATGCCCGAGACGGATACCTGGCGACGAACGCCACCTACTCAGCCATGCTGGAGAACCTGGCCGCGACGGTCGATGGTGCGGCGGCCATCGAGGCGCTGCGGCTCGGCCGGCAGCGAGTCACGCTGAGCGATACCGACATCTCCAGGTCCTGGCGCGCCGAGCTCCGCACGTTGCGGCTCAGGCTCCGGCTCTTCCCGGTCACCGAGTCGTGCCTGCTCGCGCCAGCCGGGCTGATGCTGCTCTGCGGCGGCTACGGGTATACCAGGGGCTGGGTGAGCATCGCGCAGGTCACCGCCGCGACGCTGTATGTGCAGCAGCTCGCCACCCCGGTCAGCACCCTGCTCGACTGGCTCGACACCATTCAGACCGGGGCTGCCTCGCTAGCCCGGCTGGTGGGTGTCGCCGGCATTCCGCCTGACCGCGCCGTGACCGGCGCGGCGCCGGACGAGACGAACCGGCGGCTGGCGGCGGAACGGGTGGGATTCGCCTACGACGGCGGTCGCGAGGTGCTGCGCGACGTCGATCTCATCGTGACGCCTG
Organism: Streptosporangiaceae bacterium; assembly: GCA_036490795.1. Taxonomy (GTDB): domain Bacteria; phylum Actinomycetota; class Actinomycetes; order Streptosporangiales; family Streptosporangiaceae; genus JAFARZ01. Next base: position 12,320 of record DASXDG010000113.1, read on the forward strand.
GCGAGCACCTGGCGGTGGTGGGGCCGTCGGGGGCGGGCAAGTCCACCCTCGGCCGGCTGCTCGCCGGGATCAGCGCGCCCGGCCGCGGCCGGGTCAGCGTGGGCGGCGCACCGCTGGTCGAGCTACCGCTCAGCGACCTGCGCGGCGAGGTGGCACTGGTCACCCAGGAACACCACGTCTTCGCCGGCACGCTGCGCGAGAACGTCGCCCTTGCCCGCCCTGACGCAGATGACGAGGAGATTCTCGCCGCGCTCGCCGCCGTCGACGCCGCCGGCTGGGCCGCCGCGCTGCCCGACGGGCTCGGCACCCGGCTCGGCTCAGGGGCGACCGAACTCAGCGCACCGCAGGCCCAGCAGCTCGCGCTCGCCCGTCTGGTGCTCGCTGACCCGCGGATCCTGGTCCTCGACGAGGCAACCTCACTGCTCGACCCGCGCGCGGCCCGGCATCTGGAGCGGTCCCTGTCCGCTGTCATGCGCGGCCGCACGGTGATTTCCATCGCGCACCGGCTACACACCGCACACGGCGCGGACCGGGTCGCGGTGCTCGAGGATGGCCAGGTCACCGAGCTCGGCTCGCACCACGAGCTGATCGAGGCCGACGGCGCCTACGCCCGGCTCTGGGATTCCTGGCATGGTGAACAGCCCTCGCCAGCGGCGGTGCCGGACTAACGAGGGAAAGCTGGGTTGATGGGGGAAAGCGGCGCGGAACCGTTGACGAAGACGCCTGCCTCGGTCTCCTCCGCGATCAACCGCTGGTGCTCGGCGTCCCCGCCGGTCATCTGCCACGCCGGGAGTTTATGCTGACGTTTGCCCAGGTCTGACACAGCCACGGGCCACCATCCTCGCGGTCAGCTACCCGCGCCATCGACGTGGCCGGACAGCAAGCTGAGCCCGAGCGGGGTGAGCGAATGGCGGACCGCCCGGCCACGCCGTTCGGTCTGGACCAGGTCGGCGCGCCGCAATGCCGCCGCGTGTTCCGAGGCCGAGGGCGGGCTGATGCGAAGGCGGGCGGCAAGCTCGGCTGTGCTGGATGGCTGGCGCAGTGCGCGCAGCACGGCTGCTCGAGTGTGGCCCATGAGAGCGGCCAAGTCGCGAGGCTCGCCCGCGCCCTCGGGTTGGACGGCCGGGCTGGCCGAGTAGATGAGGCCGCTGCGGCACGGACCGTCCGGGCATACCGAGAATAGCGGCGGCCCGGTCCACAGCACCGAAGGCACTATGTCCAGGCCCCGCCCGTCCAGCCAGATCTCACCGGGCACGCCTGCCCGGATCAGTGATCGCGCCGCCCGGTGCAGGCCGCCGTCCTGCCAGGTCAAGTCGGCATGCAGCGCGCCGAACAGCCCTTCGAGACCCCGGCCGGCCAGCACCTCGACGCGCATGCCCACGTCCTGCTGGAACGCCGCGACGATCGTCGGCCAGATCGGGGCCACGCAGGCGGTGTAGAAGGCTTCGATGGCCCGGGCCACAAGGGACAGCGCCTCGCGGTCACCGCCGGCCAGGGCCCGCAGCCAGGTGGATGGCCGGCCGGGCCGGTTCCACGTTCCGGCCAGCTGATCGCGCAGTTGCGACCGGGGCGTGGCGGTTACGATCTCCAGGCCCTCCCGCAGGTCGCTGGTGGCGGGATCGAGGAAGATCGGCCAGGGTCCGGCCGCCGGGATGAGGTCGAGCAGCGGACGGGCCGCGGCGGGAAACGTCCGCCGCGCGTGATCAGCCCATTCACCGCCGACCGTGCTCTTCAGCTGATGCCGGAGCTCGGCGAAGCCCATCACCGCCTCTACGAGCGGCGCCGGAGCGGTACCGAAGCGGACCCGGGTCAGGTCGGCCGGGGTAAAGCGCACGGTCGTGCCACACGCCTGTCCGGCGACTGGGACACCCTGACGTTCTGCGACCCCGTCCAGTTCCGTCCCGATCACCCCTCTGTTCCGGCGCCAGACCAGTTTAAAGCGCCAGCCCGCGCGGGACTATTCGGCAATGCCCGAATCGATGGGGCACCGGCCGGCCGCGCAACACACCCGCCCGCGCGCGCAGGAAGGCGGAACATTAATCCAACGCGGAAGAAATACCTGCTCACAGCAGAGCTATTCACCGCGTTGGAGTAAATCACCGCGCTACAGGGGTTGAAATGGCGGAGTCTGTCCTGCCCGGCCCGTGGGCTGGTTTCAGGTGTAATCGGGCGCGGGCGCCCCGGCCGCGGCCGGCCGACGAGGGTCAGATCGTGGTATCCAGGCCCCAGCGGCGGCGGATGGAACGGTCGGCGAGCCCGAACAGGGTGTGCACGATGATGCCCAGGATCAAGATCACGATCATGATCGACATGATCCCCGGTGCGTCGGCCTGGTCCTGGTCGCTGGACAGCAGCACGCCCAGCGACGGCTGGTTCGCGATGATCACCAGCAGTTCGCCGGCCATCAGGCTGCGCCACGAGAACGCCCAGCCCTGCCGCAGACCCGCCACGAAAGCCGGCAGCGAGGCGGGCAGGATCAGCCTCCGCCACAGCGACCAGCGGCGCAGGCCCATCATCTTCCCGGCCCGCAGCAGCAGCGGCGGCGTATAGTCCACGCCGGCGATCAGGCCATTCGCGACCGAGGGCGCGGTGCCCATCACGATCACGAACATGATCGCGCTGTTGCTGATCCCGAACAAGATGATCGCGAACGGGAACCACACGATCGACGGCATCGTCTGCAGGCTGGTGACCAGTGACCCGATCGCGGCGCGCAGCGGCTTGATCCTCGATACCAGCGCGCCGATGACCGAACCGATCAGCACCGCCAGCGCGAAGCCGAGCACCGCCCGCTGCACCGTGGTCCTGATCGCGTGCCAGAACAGCCCGGTCTTCGCCTGGTCAAAGAGATCGGACAGCGTCGCGCCCGGTCCCGCGAAGACGAACTTCTTCCAGCCGGTCAGGTGGATGATCTGCCAGATCACCAGCACGATCGCGATGGCCAGCAGTTTGGGCCAGGTCGACGCCCATATCCGCCTGGCCCGGCCAGCCCTGGGGCCGCCGGCCGCCACCTGGTCAAGCTGGTCGATGACCTCGATCATGAGCCTGCCATCGCTTCCTTGAGCTTGTCGGTGATCGTGGCGGCGAGTTCGGCGACCGACGTCGAGTCGATCCGGCGCGGGTGCGAGATGGGCACCTCGAATTCGCCCGCCACCCGGCCGGGGTGGCTGCTCAGCAGTACCACCCGGTCGCCGAGCCGGACCGCCTCGCGCACGTTGTGCGTCACGAACAACGTGGTGAACGGACGGCCTTCCCTGATCCGGTCCAGCTCGTCGTGCAGCGTGTCCCTGGTGATCGCGTCGAGCGCCCCGAACGGCTCGTCCATCAGCAGCACGTCCGCGTCCTGTGCCAGCGCGCGGGCCAGCGCGACGCGCTGGCGCATGCCGCCGGACAGCTCATGCGGGCGGCGATCGCCGAACCCGGCCAGGCGCACCAGATCCAGCAGTTCTACGACTCGCTGACGCCGCTCGGCCTTGGGCACTTTGCGGGCGCGCAGCGCGAGTTCCACATTGCCGGCCGCGGTCAGCCACGGGAACAGGGCCGGCTCCTGGAACATCATCGCCACCTGGCTGGCGGCCACGCTGACCGTACCGGTCGAGGGCTGCTCAAGGCCCGCGACCAGGTTCAGCAGCGTGCTCTTACCGCAGCCGGATGCGCCGATGAGGCAGATGAACTCCCCCGGCGCGACGGTGAGCGAGACCTGCTCGAGCGCGACGACCGACTGGTCGCCGCGCCCGAACACCTTGGTGACGCCGACTAGCTGGACAGCCTCGGCCCCCTGGGTAGCCACCGCGGTCATTATTCGCCGCTAATCGTCTGCTCGCCGGCCGCGGTAAGCGCGGTGTTGAGCGGGGTCAGGTCGAATATCCCGCTGAGGTTCACCGCCGCGAGCAGGCCCAGGCCTGTCGCCTGCTGTGCGTCCTGGTTCAGCGAGATCTCGTCCGGGTCGTTGGTGAACGTGATCTCGCCGAACGAGGCGGACACGAGGTTGGACTTGAGCGGCTTGCCGGTGTACTCGGCGAGCTCGGCGTTCGTGGCGGCCTCGGCGGCGGCGGTGTTGCTCTTGATGAAGTCGTTGGCCTGGATCTGCGCCTTCAGCAGGTCGGCGACGACCGCTGGGTGCGCGGACAGGAACGACTGGGTGACGACGATCAAGGTGGTCGCACCGCTTTCCTTGAGCAGCACGGTGCCGCCGTCGCTGGCCATCTCGATGTCGTACGGCGCGGGCTCGTAGCCGCCCGCGATCTGGCCGGACTCGAATTCATCCACGGCCGCCGAGTTCGGCTTGGTCGGCTTGATGGAGACATCGCCGCCACCGGTGGCATTGGTGGTCAGGCCATTCTGCTTGAGCCACCACCGCGCCGCCACGTCCTGGGTGTTGCCGAGCGAGGGGGTGGCCAGCGACTTGCCCTTGAGCTGGGCGGCGCTGGTGATGCCCTTCTTGACGACGAGTGACGCGCCGCCTTGTGCCGCGCCGGAGATGATCTTGATCTCGGTGCCGTTGGACTTCTGCCACGAGTCGATCGCGGGGTTCGGCCCTACGTAAGCGACATCGAGCTGGCCGGCCAGCAGCGCGGTCTCCTCCTCGGTGCCGGTGCTGAACGCGGTGGCTTTGATCGTCCCGGCGCTGCCCAGGTCCTTGGTGAAGTAGCCCTCCTTGAGGGCGACAAGGGCAGACGCATGGGTGATGTTGGTCAGGAAGCCGAGCCGGACGGTGACCGGTGCGGTCGCTGCCGTACCGGCCGAGGCCGTGCTCCCCGAACCCGAATTTGACGTGCTGGGGCCGCTAGAACTCGCGGCGGAGGAGCAGCCGGCCAGCAGCAGCAGAACGCCGGCTGTCGCGGCGGTCAGAACACGTCGCATCTAACACCTATTCTCTATCGTTTTAATAGGAAACCGGAATTAACTATACACCGAATCGCCTTGATAGGGAATTCCGTCAGACCGTACGTTATCGGCTATCAGCGCGCGGCCATGGGAGCGGCCAGCAGCGGCCCGGTTAGCCGTCGTCGCTGGAGTCCTGGAAGCTCACACCCAGCACGGCGGGGAAGTTGTTCAGGCACTTCTCCAGGTCCGCCACCTGGGAGTCGCTGGCCTTGCTGACGCCGAGCGTCAGCTC
>DASXDG010000114.1:0-5502 GCA_036490795.1 Streptosporangiaceae bacterium
CGCAACAACCTCGGCATAGCGCTGATCGAGGCTGGCCGCCTTCGTGAGGCCGTGGCCCAGCTCGAGATCTGCCTCGTCATCCGCCGCGAGCTCGGTGACCTGGGCAGGGTGAGCGCGACGCTGAACAACCTGGGCATCGCGCGGAAGCGGCCCGGCTCTACCGCTCGCAGCCGGGCTCAGAACCGCGCCTGGCGTACGTGATGGCCACCCTGTCCGAGGCCTATCTGAGCCTGGGTGAACTGGCGCAGGCGCGGTCGCAGATCGATCAGGCGGTGCGGCTGCAAACGGAGTTCTACGATCGCAATGGTCGTGCTCGGTCGCTGTGCCAGCTCAGCCGCGTGCTGCTGGCCATGGGCGACCGTCCCGGAGCCGGCCAGGCCTGGCGGGAGGCCGCGGCTCTGTTCGCCGAACTAGGCAACCCCGCGGCGCCCGAGTTGGACACGCTCCGCGCCGAACTCGGCCAGCGATTAGGAACGGTCATGCGGACCTGACGGTTGCCAGCGGCCAGCCGCCCGCGGCGAGCCTGGCGGCCACCCTGGCCATGTCGACGTCCAGCGGCGGTTCCTTGGTGACGGCGCTGATGGCCTCGTGGATGTGCTGGGCCGTGCTGGGCCGGCCGTCCCCGGCCAGTTCGGCGGCGATCGCCACCACCTCGTCGTCGGTCAGGTGGCTGCCCAGCAGCGCGAACAGGGGAACATAGTCGACCTCGGGGACTCCGTTCGGATAGCCGGCCCGCAGCCAGGCGATGACGTTCGAAACAATGGACATCAGTGGCCGCCGATCACGATGAGGTAGATTCCGTAGCCGATCGCCGCCAGCACGATCGCGAAACACAGTGCCGCGACCGCGACCCGGGCCGGGCTGTACCCGACGGCGGCGCCACTCGCGTCCGGAGCAGCGAGTGCCCGCAGGCCCAGCGCGACCAGGCCGAGCGCGACCAGGGCCGGCAACCCGGCCCCGGCCAGCAGGCCGACGACCAGGATCTGCCACAGAGCGGTCAGGTTGATCCATTTATCCACGGTGGCGGAACCTCTCAGGCGATGGCGGTCGCGGACGGCTGCTGACCTGGCGCGACCGGGCCGGCCCATTCGGCGTTGACGTTCCCCGCGTTCACCGCGGTGCCACGGGACCGCAGGTAGATGAACCCGGCCGCGGCGATCAGCAAGGCCAGGGTGACCAGCACGCCGGCCGTACTGCCGATACCGTGCGCGATCCCGAAGCTGGCCGCGCCCACCAGCGCGGCGGCGGGCAAGGTGATCAGCCAGGCGCTCGCCATCCGGCCGGCCACCCCCCAGCGCACTTCCGCCCCTTTCCTGGCCAGGCCGCTGCCCAAGATGGAGCCGGTGGCGACGTGGGTGGTGGACAGCGAGTAGCCGAAGTGCGCGGACAGCAAGATGACCGCGGCCGAGGACGACTCGGCCGCCATGCCCTGCGGTGCCTCGATCTCCACCAGGCCCTTGCCGAGGGTGCGGATGACCCGCCAGCCGCCGAGGTAGGTGCCCAGCGAGATGGCCAGCCCGGCGCTGACGATCACCCAGAATGGCGCGTTGGAGCCGGCCGGGAGCGAGCCGTTGGCGATCAGCGCCAGCGTGATGATGCCCATGGTCTTCTGCGCGTCGTTCGTTCCGTGCGCGAGCGAGACCATCGACGCCGAACCGACCTGCGCGATCCGGAACCCGTTGCCGCGTGGCCCGTCCGCGATGTTCGCGCTGATCCGGTACACCAGGTAGGTGCCGGTGGCGGCGATCAGGCCGGCGATGACCGGTGACAGGGCGGCCGGGATGACCACCTTGGCGACCAGGTTCTGCCACTGGATGGCGTGCGCGCCCGCGGCGGCGAGCATCGAGCCGATCACGCCGCCGATCAGCGCGTGCGACGAACTGGACGGGATGCCCAGGTACCAGGTGGCGAGGTTCCACATGATCGCCCCGGCCAGGCCGGCGAACACGACGGTGGGCGTGACCAGACTGGTTTCGACGAGGCCGCTGGCGATCGTCGCGGCGACGCTCAGCGAGAGGAAGGCGCCGACGAGGTTGAGCACGCCGGACAGCGCGACCGCGGTGCGCGGCCCGAGTGCGTGCGTGGCGATCGAGGTCGCCATCGCGTTGCCGGTGTCATGAAAACCGTTGGTGAAATCGAACGCCAGTGCGGTAATGACGACCACAACAATGATGAGGTCGTTGCGCATGACGATAAGCCCCCGATACCTTGGTAACGCTGTGATTATCGGCGGTACCGGAGTGTGCTAAACGCGCGGGTGTTAGCCGACTTCCCAGGTGTCGGTGCCCGCGAGCAGGGAGGTCAGTTCGCCCGGCCCGCTCTGCTCCCGCGCCGCTTCGATCTGCGCGGCCATCAGCAGGTCGTAACTGGCCTGCTCGATCTTGCGGTACACGCCGATCGGCGTGTGCCTGAAGTCGGGCGTGTCCAGCCGGGACAGCGCGAACGCGTAGGACGGGTCCGAGCGGTGGGCGTCGTGGATGATGGCGTCCGCGGCCGGGCAGGCTTCCAGTTCGCCGTGCTTGCCGAACTTGATGCCGGTGTCGCCGCTGGCAACTGGCTGGCCGTGCTCGAGGCGGATCAGCCGCTCGCTGGCGCCCACGCCTTTGAGCGGCTCGAACGCGTCGTCGTTGAAGATCGGGCAGTTCTGGTAGATCTCGATGAACGCCGCACCCTGGTGGTCAGCGGCCGCACGCAGCACGGACGTGAGGTGCTTGCGGTCGGAGTCGATCGTGCGCGCGACGAACGTCGCGTCGGCGCCCAGGGCGAGCGAGACCGGGTTGAACGGGTGGTCCAGCGAGCCGAACGGCGTGGACTTCGTCACCTTGCCCTGCTCGGAGGTGGGGGAGTACTGGCCCTTGGTCAGCCCGTAGATCCGGTTGTTGAACAGCAAGATCTTGATGTTCACGTTGCGGCGCAGCGAGTGGATCAGGTGGTTCCCGCCGATAGACAGCGCGTCGCCGTCCCCGGTGATCACCCACACCGACAGGTCGGGCCTGCTGGCCGCGAGCCCGGTCGCGATGGCCGGTGCCCGCCCGTGAATCGAGTGCATGCCGTAGGTGTCGACGTAATAGGGCAGCCGGGACGAGCAGCCGATGCCGGAGACGACGACGACATTCTCCTTCGGCACCTCCAGCTCAGGCAGGAAGGCCTGGAAGGCGGCGAGAATCGCGTAGTCACCGCAACCCGGGCACCAGCGGACCTCTTGATCAGACTTAAAGTCTTTCAGCGAAGAACGAACCGTGGCTTTCGGTACCAGCGTCAGCGATGCCGGCCGGTGGCCGTTGGTCTCAGTGGTCACTGGGAAATCACGTCCTTGATCACGTCCGCTAGCTCGGCAGCACGGAACGGCAGCCCCCGCACCCTGTTGTAAGAGATGACGTCCACCAGGTATTTCCCGCGCAGCAGCAGCGCGAGCTGGCCGAGATTGATTTCCGGGACCAGCACCCGCTCGTACGTGTGCAGGACCTCGCCGAGGTTGGCGGGGAACGGGTTGAGGTGGCGCAGGTGGGCGGTGGCCACGGGCTGCCCGGAGTTGCGGACCCTGCGCGCGGCGGCGCCGATGGAACCGAACGTGGAGCCCCAGCCGAGCACCAGCACCCTGGCGTCCCCGTCGGGGTCGTCCACCTTGAGCGCCGGGATGTCGGCGGCGATGCCGTCGATCTTGGCCTGGCGTAGCCGGACCATCAGATCGTGGTTGTCCGGGTCATAGGAGATCGTGCCCGCCACGTCGGCCTTCTCGATGCCGCCGATCCGGTGCTCGAGGCCCTTGGTGCCGGGGATCGCCCACGGCCGGGCGAGCGTCTCCGGGTCACGGCGGAACGGCTCGAACGTGCCGTCCTCGGCCACGTCCCCGCTCTCGGCGTACGGGACGGAAATATCGGGCAGGGTCGCGACATCGGGTATCCGCCACGGCTCGGAGCCGTTGGCCAGGTACCCGTCGGACAGCAGCACCACCGGGGTCCGGTACTTGATCGCGATCCGGACCGCTTCGATCGCGGTGTTGAAGCAGTCGGCCGGGCTGCCCGCCGCCACCACCGGTACCGGGGACTCCCCGTTCCTGCCGAACATCACCTGCAGCAGGTCGGCCTGCTCGGTCTTGGTCGGCATGCCGGTGGACGGCCCCGCGCGCTGGATGTCGCAGACGATCATCGGGAGTTCAACTGAAACGGCAAGTCCGACGGTCTCGGCCTTGAGCGCCATGCCGGGCCCGGACGTCGTGGTGACCGCAAGCGATCCGCCGAACGCCGCGCCAAGCGCCGAGCCGGCCGCCGCGATCTCGTCCTCCGCCTGGAACGTGCGCACGCCGAACCGCTTGTGCTTGGCCAGTTCGTGCAGGATGTCCGAGGCCGGGGTGATCGGGTACGAGCCGAGGAACAGCGGGAGCTTCGCGAGCTGTGACGCCGCGATCAGGCCGTACGCCAAGGCGGTGTTGCCGCTGATGTTGCGGTAGGTGCCGGTCTTGAGCTTGGCGGGCTTGACCTCGTAGCGGACCGAGAAAGCCTCGGTGGTCTCACCGAAGTTCCAGCCGGCCTGGAACGCGGCCACGTTCGCGGCCATGATCTCCGGCTGCTTCGCGAACTTGGCCTTGAGGAAGCTGAGCGTGCTCTCCGCGGGCCGGTCATACAGCCAGGACAGCATGCCGAGGGCGAACATGTTCTTCGCGCGTTCGGCGTCCTTGCGGGTGATGTCGAAGTCTTCGAGCGCCTTGACCGTCATCGACGTGATCGGCATGGCGTAGACCTTGTACTGCTCCAGCTCGCCGCTGTCGATGGGGTTCGCCTCGTAGCCGACCTTGGTCAGGTTGCGCTTGGTGAACTCGTCGGTGTTAACGATCAGGTTACCGCCGCGCGGCAGGTCCTTGATGTTCGCCTTGAGGGCGGCCGGGTTCATGGCGATCAGCACGTCCGGAGCGTCGCCGGGCGTGAGAATGTCATGGTCGGCGAAGTGCAACTGGAAGCTGGAGACGCCGGGCAAAGTGCCGGCCGGGGCCCTGATCTCGGCAGGGAAGTTAGGCAGGGTCGACAGGTCGTTGCCGAAGATGGCCGTTTCCTGTGTGAACCTGTCACCGGCGAGCTGCATGCCGTCACCGGAGTCGCCCGCGAACCTGATGATGACATGATCGAGCGTCTGGACCTGCTTGGTCACAGTGGGAAGACCTCCTCCGCGAGCCGCGGATCTATCGCGTTCCCCGGCTCCATCGCACACCTCGGCTCTCCGCTTTTCCGAGAGCCGCGGTTCGTATTCGTCACGTACCGTGGCCCGGACGCTCGCGGACCTGCTTCCGATGGTTTGACGGCCCCCGGTAGCAGCCACCCCGCAGCCGGGGGCATGAGTTAGGACGATGTAAATTCTACGCCGGAACAGGCGGAGTAACGTTCATCTGTGCTGTGATCTTCGTGGCTTTGACCGGTTCTGGCGCGCGACTTCAGGATCGCCGACATCACATCGTAATCCTTACGCTCGCTTGCTCTTCTCGAAGCGTTCGCGCCCGGTTACGTTTCC
>DASXDG010000115.1:0-17231 GCA_036490795.1 Streptosporangiaceae bacterium
CCGCGCCGACCGAGAAGGCGGTGTCAGACGGCGGGCACTGCCACGCCAGCGACACCGCGCGCCGCATCCACCGCTCGTCATCGTCGCGCATGAGCGCACCCTACCCGTCCGCCTGATTTGGCGAGATCATCACAGGCCAGGCCAACGATGCAGGGGGGGCCAGGGTCTACCGCCAGTTCTGGACTGCCCGGCCGAGGGTCTGGCTTACTTCGGTTCTCAGCAGCCGGGCCAGGGATGATGTGGTGACCTCGCCGGGACTGAAGGGATCGGCCGCGTGAAAGCAGTCCCAGAAGCGCACCAGCCCTTCCTCGCCGTCGGCGTCGAAGACCTTGGCCGCGAGCCCCTGCCACCGGTACTGGTACCACACGTAATTCAGCGGGCTCATCGGCTGATCACCGCCCGTGTAGTGGGCTTCGAGCTCCTCCAGCGTGCGGTAACCCTCGGCGCGCATCCGGGCGGCGAGGCGCCGGCTCTGCGCACCCACGGTGGAGAGCACTTCCAGCGTGTTCAGGCTTTGCGGCCGCCTCGTCGCGACGAAGGCGTGCAGGGCCAGGTCGGCGAAGATCTCGCCGAGCCAGAAGGCCGGCAACCGGAGATCCCCCAGCACCTCGAAGGCATGGCCGAGCTCATGGATCGTGACCAGGTCAAAGAATGGCTGCAGATCCAGGCCGCCCGCGCCGTCGGGGTATGCCGCCAGCAATCTCTTATACCCGCGCGGCGACGCGTCGCGGATGTCCTGTCCCATTCCGACCCAGAAGTCCCCGCTTCCAGCGGGCATCACCACGATGCCGGGACGGACCTGATCATCGTCATCGTTGAAGAACGGCAGCCCGTATGGCTGCCGGCTCTGCCAGTCCGCCTCGTCTGCCACGATGACGGCGATGTCGGGCTCGACTCCCTTGAAAAGCTGGCTGAAGTAGGCATAGGCATCCGCGGCGACATCGGCAGCGGCACGCGCGCGGACCAGTGCCCCCTCGCTGTACCGCACCTCGAACGGATAGCCATCTAGGCCAGCGAGCCCCGATCCCAACGCCATCTACCGAAGGGTAGTGCCGGGAAAGCCTTCGCCGTTACATCATTTCGTCGGTGAACGGGAGCAGCACGGTCTTGACCTCGGTGTAGGCCTCGACGGCCTCGCGGCCGCCTTCCCGGCCGAGGCCGGACTGCCGGTAGCCGCCGAACGCCACGTGCGGCTCGACCTGGTACCCGTTGATCCCCACCGTGCCCGCCCTGATCGCCTTGGTCAGCCGGAACGCGCGGTTGATGTCCGTGGTCCACACGGTCGCGGACAGGCCGTACTCGGTGTCGTTGGCGATCGCGATCGCCTCGTCCTCGTCGCCGAACGGGATCACGCTCAGCACCGGCCCGAAGATCTCGTCGCGGGCGATCGCCATGTCGTTGTTCACGTCGGTGAACAGGGCCGGCATCACGAAGTTGCCGCTGGCCAGGTCGCCCTCGGCCCTGCCGCCGCCGGAGACCAGGGTCGCCCCTTCCGCGACGCCCTTGGCGATGTAGCCGAGCACACGGTCTAGCTGCCGGGTATTGACCAGCGGAGCCGCGGTCACGTCCGGGTCGAACGGGTTGCCGTAGTTCACCATCGAGCCGATCATCTGCGCCGTGGCCACGAACTCGTCGTGCGCGTCCCTGTGCACCAGCGCGCGGGTCTGCGCGACGCAGACCTGGCCGGACAGGCCCAGCGTCACGGTGCCCATGGTGACCGCGGCGGCGGCGCCGATCTCCGCGTCGGGGAACACGATCGCCGGGCTCTTGCCGCCGAGTTCCATGGTGACCCGCTTGCAGCCGTTCGCGGCGGCGTGCATGATCCGGCTGCCGACCGCGCGGCTGCCGGTGAACGACAGCTTGTCCACCATCGGGTGGTTGATCAGCGCGTCGCCAGTCGGGTCGCCGGGGCCGGTGATCACGTTGAGCACGCCGTCTGGCAGCCCCGCGTGGTGGATGATCTGGACCAGGCGCAGCACGGCGAACGTGGCGTACTCGGAGGTCTTCAGCACGATCGTGCAGCCGGCCGCGAGCGCGGGCGCGAGCTTCTGCGCCGCCAGCATCAGCGGGGCGTTCCACGGGATGACCGCGCCGACCACGCCGATCGGCTCGCGCAGCGTCATCACCATGTGGTCGCCACCCTGGAACGGCTGGAGCGTCTCCCCGGCCAGCTTGTCGACCCAGCCCGCATGGTGGTCGAACACGTCCGCGATGAAGTTGCTGGAGGTCACGTAGATCTCGCTGAAGCTCAGCGGGACGCTGTTGTCCAGGGCTTGCAGCTTGACGAGTTCCTCGCCGTTGGCGCGGATCTGGTCGGCGATCTTATGCAGCAGCCTGGCCCGCTCGCCGGCCCGCAGCCGCGGCCACGGCCCGTCGTCGAACGCCCTGCGCGCCGCCTTGACCGCCTTGTCCACGTCGGCCGGCCCCGCCACCGGGAACGAGGCGACGTCCTCGCCGGTCGCGGGGTGGACGTGCTGCCAGGTCCGGCCGTCTTGCGCCGCCTGCCATTGCCCGTCGATCAGCATCTGCCCGTCGGTGAGCCCGACCTCGTCCCGGTGCGGCTTGATGGACGCGACCATGACCCCTCCAATAGCGGCGTAATCTAGAACCTGTTCTAATTCTTTGGAGCGTACACCCGCCACTGAGCCGCGACTAGCCAGGCAGGACAGGAACCGCCCCATCCCCCGCTTGCTATGCGTTTCGAGCACATAGCGGCCTGGCAGCCGGCCCCCGGCGCCGCGGCCGGACGGGGCGACCGGATGGCCCGATCGGCAGATCGCGCAGGTCAATAGTATTTGAGCTGATCTTCAATCCCAGCCTGGAGGGTGTTTCGTGACCGTTAGACCACTGACTGTTATGTTCATGCCGGAGAGCGCCTACGGCCCGACCAATAACTGCGTGGGCATCGGGAACGTGCTGCTCGAACGGGGACACCGGGTCGTGTTCGCCGCCGAAGCCTCCTGGGACGGCAAGCTCTCCGCGCTGGGCTTCGAGGAGGATCTGGTCCACCTCACTCCCCCGGCCGACACGACCGAGAATCAGGACGCGGGCCAGTTCTGGAAGGACTTCATCCGCGACACCGCCCCCGAGTTCCGCAAGCCGACGATCGAGCAGCTGGGCACCTGGGTCAAGCCGGTCTGGGCGGAGCTGATCGCCGGGGCCAGGTACTGCGAGCCGCAGCTCAAGGCGATCATCGAGCGGACCAGGCGACCAGACTCAATGGGCCGGGTTCCGCGCCGAATACGACAGGACCCATCGTGAGCTCTGGGCTGAGTTCAGCGAGTTCTTCACCGCGCAGGGCGCCGCCCCGCTGCCCGACCTGGAGTTCATCGGCGAGGGCGACCTGAACCTCTACGTGTACCCGCAGATCGCGGACTACCGGCGGACGACCCCGCTGGACAGCACCTGGCACCGGCTGCAGTCGTCGGTCAGGGAGACCGACGAGAAGTTCGAGCTCCCGGCCTCGCTTCCGGGGAACGGCGCGCTGATCTACTTCAGCCTCGGCTCGCTCGGCTCAGCCGACGTGTCGCTGATGCGCCGCGTCATCGCCGCGCTCGCCGGAACCCCGCACCGCTACATCGTGTCCAAGGGCCCGCTGCACGAGGAGGTCGAACTGGCGCCGAACATGTACGGCGCCGAGTTCCTGCCGCAGACCTCGATCATCGGTCAGGCCGACCTCGTCATCACCCACGGCGGCAACAACACGATCACCGAGGCGCTGCACTTCGGCAAGCCGATGATCTGCCTGCCGCTGTTCTGGGATCAGTACGACAACGCCCAGCGCGTGGACGAACTCGGCCTCGGTGTCCGTCTCGCCCCGTACGCCTGCTCGCCGGCCTCGCTGCGCGAGGCGATTGACCGGCTCCTCGCCGACACGGCGCTGCGCGGCCGGCTGGCCGCCGAAGGCGAGCGGATACGCGCTAGCGACGGCCTGCGCCGCGCCGCCGACCTCATCGAGCAGACCGCGAGGGCCGCCCAGTGACGGCCTGCTAATCACGAGCGCCGACTTGTGCTTAACTAGAACGTGTTCTAGCAACGAGGGGAAGGCGCGCCACATGCACATCGCCTACACGCCTGATCAGGAGCACCTGCGCGCCGAACTCCGCGCCTACTTCGCCACGCTCATGACGCCCGAGATCCGCGCGGACCTTGCCAAGGGCACCGACTTCGGCGACGGCGAGGCGTACAAGCATGTGGTCCGCCAGATGGGCAGGGACGGCTGGCTGACACTGAGCTGGCCGGCCGAGTACGGCGGCCGCGGCGGCACCACGATGGACCAGCTGATCTTCACCGACGAGGCGGCGGTCGCGCAGGTTCCGGTCCCGTTCCTGACCATCAATACGGTCGGCCCGACGATCATGCGGTTCGGCACCGCGGAACAGAAGCAGCGGTACCTGCCCAAGATCGCGGTCGGCGACCTGCACTTCTCTATCGGCTATTCAGAGCCGGAGGCCGGCACCGACCTGGCGAACCTGCGCACCCGCGCGGTAAGGGTGGATGGGGATAGGGGACAAGAGCCGGGTTACCTGATCAACGGCCAGAAGATGTGGACCAGCCTGATTCAGTACGCGGACTACGTGTGGCTGGCCTGCCGCACCGACCCCGGCCTGCCGCGGCACAAGGGGCTGTCGATCCTGATCGTGCCCACCGACGCGCCGGGTTTCTCCTGGACGCCGGTGCCCACGCTGTCCGGGCCGGTCACCAGCGCGACCTATTACCAGGACGTCCGCGTCCCGCTTGACGCCCTGGTCGGCGAACAGAACAAGGGCTGGCCGCTGATCACCAACCAGCTCAACCACGAGCGCGTCGCGCTCACCTCCGCCGCCCCGATCCGCTCCGCCCTGCACGCCGTCACCGACTGGGCGAAACAGACCAGGCTCCCCGATGGCCGCCGGGTCATCGACCAGGAATGGGTGCAGCTCAACCTGGCCCGGGTGCACGCCAAGGTGGAATTCCTCAAGCTGGAGAACTGGCGCATCGCGTCCTCGCCGGAGCCGCTCGGTCCGGCCGCGGCCTCGGGGACCAAGGTGTTCGGCACCGAGTTCGCCCTCGAGGCGTACCGCCTGCTGATGGAAGTACTCGGCGCCAACGCGCACGTGCGCGACGGTTCCCCCGGCGCCGTCCTGGCCGGCCGCGTCGAGCGCCTGCACCGCGCCGCGCTCATCCTCACCTTCGGCGGGGGCACGAACGAGGTACAGCGGGACATCATCTCCGTCACCGCGCTCAAGCTCCCGCCCGCTCCCCGCCACTCCTAGGAGCTGTCCAGATGGACTTTGAAACGAGCATTGATCATAACGAACTGGCGGGCTTGGCCCGTGACATCGTCGTCGGCCGCATGGCCGACAATCCAGCACAGTGCTTCGACGAGAAGCTGTGGCGTGAGCTCGGCAAGGCGGGCGTGCTGTCCGCCGCCCTGCCCGAGTCTGCCGGCGGCTCCGGCCTGGGCCTGCTCGAGCAGTGCGGGGTGCTGATCGAGCTGGGCCGTGCCCTGGCCCCGGCCCCGTACCTGGCCTCGATCGTGCTCGGCGCGTCGGCCATCGCCGCGTTCGGCACCGCGGCGCAGCGCGAACGCTGGGCGGTCCCCGCCGCCAGCGGCGACATCCTCCTCACCGTCGCGCTCCCCGACCCGACCCCGAACCCACCCGGCGCCCCGAACCCACCCGAAGCCACGAACCCACCCGACGCCCCGTACCCACCCGACTCAATTGCGCAATCAACCCTCTCTAGCGATGTCAATCACGCAATCGACCCGGATGGGGGCGGGAGCGGGAGCGGGGGCCGGGGCGGCTCGGGCCGGGGGTCGGCGACGTTCGACATCGTGGCGGCGGCGCCGTGGGCGGATGCGATTCTTGTGCCGTTCGGCGACGCCGTGTACATCGTGGAGGCGGGCGACGCTGGCGTCACGGTAGAGCCGCAGGAGCTTACCGACGGCGTGACCGCCGGAAGGGTCGTGCTGGACGGGGTTGAACTAGCTGCGGATCGGCGGCTGGGCGACGGTGACGTCGTCGCGGAATGGCTGATGGCGCGCGCTACTGTGGGTTTGTGTGCGCTACAGCTGGGCATCACCGAGCGCGCACTCGAACTGACCGCCGAATATGCATCGGAACGCGTGCAGTTCAGTCGGCCTATAGCAACATTCCAGGCGGTGTCGCAGCGACTCGCGGACGCGTGGATCGACGTCGAGGCGATTCGTCTCACCATGTGGCAGGCCGCCTGGATGCTCGCCGCCGGAACGTCCGGGGAGACCGCCACTGACCTGGCCATATACAGCGCGAAGTTCTGGGCGGCCGACGCCGGGCACCGGGTCGCGCACACCGCCGTCCACGTGCACGGCGGGGTCGGCATCGACATCTCGCATCCGGTGCACCGGTACTTCGCGGCGGCCAAGACCAACGAGTTCACGCTGGGCAGCGCAACGACGCAATTGCGTCGCATAGGCGCTGAGCTGGCAATTTCCTAGATCGCACAAAAAGCGCTTACGGATCTTTTCCGACTTGTGCTGCTGCGTTACGCTCACCGAGAGTCGACTCGCCGCAACCCTCTGCTAGCCCGATGAGGCCCATCAGAAAGACACAACCTGTCCACGGGCCGGGCGTAGCTTTTCAGCATCACAAGGGAGTCTCTGCATGCAACGACGATTGGTCATCCTCCTCGGCGTCCTCGCCTTGTCGGCGGGCACGGCATTCGCGACGGGAGCCACGGGAGCGGCGAACGCCAGCACCCTGGGCGTGAGCCCCTCCGCCGTCAACCCTGGCGGTCTCGCGCAAGGCATAGGACCGAGCAGCGACGTCGCTGGTGTCCTGCACTCAACAACGAGCACGAACTGGTCCGGTTACGCGGACACCGCCGGCACGTACACGAGCGCGTCGGCTAGCTGGGTGCAGCCGGCCGGCAAGTGCAGCAGCGGCGACCAGTACGCCGCGTTCTGGGTCGGCATCGACGGTTACGCCAGCGCGACCGTCGAGCAGACCGGCAGTGAGGTCGACTGCGTCGGCAAGACTGTCGAGTACTCCGCCTGGTACGAGATGTACCCGGGCCCGTCGGAGAACTATTCCAACACGGTGAAGGCGGGCGACCACTTCACCGCCACCATCACGTGGGTGAGCGGCAAGAAGTTCACCCTGTACCTCGATGACAGCACCGAAGGCTGGAGCCACACCACCACCGCCAGCCTGACCTCCACCCCGGCGCGTTCGTCGGCCGAGGTCATCGCCGAAGCGCCGTGCTGCACGGCCAGCGGCGGCATCCTGAACCTGACCAACTTCGGTACGGTCAACTTCACTGGCTCGACCGCCAACGGAGAGGCCATCGGCACCGCCGCCCTCGACCCGGTCGAAATCAACATGACCGACAGTTCCGGCAACCTGAGGGACACGTGCTCCTCGCTGACCAGCAACGAGAACTTCTCCTGCACGTGGCTCAGAGACAACTAGCTCTCTGACCGCACGAAAACCCTGCTAGCCGTCCCCGCCGCGACACGCGGCGGGGACGGTTAAAACTGTGACAGCGGGTAGCAACAGCGAATGCTAAGGATCAAGCGCTGGATTGACAGCAGACGTAAAGTCGTGTGGTCAGAACCCAAGCTCCCGCCGTACGTGAAATTCAACCCCAACGCCACCGAACCGGCACCGGATGAGGGAATCCAGCCCGGCGACCTGTCCATGGGGCCGATCGCCGAAGAGTTCCTCAACGCGAGCGATGGGGAAGCACCACCGCTGTTATGACATAGCGAGCCAGACTGTGGTGTCAGGCGGCAGCTCACCATCGGCGCTCAGCGGCCCGCTGGCGAGGACGACCTCGGCGTTCGCGGGCAGTTCGGCCGGCGAGACGGATAGGTTGGCCATGCAGCGCAGGCCGTCCTGCCGGTCGAAGGCGAGCACGCCCCTGGGCGAATCCAGCCAGGTCAGTGCCCCTGCCCCGGTTAGCCTCGCCTTGCGGATGCGCAATGCCGCCCGGTAGAGCTCCAGCATCGAGGCCGGGTCACCAGTCTGCGCCTCGACGGTCAGGTCGCGCCACTGCTTCGGCTGCGGCAGCCAGGGCTCCTGCCCCGGTGAGGAGTCAGACGAAAAGCCGAACGGCGGCTCGATCCCGCTCCACGGCAGCGGCACCCTGCTCCCGTCCCGACCCGGATCGGCGCCGCCGGTGCGGTGAAAGATCGGGTCCTGGCGCTTGTCGTCCGGGATGTCCTCGACCTCCCACAGTCCCAGTTCCTCGCCCTGGTAGATGTACACCCCGCCAGGCAGCGCCATCGTGAGCAGCGCGGCTGCGCGCGCCCTGCGGGTGCCGAGCTCCAGGTCGACGTGCTGACTGTGATCGCGGGCGTCCAAGTCGAACGAGGTGTCGGCGCGGCCGTACCTGGAAACCTCACGGTCCACATCGTGGTTGGACAGCACCCAGGTCGGCGCCGCGGGCAAGGCCAGCGTGTCGTCGATCACCGCGCGCAGTCCGGCCGCTTCCCACGGACAGGACAGGTACGGGAAGTTGAAAACGGTGTGCAGTTCGTCCGGCCTGGCGTACCTGGCCAGCCGCGCGGTATCCGCCAGCCAGATCTCCCCGATCAGCAGGCGGCCGCCGTACTCCTCCGCGATCTCGCGCCAGCGCCGGTAGACGTCGTGCACGTCGTCGCGGTCGACGAACGGATGCGGGTGGATGTCCGGCGTGAGGTCGGGCAACGCGGGATCCTTGGTGAGCATGCCGGCGGTGTCGATCCTCACCCCGTCCACGCCCCGGTCGAACCAGAACCGCAAGATGTCCTCGAACTCCACGCGGACTTCCTGGTTAGACCAGTTGAAGTCGGGCTGCTCGGGGGCGAATATGTGCAGGTAGTACTGCTTTTCCCCGTCCGGGCCGTCCGCCACCCGGGTCCAGGCCGGGCCGCCGAATCTGGACTGCCAGTTATTGGTGTGGTCACGAAACCAGAACCTGCCCCGCTCCGCCGACCCGGGGTCCGTCTTCAGCGCCGCCTGGAACCAGACGTGCTGGTCCGAGCAGTGATTGGGCACGATGTCGATGATGATCTTGATGCCATGCGCGTGCGCCTCGCTGATCAGCGCTTCCGCCTCGGCGAGCGTACCGAACCGGGGCGCGATGGCCCGGTAGTCGGCGACGTCGTAGCCGGCGTCCGCCAGCGGGGACGGGTACCAGGGGGTGAACCAGATCGCGTCGATGCCGAGATCCGCCAGGTAGGGCAGCCGCTGTCTGACGCCCGCCAGGTCACCGAATCCGTCGTTGCCAGCGTCGGCGAAACTCTGGACGTAAAGCTCGTAGATCGCGGCATCACGCCACCAGTCGGGGTCCAAGGAATACCTACCTTCGGTAGAGAGGGGTTCAGCCCCTGATGCCGCCGGCGGTCAGGCCCGCCAGGATGTTGCGCTGGAAGATCAGGAAGAAGATGATCGTGGGAACGGCGGCTATCGCGGACGCGGCGAGCACCATGTTCTCCGGCGCGGTCTGGGACGCCGTCCAGATGCCGACGTTCAGCGTCTCCCTTGGCGGGTTGTACCCGCCTTCGACCAGCAGCGGCCACAGGAAATCCTTCCAGACCGCGACCAGCGAGAAGATCGACACGACGGCGAGAATCGGCCTTGAGATCGGGATGATGATCGACCGCAGGATCCGTATCGGGGACGCGCCGTCCATTGCCGCGGCCTCGGTGAGCTCTCGCGGAATCGAGTCGAAGAACCGCTTGAGCAGGAAGATGTTGAACCCGTTGGCCACGCTCGGCAGCCAGATCGCGGCCGGCGAGCCGATCAGGCTGATGTTCACGATCGGCAGGTGCGCCACCGTTATATAGAGCGGGACGATCAGCACCATGGCCGGGATCATCAGCGTGGCGACCATCATCGCGAGGATGACGTTGCCGAGCACCGGCCGGAGCCTGGACAGCGAGTAGGCCGCCGCCACGTCGAAGACCAGCTGGAAGGCGAGCGCGCCGCACGCGTAGTACAAGGTGTTGAGCAGCAGCCGCCCCAGGCTGAACTCATCCCACGCCCGTGTGTACGAGCTCGGGTGCAGCGCGTGCGGGTAGAGCGTCGGCGGGTTCGCGATCGCCTCCTGCGTCGACTTCAGCCCGTCGGCGAACAGGAAGTACAGCGGGCCGATGAAGACGAGGGTGAAGATCACGATCACCACGGTCAGCACGATCCGGTAAGTGACCTTGCCGCGCGCCCGGTTCAGCTGGGCGCTGGAGATCAGCGATCGCGCGTACGAGTCAGCCACACGTAACCTCCGGAGAACGTGCCTAGCACGACCAGGAGCACCACGCCGAGTGCTGCCGCGCTGTTGAAGTTGCTCGCGCTGCTCATCGCGAACGCGTACTGGTAGATCAGGTAGACCACGGACTCGGTGTTATCGTTCACACCCTGGCCGCCGTTCAGGATGAACGCCTCGACGAACATCTGCATGGTGGCGATGATCTGCAGCATCAGCAGCATGGAGAGAACGAGCTTGGTCTGCGGGATCGTGATGTGCCGGATCTTCTTGACGATCCCGGCACCATCCAGCTCAGCCGCCTCGTACAGCTCGCCGGGGATGTTCTGCAGCGCGGCCAGATAGATCAGCGTGGCGCCGCCCATGTTCATCCAGGTCGCGGCGATCACCACAGAGATCATCGCCACCGTCGGCCATCTGGTTCCCGGCGTCAGCACCCATTGCGATTCCGGCAGGTGCAGCGTGTGCAGGATGTCGTTGAACAGGCCGTAGGTCGGGTCGTAGAAGTAGGAGAACAGCAGCAGCGCACTGGCTGGCGGCAGCATGACCGGCAGGTACACCAGGCAGCGCAGATATCCCTTGGCGTGCCGCAGCTCGTTCAGCAAGATCGCGACGAAGAACGGCACCACGAAGCCGAGGACTAGGGCGATGAGCGTGAACTCCAGCGTGTTCCGCCAGGCCGTCCAGAACGTCGGGTCGTTGAAGATGCGCCGGTAGTTGACCCAGCCGGCCCAGCTGGTCACGCCCAGCTGGGTCTTCTGGAAGCTCATGATGATCTCCCGGACCATCGGGTACCAGGAGAAAAGGGCGAAGCACAGCACGGCGCCGATCAGGAACCCGTACGCCGAGAGGTTGCGCTTTGCCTTGGGGGCGAGTTTACGGGCGGCCCTGCCCGCGGCCGCCCTGCCCCCGGCGGCATTGCGCGCCGGGGGCAGGTTGCCCGCTTTCCTCGCGGTAACTAGATCAGCCACCGCTGCTGTTCGCCAGGATCTGGTTCACCGCTGTTGTCGCACCGGACAGCAGCTGCGAAATATTCGCGTTCGGGTTGGTGAGCACGGAGAGCATGACCGGGTCAAGCGACTTGTAGAGCGCCTGGTCATCTACCGGCTGGCCGTCGGGCTTCTCGTTCGCGTTGATGAACGTCGAATAGTAGGACTCGTTGATCGTCGTGTACTTGTTCAGCAGGGCCGTGTAGGCGGTCCCGGTGGTGCCATCGAACAGCTGCGGCTCGTAGAAGCCGACCGGCTGGCCATCGGCCTTGGTCCGCGCGTAGTTGAACTGGCCCTTACCCAGGGTCAGGTCCTCGAAATTGATCCACTTGATGCCGGCCTCGATCTGGGCCGGGGTGTCCCGCTTGGCGAACAGGTAGGCGTCGCCACCGGACAGTGTGCCCTGCGGGGTGCCGCTGACGCTTGGCAGCGGGCCCATTCCGTAGTCGTTGATGTTGCCGCCGTCGATCGGAACGATCACGTCGTAGATGTCGTCGGGTGCGGCGATGAACATGCCGAGCTTGCCGGCCGCCATCTGCTTCTGCAGCGTGCCCCAGGCGAGGCCCTGCGACGGACTCATGGCCTTGTCGGTAAACCGCAGGGTGTGCAGCGCCTGCAGCACCTGCTGGCCCGCCGGGGTGTTGAAGCTGGCGGTGGTGCCCGCGCCGTTGGTCATCGCACCGCCGTTGGCGTCTATCTCGGAGGTGAAGTGCCAACCGCCGTTGTTGCCGGCGCTGTAGTCACCGTAGCCCCAGATGCCGTTGCCGAGCTTGGTGATCGCGGCAGCGTCGGTCTCCACCTGTGCCCAGGTAGTGGGCGGGGTGTTCGGGTTCAGGCCGGCCTGGGTGAACAGCTGCCGGTTGATGACAAGACCCTGGGTGTAGTTGAAGATCGGTATCCCGTAGAGCGTCTTGCCCGCGGTGACCGGCGCTACCGCGCTCGGCACGATGTCCTTCCAGACCGGCACCGTTTTCGAGTTGACGTACTGGGTGATGTCGGCGGCCTGGCCAGCGTCGAGCGCCTGGTTAAGGTCTCCGAAGTAGGTCTCGTAGACATCCGGTTCGGTGCCGGCGGCCAGCTGGGCGGTCAGCGTCGCGGGGACGTCGCACTGAGCCGAGTAGATGCTCTGGATGGTGATGTTGGGGTTGGCCTTCTCGAACATGGCCACGTCCTCGTTCCACTCCTTGTACGGAACGGGCGAGGATGAGGGAGGAGCACAGAAGCCGCCGACCGTCACGTGGCCGCTGCTGTCGGTGCTGGTATTTCCTGCTGTGGAGCCGCTGCTCGAGCACGCTGCGACGGCGGCGAGACCGAGAGCCGCGGTAAGGGTGACCCCGGCTACTTTCCGGTAGCCGACCCGCCCGTGGAGCCGTCTGTGCATCGACGATCCTTCCTGCCTGGAAAATATCGATAGCTCAACATACGTATCCGGACATGTCATCGCAAGATGTCTACGGAATTTCGCAAGGACACAACTGGGTTACGACCATGTTGCGCCTCTCAGGTCACGTCTTTACCGCCTCCTGCCATGCGATTGCTTGCGTTGTAGCTTGCACTCCTTACGTGTAGGTGGGGTCCGGCTTGATACCTAAATCGTGATCCACCTCACGCAAACTTTTGCGGTGACATGTCGTATGTTTGCGGAATGACGCGCACTCCCTCCCGGCGGCTCGCCGACGTCGCCAAGAAGGTCGGGGTCAGCGAGGCCACAGTCAGCCGGGTCCTGAACGGCAAACCCGGGGTCTCGGACTCCACCCGCGAGGCGGTCCTGACCGCACTCGACGTGCTCGGCTACGAACGGCCCACCCAGCTGCGCGGCGAGCGTGCCCGGCTGATCGGCCTGGTGTTGCCCGAGCTGCAGAACCCCATCTTCACCGCGATCGCCGAAGTGGTCGGCGGAGCACTCGCCCAGCGCGGCTTCACCCCCGTGCTGTGCGTCAGGACCGCGGGCGGCCTGTCCGAGGCGGACTACGTGTCCATGCTGCTGGACCAGCAGGTCTCAGGCGTGGTGTTCGCCGGCGGCCACTACCACGATGCGGCCGCGCCGCATCAGCATTACCACCTGCTGCACGAGCGCGGCATCCCCGTGGTCGTGTTCAACGCCGCGATCGAGCAGCTTCAGCTGCCGTGCGTATCCACCGATGACGTGACCGCGGCCAGCCAGGCGTTCACTCACCTGGCCTCGCTAGGCCACCAGCGAATCGGCCTGGTTGTCGGGCCGGAGGACCACGGCCCGTCGCAGCGCAGGCTCGCGTCGTTCACGACGTCGGCCGACGCGGCGGGCTTCCCCGTCGCGCCGGTCGAGCACACCCTGTTCTCGCTGGAAGGCGGGCAGGCCGCGACCACGCGCCTGCTCCGGCACGGCGTCACCGGCGTGATCTGCGGCAGCGACATACTGGCCCTGGGCGCCGTCCGCGCGGTCCGGCGGGCCGGCCTGTCGGTGCCCGGCGACGTATCAGTCGTGGGTTATGACGACTCCGCGTTCATGAGCTGCACCGATCCGCCGCTGACCACGGTCCGCCAGCCCATCGAGTCGATGGGCAAAGCGGCCGTCGCCCTCCTGGTCAACCAGATGGAAAACGTCGCCATCTATCCCGAGGAACTCCTCTTCGAGCCCGAACTAGTAGTCCGCGGCTCCACCGGCCCCGCCAGGTAACCCGCCCGGGTCCGGCAATCTCGGAGAGGGCTGTCCGCGGCCGTCTGCGTAGGTTTGGCTTCGACCGCAGCGTCAGCACCCGCACCCGCACACGCACGGTCACGGGGACCCGTGCGGGTGTGCCGGGCGCCGCGATGTCACCAGATCCCCCTTTTCGAAGTGAGAGAGCTGGGTGAGATCGATATGGGGTCCGCGAACCGCGCGGTTGGCCAGCGATGAGCATCGACACCACGGTCGGTCAGCGCCGCCGGCGCCGCGTGCGGCTGACCCCGTTGCGGTCGGTCCCGGTCGAGTTCGCCGGAGAGCGGGCCGGCCAGGGACCGCTCACCTTGGGCCAGCTCAGCGTCTACGCATGGGTGAGCGGAACCCCACATGACATCTACGCGTTCCTGTGCGTCGAGCTCCCGGTGCCGGCGGGCGTGTCCCTCGATGACGTGACCGAGGCGACCGGGGTGCTGGTCGCGCGGCACGAGAGCTTGCGCACCACCTATGTGCCCGGCGATCCGCCGTGCCAGCGGGTCGCGGCGGCCGGCGTCCAGCCGCTGGAAGTCTGCTCGCTCGGCGACGGGCAATGGGGACCGCAAGATCGCCCCGCGGCAGCCGAGGCGCTCATCCAGTGCCTGCGCGAATCACCCGATCCGGAACGGCGGCAGGTGCGGATGGCGGTGGCCATCGCTCCCGACATGGGCGACCGGGTCATCGCGTGCGCCGCCGCGTTCTCGCACCTGGCCGTGGACCACGACGCGATCTTGATCCTCAAGCGCGACTTCGCGGGCCTGCTGGCCGATCCCGCTCTGCGGCAGGCCGCCCGGCCCGGTCACCAGCCGCTGGATCAAGCCGAGCTGGAGGGGACGCCGGCCGAGCGACGCAGAGCAGAGGCGGCACTGGACCACGTGCGGGAGCAGTCGCCGCGGATCCCGCGCTGCCTGTACGCGCTGCCAGGTGCCCGGCCCAGCGGCGAGTCGCTGGTGGTGGAGCTGTCCTCGGTGGCCGCGGCGATGTCCGTGCGGCGGGTAGCGGCGCGCACCCGGGCCAGCCGGTCCAGCGTCGTGCTCGCGGCCATCTGCGCCGTGGTCGCCCGCCGCGCCGGCTATCCGGAACTGGTGCTCCCGCTGGTGTCCAGCAACCGTTTCGAACGCCACCTGGTGAACTACGTCGGCTGCCTCGCCCAGCCCTCCATCGCCACCGTCGAGATCGCCGGGAGAAGCTTCGACGAACTGGTCGGCCACACCTGGATGAGGGTGGCGGAGGCGAGCCGGCACGCCAGGTACGACGGGCCCAAGCGGGTTGCCATGGACGAACTGACCGAGCACGAACGGGGCCTGCACTTCACCTACGACCCGTTGTTCAACAGCCTCGTGCCTGAGTCGTGGTCCGGACTGACCGCGGGGGTCGGGTTCCAGCCCGACGAGATCGACCTCGCGCTCACCCGGACCGAGCTGCGCTGGCGGCCGATGCCGGTCAGCACAACGCCGATCCGGTTCACCCTCAACCAGATCGACGGCTGCCTGCGGCTGGACGGATGGAGCGGTGACGCCGGCCTGGTGCCGCGGACCGAAGTGGAGTCGGTGCTGCTGGCCATCGAACGCCTGCTGGCAGCCGCCGCCCACGGCGACGTACCCGGCGCCCGGATGCCCGAGATCATCGGGCTGGATCCCATTACCGCCACCCCGGACCGGATACTGGTCGACCACTGCTGGGTCGACGTCGCCGCCGTGCAGCGCCTGGTCGACGACGCCCTCACGCCAGCAGTCGCGCGTGTCTTCGCCTCGGCCGGCGGCCGCCCCCTGGTCGCCCACCTGACCGCCACCGGCACCATCCGCACTCCGGAACAGGCTCACGCCGCCTGCATGGCCGCCCTCGCGCATCACCCCACGGCCATCACCCCGCGCCACTACGTCATCTGCCGCACCGCGCCGCCCGACCCGGCCGATCCCGCCGCCTGGCCCGCACCCCTTGCCGCCGGCACCGGTCGCATGAGTCGGAGCATTACCGGCATTTCGTCCTAGCGGGTGACGGCGCTCGCGGTGGCGGTGCCGTAAAGTTCGGTCGCGCGCCAGCAGTACCAGGCGACCACCGACCGGTACGGGCGGTACGGGTCGCCGAGCGGCTCCAGTTCCTTCGCGGTCGTCGTCGGTATCCCCCAGGCCAGGCCGAAGCCTTTCCGCACGGCCAGGTCACCGGTCGGCCACACGTCCACACGGCCGAGCTGGAACATAAGAAACATTTCGGCAGTCCACCGCCCGATGCCGCGCACGGCTGACAGCCTCTTGACCACCTCGGCGTCACTTTCCGGCCGCAGGCCTTCCGGGTCGAGCACCACGGTCCCGTCCAGCACCTTGGCCGCCAAGTCGGTCACGGACGCCGCCTTGGCGCCGGACAAGCCGGCCGCCCGCAGCGTCTCGGGAGGCAACGCGAGCAGGCGTTCGGGTGTGAGGGTGCCATCTACGGCGGCGATCAGCCGACGGTGAATCGCCGACGCGGCCGCGTTGGCGAGCTGCTGGTAGACGATCGCCTCCACGAGCGCGTCGAAATGCGGGCCGGTGGGAGGTCTGTACTCGATCGGGCCGGCCTGCTCGACCAGCCTGTGCATCACCGGATCCCGGTCCGCGAGGATCTCCGCGGCCGCCCGCCAGCTTTCCTGCGACATGGATCCATTCTGCCAGCGACACGCCTGCTCATGCGCTGGTCAGCGAGCCCGCGGATTCCTATCATCGCCCGGTGGACAGGTACGAGCGTTACGCCGATGATGCCCTGGTGCTCGGCAGGATCGGGGCGGTTCTGTTTCCGCAGGACACGAAGCTGTCGGTGCGGCTGCCGAGGAAACTAGCCGACCTCGCTGTCGAGGCGTGGAACCGCGACGAACCCTCGGGTAGCGGACCCGTCAGCGGGGAGACAGCTGAGCAGCGAACGGTCCGGGAGCGGGCGGCCTACCTCGCGCTGATCGGCCTGTGCATCGAGAACACCGCCCAGCTCGACGGCGACGACGTCAGCTGCGACCTCGACTCCTGGTACATCGGCGGCGCCCTGCAAGCAGCCGAAGCCCTGGACATGCTCCCCGGCCACGTGCACGGCCGCTGACCAGCGACGGTCCGCCGCACGCTTCCCGGCGCGCTAACTTGGCACCGTCCGCGCCGCAGCCCCAGCACGTCCGCTACCCGCGACGGTCCGCGCACGGCACGGTCCCTTTTCAGCCCGTCTGCCACCGAACAACGTGGAGGACTTCCCCTACGTGGCAGATAGACCCCCGTAAACGAGGGCCGGCCCTCCACGAAGGGGCAAAGCTCCACGTTGTTCAGCGCCGACGCATCCACATGGATCACTCCAGCCCCATCAGTAACGTAAGCCCCGGCGGATGGCCGGTACAAGCCCGGGCC
>DASXDG010000116.1:0-12931 GCA_036490795.1 Streptosporangiaceae bacterium
GAAGAAATCAAGAACGCGCTCCCGGGTGCCGGGAGGCAGTGACGGCACGGGGAGCAGCGCGAAGACACGGGTCGCGGAGACGTTGCGCGGCAGTTTGGGGCGGCAGAGCGGGCAGTTCGCCGCGTGCCGCAGGACCCGTTCGCGCAACTCCGGTGTCATCGTGCCGGTCCAGCCATCCATCACCTCAGCACGGTCCGGGCACGCGTGTCCCGCCCTGCTGACCAGGATCTCGGCGCCGAGCGCCTGCTCGAGTTCCTGACCTGCCACATCGAGCAGGCCGCGCGCCTCGTGACCGGGCATGCCAAGTACCAGGCCGAGATCGACGTCGTGCCGGCAGGAGAGGTCGAGCACTCCCATCGTGTCCGGATCCATGCTCGTCACGGCGTTCCACGCCATCAGCCTGGAGTCGGCATCTGGCTGGCTCGGCCTGGCCGGCGGCTCGTCCGCCTCGGCAGGCGGCACCGGCCGCCGGCGCCGGCATTCCACCCGCGCCAGCGCGTATAGCCACGATTCAAGATTTCCGGTATCGGCAAGACGCCCGATATGTGCCGCCGCGACCGCCAGCGTATCCCTAAGGGAAATCTGCGCAAGGTCGGCATTTCTTAGCATAAACCAGCAATGCCCGAAGAGCCGGTCGGCATAAGTGTCGAAGAGCTCTGCCAGCGCACCCTGTTCGCCCGCACGCAGGGACGACACCAGCCGGATCGCGCTCGCATTGTGGGGGTCACTCATACCCAGAAACTAGAGCAAAGGCGCTTTCACGGCTACCCATTCAAACTAACGGGCGGCTAATACGGCACTATTTCCTTAGTGTGTTGAAGGTGTGATATTTCCCGGATGCCGCTGATGGAAGACGCATATTCCGGGCTCAAAAGGCTCGGTGGCAAGGGCAGGCGACCGCGGTTCGGCTGGGTTCAGATGACGGCCGAGTACGACAACCGCGACCCGCGCGGCGCCGGCGCGCTTCAGCGAAACGGACGCGGATTGCGCGCTAGCACCCGACACCCACGTGTCGTCAAGCAGCAGCACGTCAGCACCGTCAGCCGGCCTGGAGACGAAACGGTCAGCGTTCAGGTCCCGGCCTTGCTCGCCATGGCGTATCGCGAGCGGAACCAGCGGCAAGCCCAGATAGGGCGCCGCCATGCGCGCGAGGGGATGCGGCCCGGGACGCCCGCAGCCCGACGGCACGATAGCCAGCCGCCTGGGCTCCGCCATGCCGGCCTGGCGCCAGATGCACGGGCCGTGGTCACCCAAGAACACCAGCAGCAGGGCGAGCAGGGACTGCGCCGCGTGCCGGTCCCCCGACTTGTACCGGCCGAGGGCGATCGCGAACGCCGTCCCGCGCACCGCGTAGGCGATGGGCGCCACGGCGTCGGCCAGCAGCCCCTCGCCGAGCAGCTGATGCTGGGCGCACTGGTAGCAACGCGAGTAGCCAGGACGCAGCGGGCCCCGGCAGACCACGCAGCTCGCGGACGTACCGCACGGCTGGTAGAGACCGGGCAGCCGGCCCGCCCGATCCCGCAGCACCGCCCGGTCCGCGGATAGGGCCATGTCCCGATGGTAAGGACGGGCACCGACAAAACGCGGCACTAAGCTCGCCGCGGGTACGGCAGAATGGGCGCTACCTGTAGGAACGGCGAGTCTCCGCCGTGGCATGACGAGCTGACGGCAGGAACAGGCGTGACCATAAAGAGCTGGACCAGCAGACACTGGCCGTTCTGCTCGTTGCTGCTGGCCGGACTATGCCTGCGCGCCGCCACGCAGCTGGCCTACCAGCCGGCCCTGTTGTACATCGACTCGAAGAAGTACCTGTTCGGCACCCAGGTCAAGGCCTGGGGAGCATTTGACCCGCTCGGCTACACGCTGCTGGTGCTCCGCCCCATGCTGGCGTTCACCGACCTCGCCGTCGTGGCGCTGCTCCAGCACACGCTCGGTATCGCGATCGCGGCGGGACTTTACGCGCTGATGCTGCGGCTCGGCGTGAGCAGGTGGCTGGCGGCGCTGGCCACCGCGCCGGTCCTGCTGGACGCGTATCAGCTCGTCGCGGAGCAGACGATCATGCCGGACACGCTGTTCGAAGCGCTGGTCGTGGCCGGCCTGCTGATGTTGGTGTGGCGGCCTCGGCTGGGGCTGACCACGGTCATCGTGGCCGGGTTGCTTCTCGGCCTGTCCGCCCCGGTGCGGCAGGTGGGCGAGGCGCTCATCGTGCCTGTGCTCGTCTTCGTTCTCGTGATGGCCGGGACCTGGCGGAAGCGGGTGCTGTACGGGGCGGTGCTGACCGCCTGCTTCGCGCTGCCCGTCCTCGGTTACATGAGCTACTCGGTGTTCAGCCTGCACGACGGGTTCGAGCTGTCCGACATGGGCGACCAGTACCTGTACGGCCGGACGGCCCACGCCGCCGACTGCGCGACGCTGAAGCTGCCAGCCGACGAGTGGTCCCTGTGTCCCACGGCGTCCGCCGCCGCCACGCTCGGTGTAGACGGCCTGGTCAACATCGGCCTGACCTCGGCGCAGATGTACGCGGGCCTCGGCCAGAGGCCACCCGCGGGCCTCGGCGAGGGAGTGCCGCAGACCAGATTCGCGCATTCGGTCATCGAGCAGCAGCCGCTGAGCGTCATCGGCGACATCACCGGCGACGCGGTGAAGCTCTTCGCTCTGACCAGGGACGGCGTGCCCGGCGACACCCCGATTGCCCGCTGGCAGTTCCAGGACGGCTACCCGTACTATCCGCCCGGCATCACCGCGACGGGTGCTACCAGCGCGAACATCATCTTCGCTCTGTCCGGCGGCGGCACCGTGCACGTGAACAAGCCCCTCGCGGCCGCGCTGCGGAGCTATCAGCTCAACGGCGGTTACACACCAGGGCCTGTCTACTTGGTGTGCCTGCTGGCCGGGCTGGCCGGCATCGTCGCCTACCGCAGGCTCGGCGAATCCAGGCTGGCGCTCGCGTGCATGCTGATCACCGGCAGCGGTATCTTCCTGCTGCTCGGCGCCGACCTGTACGAATTCTCCTGGCGGTACCAGCTACCCGCGCTGGTCACCCTGCCCGTCGGCGGTGCACTCGGTGGTACCGCACTGGTCCGGCTGTACCATCGCCGGCGGACCGCGCGCCTGGACAGCGCGACCGAACCGGGGAAGGCGGACCTGCCCGCCGAGGAGGCCATCTGTGAGTAGTCAGATAGTCCGCACGCTCTCATCGAGCATCGTCTACGAGGACAACTGGATCCGGCTGCGCAAGGACGAGATCGAGCGCCCGAACGGCCTGCGCGGCACCTACGCGGTTGTGGAAAAGCCGGACTTCGCGCTGGTCATCCCCGCGCAAGACGACGGCTTCCACCTCGTCGAGGAGTTCCGTTACCCGATCGGCAGGCGCACCTGGTCGTTTCCTCAGGGCGGTTTCCCCACCGGGAGCACCGGCACCCCCGAGGAACTGGCTCGCCTGGAACTCGCGCAGGAGACCGGTTTCACCGCGAAGGAACTCCTCAAGCTGGGTTTCGTCCACTGCGCACACGGCATCGCCAATCAGGGCGGTCACTTCTACCTGGCCACCGGTCTAGAGCCGGGCACACCTGACCGCGAGCCGGAAGAGGAAGACATGCGCCAGGAGTGGGTGCCCCGCCGCACGTTCGAGGACATGATCGCGGACGGCCTCATCACCGACGACTCCACCATCGCCGCCTACGCCTTCCTCCTCATGCACGAGGCCCGCCACCCCCGCTGAGCGGGCGCGGGCCGCCCCCCCCTTGACCCGGGCGCGCCCCCTTGACCCGGCGCGGCGGGCAGCGGGCGCGGGTCAGGCGGGCAGGAGGGGGGCAAAGAGGTCGCCTACGTGCTCGATGCGGGCGGGGACGTCGTCGGCGGTGAAGGTCAGGTCCGCGATCTCGGTGCAGGCGGCTACCTCGTCCCAGGTCACCGGGGTGGAGACGGTCGGCAGCGAACGGGCGCGCAGGGAGTAGGGGGCCACGGTGGTCTTCTTGCCGTTGTTCTGGCTCCAGTCGATGAAGATCTTGCCTGGGCGCAGCGCCTTGGTCATCCGCGACGTCACCTGGCGGGGACGGTCGCGTTCGAGGCGTTCGGCGTAGCCGCGGGCGAGGTCGCTGGCCTGGGCGGCAGTCATGCCGTCGACGCGGGCGTACAGCTGCATGCCCTTGCCGCCCGAGGTCTTGGCCAGCGGCTCAAGACCGTCCGCCTGGAGCATGGGCCGCAGCGCTAGCGCGACCGCGCAGCATTCCACGACCGTCGCGGGCAGGCCGGGATCGAGGTCGAAGACGAGCAGGTCGGGTTCGCGTTCCGGACCGTCCGGCACCGGAGTAGCCGAGATGTCGCCGTTCAGGCGCCACATGGGAGCGTGCAGTTCCAGGCCGGCCAGGTTGGCCACCCAGATCAGGCCGGGCAGGTCGTCGACCAGCAGGTAAGTGACGGTCTCGCCGCGTGCCCGCGAGCTGGTGGAGACGATCGGCACCGTGCGGATCCAGTCCGGGGTGTAGGTGGGCGCGTGCTTGGCGAAGAACGCCTCACCCTCGACCCCGTCCGGATAGCGCTTCAGCGTCAGCGGGCGGCCGGCGATGTGCGGCAGCAGCACCGGAGCGATCTGCTGGTAGTAGCTGAGCACCTCGGCCTTGGTGAAACCGGTCTCGGGGTACAGCACCTTGGGCAGGTTGGTCAGCGTCAGCGTCCGCCCGTCGACGCTGACCGCCACTTTCTCCTCAGCGTTAGGGCTCACGGATCACGTCCGCGGGGTCGATGTCGTCGCGCAGGCCCTTGTACACCGGTGCCCGCATCCGCCCGGCCCGCGTCCACAGGTCGAAGGTCACGTCGATCACCAGCTCCGGTTCGGCCCAGACCGCTGTCCGCGCGTGCTCCGGGGGCACCGGTTCGTCGAACGGGGACGTGTCGCGGCGCAGCGGCGCGAGCAGCCGGCCCAGCATGCGCAGCGTCTCCACGGTGAACCCGGTGCCCACGTGCCCGGCGTACTCCAGCCCGCCGGAATCGCCGTGTACGCCGACCAGCAGGGAGCCGACCTGGCCCTCCCTGTTGCCCTTGCCCGGTTTCCAGCCGGCCACGACGACCTCCTGGCGGCGCGAGTTCTTGATCTTCAGCCAGCTGTCAGAACGCGTCCCTGGCAGATACCGCGAATCCAGCCGCTTGGCCACGATGCCTTCCATCGAATGCTGCCTGGACACCCCCTGCACCGCCTGGAAGTCCTCGCCGGGGAACGACGGCGGGGCCTGCCAGAAGGGGCCGCTCACCGACAGCGAGTCCAGCAGCTCGCGCCGCTCCCGGTACGGCCGGTTCAGCAGCGGCCTGCCGTCCAGTTGCAGCACGTCGAAGGCGAGGTAGGTGACCGGGTTCTGCTCCGCCAACCGCGAAGCCTGCGCGGCGTCGCGTACGTGAATACGCGGCTGCAGCGCCTCGAACTCCGGCCAGCCGCCGGTCCCGAACACCACGATCTCGCCGTCCAGCAAGAGTTGCTTGTGCGCGATCGCCGCGCCCAGGCCGGCCAGTTCCGGATAGGCCATCGTGATGTCCCGGCCGGTCCGCGACACCAGCCGCAGCTTGCCGGTCTCGATGAAGGCCAGCGCCCTCACGCCGTCCCATTTCATCTCCAGCGCCCAGTTAGCGGCGGCGTCGGGCGGCTGAATGCCGGAGACAGCAAGCATGGGCCGCAGCAGGGCGGGCAGTTGCTGGCGCTCCCGGTGGATCATCCACTGGTTGCCCTTGGTCTGGAACAGCGTCCAGCCGCCGGAAAGCCGGGTGCCGTGCAGGACGACCTTTACCTCGGACGGCGTCCATTTGACGGTCTCGTAGGTGCCCCGGTCCCAGATCGTCACCTCGCCCGCCCCGTACTCGCCGCGCGGGATCGTGCCGTGGAAGCCGCCGTACTCCAGCGGGTGGTCCTCGGTGTGCACGGCGAGGTGATTCAGCGCCGGGTCGTC
Source organism: Streptosporangiaceae bacterium (assembly GCA_036490795.1). Taxonomy (GTDB): domain Bacteria; phylum Actinomycetota; class Actinomycetes; order Streptosporangiales; family Streptosporangiaceae; genus JAFARZ01. The sequence goes on from DASXDG010000116.1 coordinate 5,937, forward strand.
GGGCACGCCCCTGGGCAGCGCCCAGGACACCAGCACACCGTCCCGCTCCAGCCGGAAGTCCCAGTGCAGCCTCCTGGCGTGGTGCTCCTGCACGACGAACGAGGAGCCGCCGGCCGTCGACGGCGAAACATCCGGCGACGGTACGGGTTCAGGCGTGCGCCCAGGGTCACGCTTGTCCCGGTACTCGCGCAGCTTGTCCACATCATCATCTGTACCCGCTAATGTCTCGCCCGTGACCTGCGGCTGATCAATTAATTGGGCGCTGGCTGCCGCCTTCCGCATTATCCGCGAGGCGGCCGGCGCCAGCCCTCCGCGAGGGATCCGGGATCGCGGGGAGTAACGGAGTCATAGAGTTGTCGGCGTGGCGCAAACCTGGCAAGTCGAACCTTCCGGACCGCTGCGCGGCGACATTCGCGTGCACGGATCGAAGAACGCGGTAACCAAGCACATGGTCGCCGCGATGCTCGGCGACGGCCCGAGCACGATCGCCAACGCCCCGGAAGTCGGCGACGTGGACATCACGGCAGCGATGCTAGGGGCCGTCGGGTTTCACGTGGATCGGACGGAGGACGAGCTCACCATCGGCGACGGCGGCACCGTCACCCCGCGGGTCCCCGAGGCGTTCACCGGGTTGAACCGCATCCCCATCTTGATGCTCGGGCCGCTGCTGCACCGGACCGGCGAGGCGTTCGTGCCGCTGGTCGGCGGCGACCAGATCGGCCGGCGGCCGGTGGACTTCCATGTCCGTGCGCTGCGCGCGCTCGGCGCCGAGGTGACCGTCGGGGAGGACGGCATCTCCGCGCGCGCGGAGAAACTGCACGGGACGCGGATCGACCTGCCCTACCCGAGCGTCGGCGCCACCGAGACCGTGCTGCTGTCCGCGGTGCTCGCCGAAGGCAAGACCGTGCTACGCGGCGCCGCCACCGAGCCAGAAGTGGTGGAACTGGCCCTGTTCCTGCAACGGATGGGCGCGCATATCGAACTGAGCCCGGACCGCCGGATCGTCATCGAGGGCGTGCCGCGCCTGCGTGGCGCGTCCACCCGGCTGGCCGGGGACCGGCTTGAGGCGTTCTCCTACCTGGTGGCCGGCCTGATCACCGGCGGCGAGGTCCGGGTGCACGGCTGCCCGCAGGACCGGCTGGTCACCGCCATTACGACGCTGGCCAGGATGGGCGCGCAGTTCGACATCACCGACGAGTGGATCACCGCGTCCGCTCCGGATGGCCTGCGTCCGCTGGCCGTCCACACCGACACCCACCCGGGCTTCATGACCGACTGGCAGCAGCCGCTGCTGGTCCTGTTCACCCAGGCCGACGGCATGTCCGTGCTGCACGAGACCGTCTTTGAGAACCGGCTCGTGTACGTGCCAGCGCTGCAGCAGATGGGCTGCGAGATAGAGGTGTTCGCGGCCTGCCTCGGCGGCCCCGCGTGCCGGTTCCACGACACGAACGCCGTGCATTCCGCGGTGGTGCGGGGCGGCGCCAAACTTCGCGGCGCGGACGTGACACTGCCCGACGTGCGGGCCGGGTTCTCCGCCGTGCTCGCGGCGGCGGTCGCGGACCGGCCGTCACGGCTGCGCGGCATCGACCAGATCGAGCGCGGATACCACCGGCCGTTCGAGCAGTTCAGGTCGCTCGGGCTGCACGTCAGCCACGGATAGGCTTGGGCTGTGACCACGGCTTTCGTGCTCGGCGGCGGCGGCCTGCTCGGCGCCAGCGAGGTTGGCATGCTGCGCGCCCTGGCCGAGGCCGGGATCAAGCCGGATCTGGTGGTCGGCACGTCGGTCGGCGCGATCAACGGGGTGTTCATCGCGGCCGCACCCGACGAGGCCGCGGAACGGCTGGCCGCGCTGTGGCAGGGCGACTCGATGCGGCTGGCGTTCAGCGAGACGGTGCTCGGCCGCGCCAGGCGGCTGGTCAGGTCCGGCACGCACCTGCATTCGCTGGAACCTTTGGGAAAGCTCCTTAGCTCAGAACTCCCCGGCGATCAGTTCGCGGATCTAGCGCTGCCCTTCCAGTGCGTGGCGGCCTCCATCGAGAATGCCTCCGCGCGCTGGTTCAGCGGCGGGCCCGTCGTGCCCGCGGTGATGGCGTCGTGCGCTGTACCTGGGCTGCTGCCGCCGGTCGATGTGGACGGCGAGCACTTCTTCGACGGAGGGCTGGTCGACTCGATCCCGGTCGGCCGAGCGGTGGCGCTGGGCGCCGACGTCGTCTACGTGCTCCAGGTGGGCAGGATCGAGAGCCCGCTGGCGGTGCCCACCCGGCCGTGGCAGGTGGGGCTGGTCGCGTTCGAGATCGCGCGGCGGCACCGGTTCCACGAGGAGATGGCGTCGCTGTCCGCCGGCGGCGCGGTCCGGGTGCACGTGCTGCCCACGGGCGGGGAGGCGGCGCCGTCCGGTTTGGCGCAATTCCGTTACCGCGACACCGCCAAGGTCGGGGTTAGCATTTCGCGGGCATACACCGCGTCGGCTCGTTACCTGAACGCACTCGCCGGCGGCTGACGAGCACGCGGTCGCGGAGCGGATCGAGGCCTGGATCTCCGCCGGTAACTCGATGACGGCCTGGTAAGTGCGTCGGCCGAGCGCTTCCAGCATCGGGTTGTCGGCCGAATGCGCGAGGTATACGACGGCGAACGCGACCGCCCAGCCGTGAGCGCGGGCCCTGGTCGCGTCGTCCGCCTTGCCGTAGGCGGCCCAGAAGGTGTCCCTGGCGACCGCGGGGATGACCGACCAGGCGATCGAAAGATCCGTCGCGGGATCGCCGCCGGTGATGTCACCGAAGTCGATCACGCCGCTGACCGCTCCGTCGTGCACCAGGATGTTGGCGGCGTGCAGGTCGCCGTGCAGCCACAGCGGCGGCCCGGCCCACCGCGGCGTCTGCTTCGCGGACACCGTCCACAACCCGCGCAGGGTGTCCGCGTCGACGCGGTCTTCGACCGTGGCGAGGTTCTTCTCGAACGCCTGCTGCCGCCGGGCAAGCGGGATGCCGCGGACCGGATTGGCCGGCGCGTCCGGCGACGCCTCGGTGTGCAGTGCGCGGAGGAAGCCGCCGAGAGCCGTCGCGGCCTGATGCGGGCCGGCGAACTCGGTCCGGGCCGCGATGTCCCCTGGCATGAACGGGATGACGCTCCACGACCACGGATAGCCAGCTTGGCTATGCCCGGCGCGGACCGGAGCCGGGATCGGCAGCGGGAGGTCCGGGGCGAGCATCGGCAGCCAGCGCTGTTCGTGCAGGACCAGAGCCGCTGCCGCCTCCCGTCTCGGCAGCCGCACCACCAGGTCGTCGCCGAGGCGGAACATGACGTTGTCCCAGCCGTTGGCCATCAGGCTCATGGGAAGGTCAGCGAGGTCGCGATGCTGGTCCGCGAGCAGGCGGCGGACCAGCTCCTCGTCGATATCGACCTCGGCGGGCGGCATCGCGTTCGGCATCATTCGCCCTTCACGTTGATGATCTGGCGCAGCGTGTGCTGGATCTCCACGAGGTCAGCCGCGTCGGCCATCACTTGGCCGATCGGCTTATAGGCGAGCGTGGGGATAACGGAGCCCACGGTGGCGCCCTTGCCCAGGTGCGCGTCCGGCATCAGCGCGACATGCGGGTGGATGAACGGCATCGAGGCGGTCTTGACGGCCTGTTCCCGCGTCGCTGGCTCCAGGATCGACGCCCAGTTCAGCAGTCGCTTGGTGATTTGCTCCATAGTGTTACGTCCCTCCTGTTCGCCTCGCACCGCTATGTCTGATGCCTTATGAATTGTCGCTGCAGCTTGACTCAGTGAGCAATTCGTTTTTTTGTTCTTGGATATGCACCTGCTGAAAGCCGTTGAACCCAGCTGGATCCTCACGGCTGCCGGGCACCTGGCACACCTCCCCTGACCACGGTCGTGGTGTGCTCCGGGCCGCGGCGGCGCAGCGGGTAATCGGTTCTGGCGATGGGCCGTGCGCTAGTTGCCTGTTTCCGCCCGGATGCTGGTGGGGTTAACTCAGGAATGTCCGACCGAACCCGCCATTTCCGTCAATTGGAACAGGGCTTGCCATGATCCCCGGCCAGAGCACCACCCCAGGCGCGCTGGCTGTCAGCCTGAACGGGACTGCGCCGCGATGCGAGCACCTCGACGGACTCGCGCCGGTTAAGGCCCGGTCCGCTGAGTGCCGCGACTGCGGGGACCGCCCGGACCGCCCGGTGGACCTTGTGATGTGCCTGACCTGCGGATGGGTGGCTTGCCCCGATAACTCGCCGGACAAGCACGCCAAGGCGCACTATGAGGAAACCGATCACCCGGTCGCGGCTGGAATGCGGCCGGGGATTCTGTGGAGATGGTGCTACGTCCACCAGCGCCTCGTCTGAAACCGGTCATCGCCGGGCCGGCCCGGCGATGCCTGCTGGCGATCGGTTGCCGTGATCAGTTCATGCCAGATCGGCTGTTTCGGATGTGGCCGCGGTACTGTTGACTCGGGGTGACCAAGCGTGGCTGCGCTGGACTCTGCGGGAAGGCAGGCTGATGACGACACCATCGCCGGAGCCTGCGCCGGAAGTGCCGTGCCCGTGCGGTCACAGCGCGGACGAGCATGATTCCGTCGCTTCTCGCTACTGCGAGGCGACTGCCCGTGGTGCTCTGGTCCGAGGCTGCATGTGCGTTCCGGTCCCCGTATCGCATCCCGGCTACGGTGCGGCCTCCCGATCATCAACCTGAGGAACGCCATCAAGCGGATCCCGTTCCTGACTGCCTGGCATGGTGCGACCTCGACCCGTCCGAGGGCGCCTAAGACACCGGGCCAGCCTAAGACACCGGGCCAGCCTAAGAAGCCGGTCCCGCCGACATCTGCGAGGGCTCCGACCCCGGCCCCGCCGCCACCCCGGTGGAGATGGATGCTGCCGGCCGGGATCGCGATCGTGATCGGGGCGATCCTGTTCTTCCGGCTGGACGACGGCGGGACGCGCCCTCAGTCGTTTAGCTACACCAGCTTCGTCAGCGAAGTAACCGCTAACAAGGTCTCAACGGCGGTGATAACCCCAGCGGGGTCGGTGAGCGGGAAGCTGCACGACGGTGACGCCTACATCTCCCAGATCCCGACCGCGCTGAACGGCAACTCTCTAACCGCCCTCCTGCTAGGGCACAAGGTCCAGGTAACAGGGGCCAGCCCGAGCACGAGTTCGCTACTGGGGCTGCTTGACTGGGTCCTGCTGTTCCTGCTGATCATCGGGGTCTTCGTCTGGATTGGCCGCCGTGCCCGCGGTCAGCTGACCGGGCGGGTAGGCGGGATCATGAGCTTCGGCAAGTCGACGGCTAAGGTCTACGACGAGGACAGGCCGCATACGCGCTTCGCGGACATCGCCGGCTACGAGGGTTCCAAGGCCGAAGTCATGGAAGTAGTGGACTTCCTGCGGCACCCAGCCCGGTATCAGCGGGCCGGCGCGGTCGGCCCGAAGGGCGTGCTGATGGTCGGGCCGCCGGGAACCGGCAAGACCTTGCTGGCCAGGGCAGTCGCCGGGGAGGCCGACGTGCCGTTCTTCTCCCTGAGCGGTTCGAGTTTCGTCGAGATGTTCGTCGGTGTCGGCGCCTCTAGGGTCAGGGATCTGTTCGCCGACGCCAGGACGCGTTCCCCGTCAATCATCTTCATCGACGAGGTGGACGCCATCGGTGGCCGGCGCGGTCCCGGAGGGTTCGGATCCAACGATGAGCGCGAGCAGACACTCAACCAGCTGCTCTCGGAAATGGACGGGTTCGAGCCAGGCACCGGGGTCGTCGTCATAGCCGCGACCAACAGAGCCGAGATCCTCGACGAGGCGCTGCTGCGGCCGGGACGCTTCGACCGGACCGTGGAGATTCCGCTGCCTAGCTACGCGGAGCGTACCGCCATCCTGGCTATCTACGGGCGCGGCAAGACGCTCGCGACGGACGTGGATTTCGACGTGGTGTCGCGAGGAACGCCCGGATTTTCTGGCGCTGATCTCGCCAACTTGGTGAACGAAGCGGCGATCAACGCCGTACGCGATGATCGCGGCGTGCTCAGCGCCGCCGACTTCGACGCGGCCAGGGACCGTCTGCTTCTCGGCCGCCGTGACGCGTCCAATGCGCTGCTGCCCGAGGAGAAACATGCCGTGGCTGTCCACGAAGCCGGGCACGCGCTCGTGGCCATGCTCTCGGCGCACGCCGATCCCGTCGCGAAGGTCACGATCCTTTCGCGTGGTGCCGCTCTCGGCGTGACCCAGCAACTGCCTGAGTTCGAGCGCCACCTGTATCCGGAGAGCCACCTGACCGACTCGCTCGCCGTCCGTCTTGGCGGTCGCGCCGCGGAGATCGTCGTCCTGGCCGAACCATCGACCGGGGCGGCGAACGACCTCGCGGGCGCCACCGAGCTCGCGACGCACATGGTGCGAGAGTGGGGGTTCTCCACAACGGTCGGACCCATCAGCTACGGGCCGGAGGGTCCGAGCCGCGACAATCCCTTCGCCGGCCGTCCCTACGCGGAGCAAACGCAGCGTTCCATCGATCAGGAAGTAGCCAGACTGCTCCGTGCGGCCGAGGAAACGGCCATCGTGCTGCTCCGCGCACATCGCAAGACGCTCGACCAGGTCATCGAGCTGCTCCTCGAACGCGAAACGATCGATGGAGCCGATCTGACGGCCATCGTCGGGGATGCCCGGGCAGGGCCAGCGCCCGATGACGTACCCGGGTCGCGTCAACCACTGGCTTGACCCCCGTGGCCGGATGCGGGTCCTCGCTGGCCCCGAGCAGCCGGATCATCCGCGCCTCAATATTCGGGACCGCGGCGGCCCGTGAAGAACGCGACGATCTCGCCGACGGCTGGCTCTCTGGTGCCAGGCTCGGCTAGTGGCAGGTGAGCCTGGATCTGGTAGCGATTGCGCCGCCCGTCCTTGTGCGTGATCACGTAGCCGGCCGTGCTCAGGTCCGCGATGATGCCGTGGGCGTGCCGCTCGGTGATGCCCAGGCTGGCCGCGATGTCACGCAATCTCGCGCCCGGGTCGCGCGCGATATGC
>DASXDG010000117.1:0-7763 GCA_036490795.1 Streptosporangiaceae bacterium
TCGCGCAGGCAGGTGAACGCCTGGTCCGCGCTCACCCCGGAGTCGTAGTGCGGGAAGTTGGCCAGCGGCAGGTCGCCGGAGTCGATCACGTCCACGTCGAAATGCACCAGCACCGGTCCGGTATCGGCGCAGACCGCGGACAGTGCGCGGCGCGCGGCATCGAGCGGGTCGGCCGCCAGTGCCGGTCCTTCCTGGAAGGTGACGCCGCGCCCCTTCAGGTACAGCCGGCCCGCGTCGCTGGTCTCGCGCGGGTCGCCGCCGAGGAGGGTGAGCCGGGCCGCGTCGATCAGCGGCTCGGTGCCGCCCAGACCGGTCAGCTCGGGCGCGCCGGCGCCGAGCAGGTGCCCGATGCCGGTGGAGTCGAGGATCCCCGAGGCTGGCGTGTCCAGGTTGCCGAGCGAGCCAAGGTCCATATCGCCGTCCTGGTACACCAGGCGCACGTCGCGGCCGAACGCGGCCACGACGCCGAGGGTGAGCGTGCAGTCCCCGCCGAGGACGAGCGGAGTGCCGCCGCCGGCCAGCACCTCGGCGACCCGGTTCCTGACCGCGGTGGCCGCGTCGACCACGGCCGCGAGGTTCCGGTACGGCGGGACACCCGGCGCGAAGACGGTGACCGGCAGGTCGCCGCCGTCCGCGACGCTCAGCCCTGTCTCGCGTAGCCGCGTGAGCAGGCCAGCCGCCCGCAGCGCGGCGGGCGCCAGCTCCTGCCCGGCATGGTGCGCGCCCGCGCTCGATGGCGCTCCGATAAACACCCAGTTCCGCGTCATGTCATGCCCCTTGACCGCGATACGTTCCGCCGTGACCGTTAAGTGCGGTTTGATCATATTCCTAACCCGAGCTTGAGGCCTGGGCGGCGCACCGTTATTGCTCACCGTCCGCCGCTCACGTGCCCAGTAGGCGCAGCACGGCGAGCACGCGCCGGTTGTCGTTGTCGTCGGGCGGCAGGCCGAGCTTGCCGAAGATGCTGGCCACGTGCTTTTCCACCGCGCCGCCCGAGACGACGAGCTCGGCGGCGATGCCCGCGTTGGACCGGCCCTCGGCCATCAGGGCGAGGACCTGGCGCTCACGCGGGGTCAGCATGTCCAGCCCGCCCTTCTTCCTGCTGGCGCGGAACAGCTGGCTGACCACCTCGGGGTCCAGCGCCGTACCGCCGCCCGCCACCCGTTCCAGCGCCGAGGCGAACTCGGCCACGTTGGCCACCCGGTCCTTGAGCAGGTAGCCGACCCCGGCCGCGCCGCCCTCGAGCAACTGGGCGCTATACGAGGTCTCGATGTACTGGGAGAACACCAGCACGCCGGTGCCAGGGAAGTCGCGGCGCAGGGTCAGCGCCGCGCGCAGCCCCTCGTCGCTGTGCGTCGGCGGCATCCGGATGTCCACCACGCACACATCGGGCCCGCATCCGGCAGCACTGTGCTCGGCCACGGCGGCGAGCAGCGCCTCGCCGTCGGCGACGGCCGCGCAGACCGTGTGCCCCCTGTCCTCAAGCAGCCGGATCAGTCCCTCGCGCAGCAGCGCGGCATCCTCGGCGATGACTACCCGCATCCCATATCCCCCTTCAGGTCCGCAGCGGCAGCGTAACCGTCACCACGGTCGGGCCGCCGTCCGGGCTGTCGATGCTGATCAGCCCGTCAACTGTCGACACCCGTTGCTCGAGTCCGTCCAGCCCGCTGCCACGACCCTTGCCCGCCCCGCCGATGCCGTCGTCGCTTACTTTCATAACAAGCACTCCTGCTTGTTCTGAGGAAATGTCAATTCTTATCTGGTTGGCGTAGCTGTGTTTGGTGGCATTCGCCATGAGTTCGGCGGCGCAGAAGTAGGCGATGCTCTCGATCGCCGGTGATGGCCGCCGCCGGATCCCGGCGTGCACGACGGCCGGGATGGCACTGCTCGCCGTCAGCGATTCCAGCGCGGCGGCCAGCCCGTTGTCCAGGACGGGCGGATGGATGCCGCGGGCGATATCGCGCAGGTCGGCGAGCGCGTCGGTCGCGTTGCGCTGCGCGGCGTCCAGCAGTTCGCGGGCGCTGTCCGGGTCGGCGTTCAGCTTCTCCTGCGCCATGCCGAGGTTCATGGCGAGCGCGGCGAGCCGCATCTGGGCGCCGTCGTGCAGGTCCCGCTCCACCCGCCGCAGCGCGGCCGCCGAATCGTCCACCGCCAGCGCCCGGGTCCGCTCCAGCTCGCTGACCCGCTCGGCCATCGTGCTGGGGCCGAGCAGGCTCTGGATCAGCCGCCGGTCGGCGCCGTTGATGGCGGTCGCGATCCAGCGTCCGGCGCCCAGCTGCGCCAGGCCGAACAGGGCGGCGAGCAGCGTCTGCGGCCAGGAGTAGACGTTGATGTACAGGAAGCCGAGCGGAGAGATCGCGACCATCGGCCCCAGATGGGTGCCTGGGGCGTGGTTGCGGAACAGCAGCCACACCATCGGGTAGCTGATGTCGATCACCCCGCACACGACAAAGGCGACCGCGTACCCCTGCACGGCCGAGACCGGCAGCTTGACCATGGCGTAGCCGACGGCACGCCAGCCCGGCCGGTAGCGCAGCCGCTTATCCACCCGGTCCAGGATCCCGTTACCAGGCTGGAACGCCGGCGGGGCCGGCACCTCGACGTCCTGCAACCGGGCGAGCAGCCGCCGGTGCACCGCGCCGAGCGCCACCGCCAGCCGCAGCGATCCCATGACCAGCAGCAGCCCGACCACCGTGAGCACGATCGTCACGCTGAGTGCCAGACCCGGCGCGATCGTATACAGGACGATCGCGAAGGTGAGGAAGCCGGCCACCGAGCCGAGCGCGCAGTACAGCAGGTCGCGCCCGGCTCGGTTGATCCTCATAGCTACTTATCTTTCCCTGTCCTAGGCGTCGCGACGCGCGAGGGCCACCGCTCCGGCGCCCAGCAGCACCATCGTGTACAGGCACAGCAGGCCGAACGAGAGGCCGGGCGACAGCGAATGCGCGACCGGTTTCACCGCGGCGTGCGGTGGGCCGTCACCGCGCGAGTCCGCAGCGCGCTCATCAGCTGCTCCCCGTGCTGTAGTCGGTGACCCCGTCGGTGAGCTGGAAGAAGGCTTCCTCCAGCGAGCCGCCGCGGGCGGACATCTCGGCGACCGTGGTCTGCGCGAGCAGCCGGCCCTGGCCGACCACGATCAGGTCGTCGGCGGTGTGCGCGATCTCGCTGATCAGGTGGCTGGAGATCAGCACCGTCCGGCCCTGCGCGGCCAGCCCCTTGAGCAGGTTGCGGATCCACCGGATCCCTTCCGGGTCCAGCCCGTTGACCGGTTCGTCCAGCAGCAGCACCGCGGGGTCGCCGAGCAGCGCGGCGGCGATGCCGAGCCGCTGGCCCATGCCGAGGGAGAACTTGCCGGCCCTGCGGCCGGCCGCCTGGGTGATGCCGGTGATCGCGAGCACCTCCTCGACCCGCTGCGCCGGTATCGCGTTGCTGGCGGCCAGCGCGGTCAGGTGCGCGCGGGCGGTACGGCCCGGGTGGAACGCCTTGGCCTCCAGCAGCGAGCCCACCTCACGCAGCGGCCAGCGCAGGTCGCCATACCGCTTCCCGCCGATCGTGACCTGTCCCGCGTCCGGACGGTCCAGGCCCATGATCATCCGCATCGTGGTCGACTTGCCCGCGCCGTTCGGGCCGAGGAAACCGGTCACGGTCCCTGGCCGGACATCGAAGCTCAGCTCGTCCACGGCCGCCACCGACCGGTAATGCTTGACGAGGCCACGTGCCTCGATCATCGGAACCTCCGGTTGTCGTCTGCGTGGCGTGCCCGCGCCCCCGTTGGTACGGGCGGGCACGCCTTGGCGTATCGCGTCGTAGTCCACGCTAGGGATCGCGCCGGTTCCGGAGAACGAGGCGACCACCCGTCTTGGGGGTGGGGTTTTCCCCCTGCCGGCTATGGCCGGACCTCGGCCTGAGCTCGGCGGCGCCGCCGTGGTTATATGTGTGGCCATGAACGAGAAACAGCAGCGAGTGCGGGTCACGGTCGCCGACGGGGTCGCCGACGTGCGGCTGGACCGGGCGGACAAGCTGAACGCCCTGGACCGGGCCATGCTCGCGGCCCTGGTAGCGGCCGGACGCCAGGTGGCGGAAAACACGGAGGTACGCGCCGTCGTGCTGTCCGGCAACGGCCGGGCGTTCTGCGCGGGGCTGGACTTCGCCGAGTTCCGCGCGATGACCTCAGACGGCGCCGGACCCGTGGCGTCCCCCGACGACGACCACGACTACACCGGGCCGGCGCGGGCACTGGCGCAGCACGCCGCGTACGTCTGGGCCGAGCTGCCCGTCCCGGTGATCGCGGCCGTGCACGGCGTCGCCTTCGGCGGCGGGCTGCAGATCACGCTCGGCGCCGACATCCGCCTCGCCGCGCCGGACGCCCAGCTGTCGGTGATGGAGATCAAGTGGGGGCTGATCCCGGACATGACCGGCAGCCAGCTGCTCCCCGAACTGGTCGGCCGTGACGTCGCCAAGGAGCTCACGTTCACCGGCCGGGTACTCGGCGGGCGGGAGGCGGCCGAACTCGGCCTGGCCACCCGCGTGTCCACCGACCCGCTCGGCGAGGCGCTGACCCTGGCCACCGAGATCGCCGGCAAGAGCCCGCAGGCGATCCGCGCCGCCAAGTACCTGCTCGACCAGGCGGGCCGGGTATCCCTGCGCGACGGCTTCGCCGCCGAGCAGCAGGCCATTCGCCGCCTGATCGGCAGCTCTGACCAGGTCGAGGCCGTCCGCGCCAACCTGGACGGCCGCGCCCCCGTCTTCACCGATGACTGAGGTCCTGCTCGGGGACGGCGGCCCGGTCTACCAGTGCCGCGTCGTGGTGTCGTACGGGTGGCCGGTGATGATCTCGTAGTCCTCGGGCCGCTCATACACGGACTGGACCGCTACCCGGCCGGGGCCATGGACCTTAGCCAGGATGTTCCGGTAGCTCCACCGGTTGCTCCAGAACGCGAATCCCCTGTTCTTCGGGTACTCAAGGTGCAGGTTCACCCGGACGCTCGTGTCGCGGTACAGCAGCGCGCTGGGCTGGATGATCAGCGACTCACCGTGCTTGAGGTCCCGGATGAACGTGTTGCCCGGCGAGTGCAGCAACAGCAGGCCAGGGCCGCCCTGAGCGGTGAACACGTCGCCGAGCTGCCCCATCGGGTAGTGGTACTCACGATCGTCGCCGCTGCCGGTCTCGTAGTACACCCCGGTGTTGTGCCAGGTGTAGTTGATCCGGGCGGTCGCGCACAGGAAGCGGTGCTCGCGCACCCACATGTGCTGGCCAGCCTGGAGCGGCAGCGCGATGACCTCGCCGGCGTGGTTGTCCGACAGCGCGAGGTGCCCGGGGCCGAACGCCTCCATCATCACCAGCGGCAGCCCGGCCAGCTTACGGTTCCACGCCCCCGCCATCTTCATGGTGTTCAGCCGGGTCGCCGGATCGGTCCACAGCAGCACGTGGTGCGAGAAATAGATGGCGTCGTCCGGCGCGAGGGTGAACTCGGCGACCGGGACGGTGGTGCCCGCGATCTCGCAGTGCGACTGGCCGAACTGGATCCTGGCCATGTCCCTGATGGCGGGCTGCTCTACCCAGCCGGTGTCGCTCACCACGGTCTTGATGTCGACCGGCGCCCCGCACATGGGACAGGTCGGCGCGCCGGGGTCGCTCGGCTGACGGCAGTACCGGCAGATGTACTGGTTCATACCGGGCTCACTCCGCGTGGTGGTGAACGTACATCGACTGGATGCCGACCCGGCCGGGTCCGGTCATCTCGGCGAGGTACATGTTGTGGTGGCCCAGCATGCCGGTCTTGAACTGAATCTGCTTGGTGGCCATCTGCACGGTGGAGTCCTTGTACAGGTAGCCGCCGGGCTCGATCAGGATCTTCTCGCCGGGGCGGAGCAGGCGTTCCATCACGTTGCCGTTGCCGTGCAGCATCAAGATGCCCGGCTCGCCGGCCGTGATGAACCGGTCCATGTACATGCCGTTGCCGCCGTGCAGCACGTTGGCCAGGCCCTTGATCCGGATGAACGAGTACTGCACGCTGTGCGAGGCGACCAGGAACGCGTGCTCGCGCACGTCGATCTCCATGCCGGGATGCAGCGGCAGCACGACCAGTTCGCCGGGCGCGTCCCTGGAGAACGCGATCCGGCCTGGGCCGTTGGCCACGGTGACGATATGCGGCATGCCGCCGATCGAGCGCTTCATCCCGCCACCGGTGTTCAGGCTGGAAAGCGGGACGGACTCGTCCTTCCACAACAGCACGTGGTGCTCGAAGTAGAGGCCGTCATGGGGGTGCAGGTTAACCTCGGCGACCGGCACGAGTTCGCCCTCGACCTGACAGGTGCTGGCCGAGAACTTGAACTCGGTCATGTCCCGCAGCCGTGGCGCCTCCCGCCAGCCCGAGTCGCTGACCTTGTCCGCCTCGTTGAGAGGCGCACCGCAGGTTTGGCAACTGGTGCTGCCCGGCTGATTCTGCCCCTGGCACCACCGGCACTGGATCATTTCCACCAGCGGAACATAGCAGGTCATAACGCTCTGAGAGGCCATCTGCAGCAGAAGGTTGAAAAAACGGTATGGTGTGGCCATGGCATTGCTCGGGCGGGAGTTCATCGCCGTACCTGATGACCGTAAGGGTCAAATCGTCTTCAAGTGGCCGGACATCACCATCCGCCGTTTCACGCACGCGATCGTGAACGCCGATGAGATGGCCTTGTTCGTCAACACCGGTCAGGTCGTGCAGACCCTCGGGCCGGGACGGCACCAGATCGACGCGAACGAACTTCCTGGTCTCGGAGTGCTGATCGATCATGTCAGCGGCGGTAATGCCTACCGGGCTGAACTCTACTTCGTCGGCACCCGCGAGTATCCGAGCATCAGGTTCGGCGGCCGGATCGACGACGTGCAGGACCCGCGGTCCGGGCTGGTCGTGACGCTGCGGGTGTTCGGCGACTACGCGCTGCGAGTCACCGACCCGGTCCGGCTGATCACGAACCTGACCTCGACGGTCGACGTGGCCGACAACGAGCGGATCACCGGCTGGGTCGGCGACCAGCTGCTGAAGGTGATGCGCACCAACGTCACCACCCAGATCATCCGCAACGGATGGCCGATCCTGGGCCTGATGGCGTACTCGGCCGAGATCGAGCAGGCGGCCATCGAGGCGGGCAACGGCCAGCTCTCCGCGTACGGCATCGAGCTGAGCCGGATGGGCAACTTCGATATCAACCTCAAGCCCGAGGACGAAGAGCAGCTCAAGCAGCTCGCCAAGGACACCAGCTACTCGCACTTGGCCGGCGGCTTCCAGCAGTACGCGGCCGGCGAGATGGCGCTCGGCGCCGGGCAGGGCATGGCCAAGGGCGGCGGCGCGACCGAGGGCGCCTTCCTCGGCGCGGGCTTCGGCCTTGCCGCCGGCATGGGTGCCCAGCAGGCAGCCGCGATGCAACAGCAGCAGCAGGGCTACGGACAGGGCCCGTACGGCCAAGGCCAGCCCCCGCAAGGCCAGCCCCCGCAAGGCCAGCCCCCGCAAGGCGGTCAGCCCGGCCCGGGCGGTCCCGCCGCGGGTGCCGCACCGGCGGCTCCGGCCGGTGTCGCGTGCGCGCAGTGCCAGGCCGCGAACCCGGCGGGCGCGAAGTTCTGCATGGGCTGCGGCCAGCCGCTGGCGCCCGCCGTCCTGCACTGCACCGAATGCGGCACCGAGCTGCCCGCGGCCGCGCACTTCTGCGCGACCTGCGGCACCAAAGTCGGCTGATTACCAAGATCGTTGGCGTGTTTGAGTCGCTATAACGACTCA
>DASXDG010000118.1:0-4774 GCA_036490795.1 Streptosporangiaceae bacterium
ACCCGCGGCTGTCGATGGCGACCTCGCTCGTGGACGCGATCGTGGCGCAATGCCGTGAGGTTCCGGCGAAGGGGCCGCGCTTCTCGATCGCCGGCGAGCTGACTCGTGAGCGTTCGGCGCCGCCGCACCTGACGCAGCTCGAGCAGGCGGCGAGCGGTTCCCGATGGGGAAGCTGAACTACCTGACCCGGTCCGCCCGCCAGCAGCGGGTGCGGAACGGAACCTCGATCGGGCCGCCGCCGGGGAACAACCGGTCCAGCTCGGACCGGACCCAGCCGAGGTCAGTGGCGCGTTGGTCTTCACTGGCGGTGATGATGGCGCTGTAGGTGGCCAGCAGGTCGGTGAAGTCATCCGCGGACATCGACCTGGTGAAGGTGAACGACTCCCTGGCCGGGTTGCCGAACTGCCCGGTCCACGGCAGCGTCTCATAGCTCCCTGACGTGTCCCGCAACTGGTCGTCACGCCCGGACCGCTCCGGATGACGCAGCTCACGCAGCCAGGTCGCCTCCTGGTTGAGCCCGGTGCGCAGCACGCACAGACGGCCGCCCACGCGCAGGACGCGGGCCAGTTCGGGGATGGCGCGCTCCGGATCCAGCCAGTGCCACGCCGACGAGATGGTCACCGCGTCCACGCTGGCGCCGGCCAGCGGAATCGCCTCCCCCAGACCGCGCAGCACGGTCACGCCGGGCGATCGCGCGTGCAGTACCGCCGCCATCCGGGGATCGGGCTCGACGCCCACGACCCGCTCGACGTACCTGGTCAGCACCCGGGACACCAGGCCGGTACCAGCGGCGAGGTCGGCGGCCAGTGCGCACCCGTCCGGCAGCAGCCAGGTGATCGCCTCGTCCGGCGGTCCCGCCCGGAGCCGGTCGTAATCCTCGGCTATTGTCCCGAATGAACTCGCTCGTTCTGCCCGTGTCGCCACGCAGGCAGGCTACTAGTTCGGGCTGAACGGGGTGGAGGTGAGGTCAGGGGCGGGCCGGGTGGTGGTCGCGCGGAGCATCGCCGTCTCCCGTGCCAGCAAGGTCCGCTCGGCGGCCAGCCGGTGCCCGGCATCCGGCTCGGCGAGCAGTGCCTGGTGCGTGGACAGCTCGATGATCATCGCCGCGGCGATCACATAAGAGAGCAGCTCAGGGTCGGTAGGCAGCTCCTCGATCAGCACGGTCGCGCCACCCTGCTCGACCAGGGCGTCAAGGTAGGCACGGAAGCTGGCGTGCGCGGCCGGCACGGTCAGGCTGCCCGCCTCGCCCGCCTCGTCCGGCAGGCGCTCGATGTGCCCGCGCAGGTACGGCTGGCTCCGGTCCAGGCCCTGCTCACCGGAGACCTGCTCACCGGAAAGCAGGCGGAACCGGTCCGTGCCGATCGTCACGATGTCGAATTCCCCGTCGTCGGTCTCGGTGACATCGCGCAGCTCAGCGACGCAGCCGATCTCGTACAGGGAGGTGACTCCGTCGGCGCCGGTCTCGCGACCCTCCTTGATCGCGATCACGCCGAACTCCCTGGGCTCGGGCAGCCGCAGCAGGTCCTGGATGAGCTGCCGGTAACGGTCTTCGAAAATGTGCAACGGCAGCACCATGCCCGGGTACAGCACGGTGCCGAGCGGGAACAGCGGCAGCAGCTCGGTCATGTATCCGACCCTACGCGGCCTGGCTCATACCCGATAATCAGCCGAGGTTGGGTCGCAGCCATTCCTCCGCCTGCTTGGTCGTGACGCCACGGCGCCTGGCGTAGTCGGTGAGCTGATCGGTGCCGATCCGGCCGACCGTGAAGTAGTGCGACGCCGGGTTCGCGAAGATGAGCCCGCTGACGCTGGACGCCGGGAGCATCGCGAACGACTCGGTCAGCCGCATGCCGTACTCACCGGCGCCGAGCATGGCGAACAATTCGGTCTTGAGGCTGTGATCAGGGCTCGCCGGGTAGCCGAAGGCCGGCCGGATACCGCGGAACCGTTCCGCGTGCAGGTCTACCAGCGCCGGGTCCGCGTCCGGCTCGAACCAGTCCCGCCTGGCGCGCAGGTGCACGTACTCGGCGAACGCCTCGGCGAGCCGGTCCGCGAGCGCGCGCACCATGATCGCCCGGTAGTCGTCGTGGTCGGCCTCGAACGTGGCGGCGAGCTCGGCGGCGCCGTGGATGGCGACCGCGAACCCGCCGATGTGGTCACCGCCGGGCGCGATGTAGTCGGACAGGCAGCGGTTGGGCCGGCCGTCCGGCTTCACCGTCTGCTGACGCAGCATCGGCAGCCGTACCGGTCCCGCCCAGATGTCGTCGCCGTCCGCCCTGGCCGGCCAGAAGCCGTAACCGCCGCGCGCCTCCAGCTGGCCTTCCTTGATGATCTCGTCGAGCAGCTCGGTGCCGTCCGTATACAGCTCGCGGGCGGCGGGCTCGTCCAGGATCGCGGGGAACTTGCCCTTGAGTTCCCAGGCGAGGAAGAAGAACTGCCAGTCGATCATCGCGCGCAGGTCGTCCAGGTGCGGCTGCACCACGCGGACACCGGTGAACGCGGGCACCGGCAGGACGGCGAAGTCCGCGGTGTCCGGGTTGGCCCGGGCACGGGCCAGGCTGAGCAACGGCTGGCGCACCCGGTTCGCGTGCTGTTCGCGCAGCTTCTCCTGCTCGGCCGCGTTCGCGGCGATTGTGGCGGCGATCCGGTCCGGATCGAGCAGGGCGCCGACCACGCCGCTGACCCGCGACGCGTCCTGCACGTGAATGGTCGTGCCCTCGTAGGCGGGCGCGATCCGCACGGCGGTGTGCTGGCGGGACGTGGTCGCGCCGCCGATCAGCAGCGGCACCGACAGCTTCCGCCGCTGCATCTCGCCGGCCACGTCGGTCATCTGGTCCAGCGAGGGGGTGATCAGCCCGGACAGCCCGATGATGTCCGCGCGTTCGGCGGCGGCCGTGTCCAGGATCTTCGCCGCGGGCACCATGACGCCCAGGTCGATGACCCGGTAGTTGGCGCAGCCGAGCACCACCCCGACGATGTTCTTGCCGATGTCGTGCACGTCGCCCTTGACCGTGGCCAGGACGACCGTGCCGTTGCCACGGCCCTGCGAGTCCTTGAGCGCCTCCATGTACGGCTCCAGGTAGGCCACCGCGCGCTTCATCACCCGGGCGCTTTTCACCACCTGCGGCAGGAACATCTTGCCGGACCCGAACAGGTCGCCGACGACCTTCATGCCGTCCATCAGCGGACCCTCGATCACGTCCAGCGGCCGCGCCGCGACCTGCCTGGCCTCCTCCGTGTCCTGCTCGATGAAGTCGGTGATGCCGTGCACCAGCGCGTGGCTGAGCCGTTTCCCGACCGGCGCCTCACGCCAGCTCAGGTCCTCGACCCGGCGGGTACCCGAACCCTTCACGGTCTCGGCGAAGGTGACCAGCCGGTCGGTGGCGTCGGGCCGCCGGTCGAACAGCACGTCCTCGACCAGTTCCAGCAGGTCGGCGGGGATGTCCTGGTACACCGCGAGCTGGCCGGCGTTGACGATGCCCATGTCCAGCCCGGCGCGCACGGCGTGGAACAGGAAACTGGAGTGCATCGCCTCCCGCACCGTGTCGTTGCCGCGGAACGCGAAGGACAGGTTGGAGATGCCGCCGCTGGTCCGCGCGCCCGGGCAGCGCGCCTTGATCCGCGGCAGCGCCTCGATGAACGCCATCGCGTACCCGTTGTGCTCGGCGATGCCGGTGGCGACGGCGAGCACGTTCGGGTCGAAGATGATGTCCTGCGGGGCGAACCCGGCCCGCGTGGTGAGCAGGTCGTAGGCGCGGCCGCAGATCTCCACCTTGCGCTCGGCGCTATCGGCCTGACCGGTCTCGTCGAAGGCCATCACGACGACGCCTGCCCCGTAGGTCCTGATCGTCGCGGCCTGGCTGAGGAACGGCTCCTCGCCCTCCTTGAGGCTGATCGAGTTGACCACGCCCTTGCCCTGGACGCACTTGAGGCCGGCTTCCAGCACGCTCCACCGTGAGCTGTCGATCATCACCGGGACCTTGGCCACCTCGGGCTCGGTGGCGATCAGGTTCAGGAACGTGGTCATCGCCTGCACGCTGTCCAGCAGGTCAGCGTCCATGTTCACGTCGAGCAGGTTGGCGCCGCCGCGCACCTGCTCTACGGCCACCGCGACCGCGGCCTGGTAGTCGTCGCCCTCGATCATGCGGCGGAACCTGGCCGAGCCGGTCACGTTGGTCCGCTCGCCGATCATGACGAACCCGGTGTCCGGGCCGATCTCGAACGGCTCGAGCCCGCTGAACCGGGTGGCCGGCTCGATCGCGGGCACCGGCCGGGGCGGCAGGCCCGCGACGGCGGACGCGACGTGCTCGATGTGCTCTGGCGTGGTCCCGCAGCAGCCGCCGACGATGTTCACGATGCCCTCGGCGGCGAATTCGTGCAGCAGCCGGGCGGTCTCGTCCGGTGTCTGGTCATAGCCGCCGAACGCGTTCGGCAGGCCTGCGTTCGGGTGCAGGGCGGTATAGGTGCCGGCCAGCCGGGACAGTTCGGCCGCGTACGGGCGGACCTCCGCCGCGCCGAGCGAGCAGTTCACGCCGACGATCAGCGGGCTGGCGTGCTCGATGGAGGCCAGGAACGCCTCGACCGTCTGCCCGGACAGGGTCCGCCCGCTCAGGTCGGTGACGGTCAGCGAGATCCACAGCGGCAGGTCGGGCGCCACCTCGCGGGCCGCGGAGATCGCCGCCTTGGCGTTGAGCGTGTCGAAGATCGTCTCGATGAGCAGGACGTCAACGCCGCCCTCGGCCAGGGCCTGGATCTGCTCGGCGTAGGAGGCACG
>DASXDG010000119.1:0-4565 GCA_036490795.1 Streptosporangiaceae bacterium
CTGGTGCCGCCGGCACACGTAGCCGCCGGACTCCGCGTCGTACATGGCTTCCCAGGGCAGGCCGGCCAGCGCGGGGTCGTTGATGCGCAGCACGATGCGCAGGTTGTCGTCGCGTTCGGCGGCTCGGTACCGGCTGGCTACCGGGCCGGTGCCGAACAGAGCGCGGAACAGCTCCTTGCCGACGTCGCGGACCTGCTGCTCCTCCGGGAAGACTTTCCTGGTCTGGACCGAGGACAGCAGCACCGCGTTCTCGAGGGCCTTGTGCTGGCCGAGCAGTGCGTCAACGTCGAAGGTGATCTGGGCCGAGGCTTCACCGGCGGGGGAGCGCACGACGTCGACCTGGTAACCGGACGGACCAGGGCCGATGGCCACCTCGATCTCGCTCACCGTTCCCGCCCCATCACCGCATCGTCAATACCGGACCCATGATGCCAGACAGGCCCGAACTCACTCGGGGTGAATGACAGCTGGGCATGGGTAACACTGGTCATCGTGGCACTGCAGCTATCCCCGGAAGAGCCAGAAGCCGCGCGGTGGCATGCTCAGCTAATCACTGATGTCGCCGCCGCTCTGCTTGAGTTCGGCCAGGCCAGGGGCGCCAGTCGCCGCCCGGTCGTGCTGACCGTGGACGGGCGCAGCTCCAGTGGCAAAACTACCCTGGCCGCCCGGCTGCGGGACGCGGTCGCGGGGTCGGCTGTCGTGCATACCGACGACATCGCCTGGTGGCACTCCCGGTTCGGCTGGGCCGATCTGCTGATCGACGGCATCCTGATCCCTGTCCGGGCCGGTCACCCGGTGAGCTTCCGGCCACCGCAATGGGAGAACCGGCAGCGGGAGGGCGCGATCGTGGTGCCGGCTGGCTGTCCGCTGCTCATCGTCGAAGGGGTCGGTGCCGCCCGCCGCGAAGCCGGGCACTTCGCCGGCGCGTCGCTCTGGGTTCAGGCCGATGAACGCGAAACCGAGCGCCGCAGCCTGGCCCGCGTCGGACAGCCAGGCGAGTCGCCCACCGTGCGGGACTTGCGCGACTGGATGGCCGAAGAGGTGCCCTTCCTGTCATTCCAGCGACCATGGGAACGCGCGGACCTGATGGCCTGCGGCACTCCCGAGATCTCCTTCGATCTTGTTTCCGTCGTGTGACCTTCCGGTACGCCGTCCGTGTGCAGGACATCAGGCACGCCGTCCACGCTGGCAAGGTTCATGGCGCCAGACAGACCAGCAGTAGCACCGACGCTGGCGGGCACTACCTGAACAGTCAGGTACGGGCGTTCAGACAGTGCCGCGAGCTCGGTCAGCTGTTCGTACACGATCTGTGATGAACCGACGAGACGGCGGAGTACCGACTCATCTAGCACCACGGTCACATCCGGCGGTTCTGGCTTGTCGAAGATCGCTCGTCGTGCCAGCCTCGCAGCTACCAGAGCATTAATCGTCTCGTCGACGGCCATGATGGCCGCCGCGTTCGACCGCTACGCCGACCAGCTCATCCCGGCCCTGGCCGGGCACTCGGCTTAGAAGCGCGCGGAAGGGTGCGTGTTCACGGGCGGCTGGCCTAGACCGGTTCTCGCCGCCGGGCCGGGAACACCCGGCGCCGGGAAACGCGCCGGCCGGTCGGGCACTGGATTAGCGTCCAGTCCGACCGGCCGGTGTGCGCTGATGTCGATAAGGCCGCGAGGCCGCCGAGCCAGTTCTGCCACGCCTCGGTCTCGGCCGACGGGTCGCGGTCGTCGAAGTAGTGCGCGGTCGCGAAGACCATGTCGTTGTAGCCGTGGATCAGCATGTACATCGCGTCGTCGGTACGCATGCCCACAAAGCTCGGCGAGCCCGTGAACTCCACGGTGCCCTCGGCCGGCTCGATCCCGGGCACGCTGAGCCGCGCCGGCTGACCGTCCGCCGCGTCCGGGCCGGCGCCGACCGCCGCCGTCATGGCCGCCCACGAGTCCTTGGTGACCGGCCCCGGCAGGAACACCGAGTGCTTCGCGGTGCGCGGTGCGAAATGCTTCAAGTAGACGGCGAGCTTGGTCATGTAGGCGCGGTCGCCGGTGGACAGGCCGTTGTATTCGGCCTCCCAGTCATCGCCGAGCAGACCACTGTGCACAACGCGGATCACCGCGCCGCCGCCGTCGCGCGACTCGATGAGCCACTCGAAAGCCATGAACGTGCCGTCCGGCTTCTCGTCCTCCTGCGTCGCGTACCGGTGACCGGGTTCCCAGACCGTGATGTTGGCGGTGGACACCTCGCCGAACATGTTGAACGTGCTGGTCTTATTGGCGCTGTCGATCTCGGTGCTCCCCATGAGCCAGGAGTCGACTCCCGGCCCCGACGTGATCGCCTCCCACACCTCGTCCGGCGTGGCGTCGACGGTGAGCTCGTTGCGAATCTCGAATGGATGCGTCATGACTGCTGCTCCTCTGCTGGCGGGTCGGCGTCATCGGTGATGCACGGGTGCACCGCGACGATAAGGCGGTGCGGCCGACCAGTCTGGGTCTGGTATTTACTGATAATTCCGGCGATCGCGCCCGCGAGCTCACCCACGAACGCGGCGCGATCAGCCGGCTTGGCGAACCGCACTTCGGCGTCGAGCCCGAACGTGGCGAGCGGCTTGCCGGCCCGCGCCGCCCCGTTGATGAGCGCCCCCGTCTCCCGGACGAGCCGCGCGGCGAGCGCGAGTAGCCACCGCGCGGACAGCCGGTCGGGCGACCTGGCCGGATCGGGCGCGACCACGGCGAGCGCGGCCGGCGAGATCACGTAGGCCGCGGCGGAAGCTCGCACGACCCGCTCGGTCATGTTGCCCTTGCGGCGCTCCTCGATCAACTCCACCAGACCGTGCTGCTCAAGGGTCTTGACGTGATAGTTGACCTTCTGCCGGGGAATCCCCAGCCGCGCCCCGAGTGTGGTCGCGGTGTGCGGCTCGGCCAGCTCCGCGAGCATCCGGGCCCGGATCGGATCGAGCGAGGCCTCCGCGGCGGCGGCATCCTCGATCACTGCGACATCCTGCATGCCACAACCATGTCACCGACAATTATTTTTGTCAAGGCGGTCATAACTGTCTTGAAGAATTAATTTGTCGGAGTTCGTGGTGGTCGCGCCCTGCGGCTCCCGCTGGAATCAGTGCCCGGCTCAGGCCTGCACGGAATGGATGAGTCAGGAGACCCGCCCGCGCGGTCCCCGGTCTTAACCGGCCGTGATCTCCGGTAGCTGCCGGCTGGTCCACTCACTTTGCCTGTCACGTGACTGGTTCCGCGCCCGTTTCGCCCGGTATGGGTGTACGGCTTACAGGCAAAGCCTTAACCCGGGCACGGCGGCTGGGCTGATCCCGGGAGCCCCGGAATAGCGAGCGCCCCTCCCGCCGCTCTCACCCCTCCCGCCGCTCTCGCCCCCCCTGTCCCACCGCGCCGCTGTTAACGTGGCAACTATCTTCAGCACGGTGATTAAGGTTGCTGAGAGCAGCCTTTTCTTCCGTACTGGACATAATTACCGCGCTGATCACGCGCCACCCCCGCAGAACGCACCAGCGTCCGCCGCGGCGCCGCACCGGGTCTAAGCCAGCAGTCCAGCAGCGGTCCGGCGGTCACCTGCCAGCCGGATTCCTCGCGGATCTCCCGCACCACGCAGTCGGGCGGATCCCGCCGAGCCCGAGCTTGCCGCCCGGCAGCTCCCACTCGGGCCGCTCGTTTTCCAGCAGCAGCACCGCGCCGTCCTGGACGGCGACGCCCTTGACCGGCACCGGCACCGACACCGGCACCGGTCAGCAGGTGAGCGGGGACGTCACCCGGCGACCTCACGGCATGCGGTGTAGAAGTCACCCCAGTCGTCGCGGTCCCTGACGATCGTCTCCAGGTACTCCTGCCAGATGACCCGGTCCGCCACCGGATCCTGAACCACGGCACCGGTGATCCCGCCGGCCACGTCGGCGGGCCGCAGCACACCATCGCCGAAGTGCGCGGCCAGCGCCAGGCCGCTGGTCAGCACCGAGATCGCCTCCGCGGTGGACAGGGTGCCGCTCGGCGACTTGACCTTGGCCCGGCCGTCCTCGGTGACGCCGGCCCGCAGTTCCCTGAACACGGTGACGACCCGCCGGATCTCATCGGCGCCGTGCATCACGGTGGGCGGCAGGCCGATCGAGCGGCCGAGCTGGGCGACCCGGCGGGTCACGATGTCGACCTCCTCCTCAGCGGTGGCCGGCACCGGCAGCACGACAGTGTTGAACCTGCGGCGCAGCGCGCTGGACAGCTCGTTCACGCCCCGGTCGCGGTCGTTCGCGGTGGCGATCACGTTGAAGCCGCGCACCGCCTGCACCTCGCCCCTCAGTTCGGGGACCGGCAGCGTCTTCTCGGACAGGATCGTGATGAACGTGTCCTGCACCTCGGCCGGGATGCGGGTCAGTTCCTCGACCCGGGCGATGGCGCCGGTCCGCATCGCGGTCAGCACCGGGCTGGGCACCAGGGCGGCCCGGGACGGACCCTCGGCGAGCAGGCGGGCGTAGTTCCACCCGTAGCGGATGGCCTCCTCCGGCGTACCGGCGGTGCCCTGCACGATCAGCGTCGAGTCCCCGCTGATCGCGGCGG
>DASXDG010000120.1:0-21076 GCA_036490795.1 Streptosporangiaceae bacterium
CCGCCGGCCCGGCCGCCGGCGCAGTCGAAGGAGAACACCGCTCCGGCGCCGTGCCCGAGGTACTTCCCGGCGTGCTGGCGGTACCTGCTCGACGGCAGGCCGGGATAGGTCACGTTCGAAGCCAGCTCGTGTGACTCGAGGTAGGTGGCGACCGCGATGGCGTTCGCCACGTGCCGTTCCATCCGCAGCGACAGCGTCTCAAGCCCCTGCAGGAACAGGAACGCGTTGAACGGGGACATCGCCGCCCCCAGGTCGCGCAGCGTCTCCGCCCGCAGCTTCATCAGGTACCCGTACGTCCCGAACGTCTCGTGGAACTTCAGCCCGTGATAGGCCGGGGACGGATCGGCGACCACGGGGAACCGGCCATTGGACCAGTCGAACTCGCCGGACTCGACGACCACACCGCCGATCGAGGTGCCGTGTCCGCCGATGAACTTGGTCGCCGAGTGGATGACGATGTCGGCACCCCAGTCGATCGGGCGGCACAGGTAGGGGGTCGCGAACGTGTTGTCCACGATCAGCGGCAGCTGGTGCTCATGCGCGATCGCCGCCAGCGCCTCGATGTCCAGCACGTTCCCGGCCGGGTTCCCGATCGTCTCGCCGAAGAACGCCTTCGTATTGTCCTGGACCGCCTTGCGCCAGTCCTCGGGATCGTCGGGATCGACCCAGGTCAGCTCCACGTTCATCTTGCGCAGCAGGTGCTTTAGCTGGTTCACGGTCCCGCCGTAGAGTGCCGACGACGAGACGACGTGGTCGCCCGGCTGCAGCAGCGTGAACAGCGCGGCGGCCTGCGCCGCGATGCCGCTGGCGAACGCCACCGCGCCGGCCCCGCCCTCCAGGTTCGCTACCCGCTCCTCGAACACCGCGACGGTGGGGTTCATGATGCGCGAGTACGTGTTCCCGTATTCCTGCAGGTTGAAGTACGCCGCTGCCGATTCCGGGTCCTCGAATACATAGCTGGTCGTCTGGAAGATCGGCACCGCACGCGCGCCCGTATTCGGGTCGGGCCGCTGCCCGGCATGCAGTTGCCGTGTCTCGAACCCGAACTCCCTGGCTGCTTCGCTCATAACGGCCCCCTTTCCAAGAACCTTCTGACGATGGGTATCTGCCGTGCTTCCTCGAGCAGGAAGCAGTCGTGGCCGTACGGCGCCTCGATCACATGCGATTCCACCGGCTTGCCGAGCGCCTCCAGTGCCTGCGCGATCTCGGCGGACGCGGCCGGCGGATACAGCCAGTCGGAGCTGAACGAGATCAGCAGGGTTCTCGCCGTGACGTCGGCGAGCGCGTACTCGAGTGATCCGCCGTGCTGGCGCGCCAGGTCGAAGTAGGTCAGCGCGCGCGAGATGTAGAGGTACGTGTTGGCGTCGAAGCGCTTCACGAACGAACCGGCCTGATGGCGCAAGTAGTTCTCCACCTCGAACTCGGGCTCGGTGATCGTGTAGCGGACGTCGTCGGCGAACTGCAGCCTCCGGCTGAACTTCTCGTCCAGCGCCTGCGCGGACAGGTACGTGATGTGGCCGACCATGCGGGCCACGCCCATGCCGGCGTCGGGCGCGCGGCCCGTGCCGTAGTAACGGCCGCCTTGCCAGGCCGGGTCGCGCATGATCGCCTCGCGAGCGATCGCGTTCCAGGCCAGGCCCTGCGGGTGCAGGGCATGTGTGCTGGCGATGGACACCACGGCATCGACCTGATCGGGGTACAGGATCGCCCATTCGAGCGCCTGCATCCCGCCCAGCGAGCCGCCGGCCACGGCCGCCAGCCGGTCGATGCCGAGTTCGGTGAGGAACGCGCGTTCGGTCCGCACCATGTCCGCGACGGTGACCACGGGGAAGTCCGCCCCGTACGGCTCACCCGTCGCCGGGTCGGTCGAGGACGGCCCGGTCGTGCCCTTGCAGCCGCCGAGCAGGTTCGTGGAGACGACGTAGAACAGGTCGGTATCGAACGCCTTGCCAGGGCCGATCATCCCGTCCCACCAGCCGAGTCCCTTGCCGGCCGTGCCGTCGCGGTCGTCAGCTCCGAACCCGTCGCGCGTGCTCTCCGCGGGCGGCTTCTTGGCGACCCCCGCCGCGTGCGCGTCGCCGCTGAGCGCGTGGCACACCAAGATGACGTTCCCCCGCGCGGGGGAGAGGGTGCCGTAGGTTTCGTACGCCACGCGGACCGGGTACAGATCCCGTCCGCAGTCGAGCCGCACCGGCTCCGGCAGGTCGATATACCGGGTTTCCACGGTACCGGCCGAGCCAGGTCCGGCCGAGAGCTTCTGGGCTGGCTCCGCCATGGGGACTATCGTAGCTGGTCCAGACCTGTATATTGTCAATCGTCCCCATGGGGAATCTATGGAAGGGTGTGGGGCCGACATGACCACGGTCACCAATGGAGTCAACGTCCAGGCGCTGCTCGACGCGCGCGATGTGCTGAAGGGAGCGCCGGAAGCCGCCCAGTTCACTTGGCGGGCTTCCTCCAAGTGGCAGCACGGCGTGCACAGCTCGGTGACGATCCAGAACTACTTCGGGCTGGGGGAGGAGCAGAATCACAAGGGCGAGTCGGTGTTCGAGGCCGACCACCCCGAGACCTTCGCGGCCCCGGATGAGGGCATCACGCCCATCGAGTACCTGCTCGTCGGCCTGGCCAGCTGCCTGACCGCTGGCGTGGCATCGGTCGCGCAGAACCGCGGCATCCAGCTTCGCTCGGTCGAGTCGGTGGTCGAGGGCCATCACGACATCCGCGGCATCCTCGGTGCCGACGGCGACGTCCGCAACGGCTTCAACGACATCAAGGTGACGTTCACCATCGACGCCGACGCGTCGAAGGAGGACATCGAGGCGCTGGTGGCCCAGTCGCAGAAGCGGTCCGCCGTGTTCGACGCGCTCACCAACCCGACCGACGTGACCGTCGAGGTCGCTTGAGCGAGCGGTTTACCGCGGTCGTCATAGGGGCGGGGCACGCGGGTCTGGCCGCGAGCCACTTCCTGGGTGACAGGTCGGTCGACCACGTCGTGCTCGAGCGCGGTGAGGTGGCGAACTCCTGGCGCCGCGAACGCTGGGACTCCTTGCGGCTGCTCACCCCCAACGTCCTCAGCCGGCTTCCGGGCCTTCGCTACGAAGGCCCGGATCCGGACGGCTACATGACGTCGGGGGAGGTGGCGGGGTTCATTTCCCGGTTCGCCTCGCTGTCTGGTGCGCCGGTGCGGACCGGCGTCACGGTTACGTCCGTGCGGCGTGCCGGAGACGGTTACCTGGTGACGACGAGCCACGGCGAGATCGACTGCCGCGCCGTGGTCGTCGCGAGCGGCGCCTGCAACCGTCCGGCGGTGCCGCCGTGGGCGGAGGCGGTGCCTGCGTCCGTGTCGCAGCTGACCCCGTTCGATTATCGTGCCCCTGACCAGCTCCCGGACGGCGGCGTGCTCGTGGTGGGAGCGTCGGCGACCGGCGTGCAGCTCGCGGCGGAGATACGGCGGTCGGGCCGGCCGGTGACCCTCTCGGTGGGGGAGCACGTGCGGCTGCCGCGCACCTACCGCGGCCGCGACGTGCTGTGGTGGATGGACGCCTCGGGAGTCTGGGACCAGCGGTACGACGAGGTCGAGGACCTCGACCGTGCCCGGCGGCTGCCCTCGCCTCAGCTCGTCGGGTCACCGTCCCGGATGACCCTGGACCTCAACGCCCTCACCGCGATGGGTGTCTCACTGGTGGGCCGGTGGGCGACGGTCCGCGACGGCAGCGCGCTGTTCTCCGGCGGCCTGCGCAACGTGTTCTCGCTCGCGGACCTGAAGATGAACCGGCTGCTCGGCACGTTCGACGAGTGGGCCGGCGCCGCCGAGATGGATCCGCCGGAGCGGTTCGAGCCGACCCGCGTGCCCGCGTCGACGCGGTTGCAGTGTGACCTGGGTAGCGGGGAGTTCCGCGCGATCGTGTGGGCGACGGGTTTCCGCCCCGACTACAGCTGGCTCGACGTGCCCGTGGTGGACGCGAAGGGCCACCTGGAGCACGAGGGCGGCGTGACCGCCAGCCCCGGGATGTACGCGCTGGGCCTGCCCCTGCTGCGTCGGCGCAGGTCAACGTTCATCTGCGGCATCGAGGATGACGCGCGCGCGGTGATCGGCCACCTCGCCGATCAGCTCGGCCGGGCGCCCGCGTCCACCTCGGTCAGCACGCAGCCGTAGCCCTCAGGCCATATTGACCCAGCTAGCTTTCCTTGACGCAACCATCTGGTTGCTATAAAGTAGCAATCAATCGGTTGCTATGTATGGAGGAAGTCATGGGATTCCCTGATCGGATCGAGCGCACCATGGAGCTCGCGCACCCGCCGGCCAAGGTATGGGCGGCGCTGACCACGGCCGAAGGGCTGGGCGCGTGGTTCGGCAACGAGGCGGGCATCGAGCTGCGTCCGGGCGGGAAGGCCTGGATGAAGTGGGACCACGGTCACAAGGCCGACATGCGGGTGGAACGGGTCGAAGAGCCGAACGTCTTCGGATTCACCTGGCACATCTACGGGCTGCCCGACGAGGATCCGCGCCGCACCTACGTCGAGTTCACGCTAGAACCCGATGGCGACGGCACGCGGCTGACCGTGGTCGAGACGGGCTTCGCGCAACTGCCTGACGACGCCTACGAGGTCGCGTACAACGGCAACGCCGGAGGCTGGACCAGCGAACTGGACGAACTGGTCAGCTACCTCGACGCCGCCTGACCGTCCATGTCGTCCGACCGCATGCCCGCTGACACCGGCCAGGCCCCAGCCGGCGTCGGCCAGCGCGGGGCGAGCGCGGGCCAGGCCGACGTCGAGGCGATCGCCGAGCAGGTCTTCGCCGCCCTGGCTGACCCGAGCCGGCGCGCCATCTTGGCGGCCCTGGCCGCGGGCGGTCCGGCCACGGCAACGGACCTGGCACTCCGCTTGCCGATCACGCGGCAGGCGATCGCCAAGCACATTGCCCTGCTCGCCGACGCCGGCCTGGTTCTGGCCGAACCAGGCGAGCGGCGCCGGGTCCGCTACCGGCTGAGTTCCGCGCCGATGCGCGTCGCGCAGCAGTTCCTGGCGGCACTGGCCCGCGACTGGGATGGCCCGCTCGGCGCGCTGAAAGAACATCTAGATTCCGGAGGAACGCCATAGTGAAGACACCCCCGATCGTGTCCGCCCAGGAATGGGAAGCCGCCTGGCAGCAGATGCTGGTCAAGGAGAAGGAGCTGACCAGGGCCAGAGACGCGCTGGTAGCCGAACGCCGCCGGATGCCATGGCTCGCGATTGACAAGGACTACGCGTTCGAGGGCCCCGACGGCAGGGTGAGCCTGCTCGACCTGTTCGAAGGCCGCCGCCAGCTCGTGATCTACCGCGCGTTCTTCGAGCCGGGCGTGCACGGCTGGCCGGAGCACGCGTGCCCCGGCTGCTCGATGATGGCAGACCAGGTCGCTCACCTCGCTCACCTGCACGCACGGGACACGTCGTTCGCCTATGTATCCCGCGCGCCGCAGCCCGACATCGCCCGGCTGAAGACGGACATGGGCTGGACGATCCCGTGGTACTCGCTCACCGACAGCTTCGACGCCGACCATGGCGTCGACGAGTGGCACGGTACGAACGCGTTCTTCCGCGACGGTGACCAGGTGTTCCGCACCTACTTCGCCAACAACCGCGGCGATGAGCAACTGGGCAGCACCTGGAGCTACCTCGACCTGACGGTGCTTGGCCGCCAGGAAACCTGGGAGGACTCGCCAGAGGGCTACCCGCAAACCCCGCCCTACCAGTGGTGGCGCTGGCACGACAGCTACGGCAACGACGCCTGACCGGACGGACCCGACCAGACGGGCAACGAGGCCGCGGACGGGCACCAGGCACCCCCGCCGGGGAGCGCGCCGGCGATCCCGGGGCGCAAGGGGTGCTGGGGGCGGCAGGGGCGCACGAGGTGCTAGTGCTGAGGGACGCCGGAGGGCCCCGGGGCGCCCCAGGACGTCAGCCGCCAGAAAAGCCATCGCATAAACCACGTGAGTCACATGGCCCGCGTCAGTCTCAGCAGGCGCACCGTTCGGCGAAACAACACGGAAAATTGTTCTATCGCGGAAGAAAATGTTGCTCACAGCATGGTTTTTTGCCGCGTTGGAACTAAATACCGTATTAAAGGCTCGGGCCTGCGGCCCCGACCCGGCCCCCGCCGACCGGGGCCTCCGCCCCGCGCCTCGGTCCCCACCCCGCCTCGGGCCTGCGCCCCGGCCCGGGCCTTCGGCCCCGCCTGCCCCGGAGCCGGCCGCGCCGCCGACCGTCCCGACGCCAGCCCTCGGGCCGGCGGCTAAAAGCGGAGGGCTAGGCTGGTCCCGTGGTGGCGGTCGCGATGACAGCGCACGTCACGGGCGAGGTGGTTCCCGCCCGTGCGCAGATGGCGACCACGCTGGGGTTTCACATCATCTTGGCCTGCCTCGGCATCGCCCTGCCCTCTATCGTGCTGCTCGCCGAGTTCATCGGACTACGGCGCAAAGACGAAGTCGCGATGCTGCTCGCGCGACGGTGGTCGCAGGCGATGGGCGTGCTGGTCGCGGTCGGCGCGGTCACCGGCACCGTGCTGTCGTTCGAGATGGGGCTGCTCTGGCCCGGGCTGATGCGGCAATACGGGGCGGTGCTCGGACTGCCGTTTGGCATAGAAGGATTGTTCTTCTTTCTTGAGGCCATTTTCACCGGCATTTACCTGTACGGGTGGCGGCGGCTGCCAGGCTGGGCGCATTTCTGGAGCGGGATGCCGATCGCGCTGAGCGGCATCCTCGGGGCGATGTCGGTGATGGCCGTCAACTCGTGGATGAACCAGCCCGGCGGTTTCACCACGAAGAACGGGCAGGTCACCAGCGTCGATCCGTGGCAGGTGGTCTTCAACCACGCGGCCATCTACGAGATGCCGCACATGATCCTCGCCGCGTACATGGTCAGCGGCTTCTGCGTCGCCGCCGTCTACGCGTGGGGCATCCTCAAGAACAGAAACGATCGCTATCACCGGACAGGGTTCGCGCTCGGGTTCGTCCCGGCGGCGGTACTCACGCCGGCGCAGATCTTCGTGGGTGACACCGCGGCCCGCGCGGTCGCCCAGGACCAGCCGGTGAAGTTCGCGGCCATGGAGTACGTCACCCGTACGTCAACGAACGTCCCTGAGTGGCTCGGCGGGGTCTACCTCAACGGCCGCATCTACGGTGGCCTGCGCATCCCGGACATGGACTCACTGCTGGTCGGGTTCAGCCCGAGCACGAAAGTCATCGGCTGGGACACCGTCCCCGGCTCCCAGCGGCCGCCCGTCGTGTGGCTGATCCACCTGTGTTTCGACGCGATGGTGGGCCTGGGGTTCCTGCTGCTGCTGGCCGGCGCGTGGGCGCTGTGGACCTGGTGGCGCGGGCGCCGGTTTCCCAAGGCGAAGCTGTTCTGGCTGCTCGGCGCCGTCAGCGGGGTGGCGGCGATCGTTGCCATGGAGTGCGGCTGGGTGGTCACCGAGGTCGGCCGCCAGCCCTGGGTGGTGTACAAGCTGATGACCACCGCCCAGGCGGCGACGACCAACGGCGCAGTGATCGCCAGCCTGAGCGTGGTGATCGTGCTGTACGCCGTGCTCGGCGCCGCGACGATCGCCATATTGCGGCTGCTGGCCAGGCGCTGGCGGCGCGGCGACAACGCCGACGCCGTCCCTTACGGTCCGGAACCAGGGACAGGACCATGATCGCCGCGGACGCCGTCGGCGGCATTCTGCTGGCGTCGGTCACCTTGTACGCGGTGCTCGGCGGCGCCGACTTCGGCGGCGGGCTGTGGGACTTGCTGGCCGGCGGCGCTCAGCGGGGCAGGGCGCCACGCCGGCTGATCGACGACACGATCACCCCCGTGTGGGAGGCCAACCACGTCTGGCTGGTCTTCGACCTGGTCATCTTCTGGACCGCGTTCCCGCACGCGTTCGCGGCGGTGATGACCACGCTCGCGCTGCCGCTGTGGCTGGCGCTGCTCGGCATCGTGCTGCGCGGCGTCGGGTTCGCGTTCAGGAAGGAGGTGCACGGGCTGAGCGCCCAGCGGCTGTTCGGCGCGCTGTTCGCGTTTTCCTCGCTGCTCGTCCCGTTCTTCATGGGCACCGTGGTCGGCGCGATCGCGACCGGGAGGGTGCCGGTTCAGGGCGCTACCGCGAGCATGGCCGCGTGGACCAGCGGAACCTGCGTGCTGACCGGGCTGCTATTCACCGGCGCCTGCGGCTATCTGGCCGCGGTCTACCTGGCCGGCGAGGCGACTCGCATCGGTGACGAGCGGATGGCCGCCTACTTCTCCGGACGAGCGGTGGCCGCGGGCATCGGGTCCGGCGGACTTTCGCTTGCCGCCCTCGTCTCGCTGCACGGCTCGCTGCTGTACAGCCGGCTCACCGGACGGGCGCTGCCGCTGGTCATCGTCGCGGGGCTGTGCGGCGTTGCCGTGCTCGTGCTGCTGCTCACCGGTTACCGGCGGGCGCTGTGGACCCGGGCTATCGCGGCGCTGGGAGTGGCCGCCGTGGTCTGGGGCTGGGGCGTCGCGCAGTACCCGGTGCTGCTGCCGGGGACCGGGGTGACACTCAGCAACGCGGGCGCCCCCGGCCAGACCCTGGTCGCGATCGTCTGGCTGTTCGTGGTGGTCCTGGTGCTGATCGGGCCCGCGTTCGCGCTGCTGTTCGCGTTGCAGGGCCGCCGCCTGCTGCAGGCGGAAGAACCAGCCAAGACCGCTGCCGCCGCCGCGGCCAGCCAGGCCAGCGGCCCCGGTCGCTTCGCGTACCTC
Source organism: Streptosporangiaceae bacterium (assembly GCA_036490795.1). GTDB lineage: Bacteria > Actinomycetota > Actinomycetes > Streptosporangiales > Streptosporangiaceae > JAFARZ01. Next base: position 8,743 of record DASXDG010000120.1, read on the forward strand.
GTGGTCGCCGTCGCCGTCCTGCGGCGCCTGCGCCGTTAACCTCGCAGCGGCAGGTCATAACTAACGGTGGCTCGTGTGCCCGGCTCGCCGCCACGATCACATCGAGCGCCGCGGCCTTGCCTATGTCTAGTGGTGTAGCACGGCGACCGTGAACAGCACGGCGTCGTAGAGGAAGTGCGCGAGTATGGGCCGGGTGAGGCGGCCGTTCTTCTGGAACGACCTGGTGTTGTAGAAGCCGAGCGGGATGGTCAGCAGGAAGCCGAGTCCGTAGTAGATGTGGTAGCTGGTGCGCAGCGTCATGCTGAGTACCAGCGCCCAGTTGCGGTCCCAGCCGAACTGGTCGAGACGGACCAGCAGGTACCCGTTGACGAGGGTCTCCTCCGCGATCGCGGTGGTCGCGGATATCAAGATCCCGTAGATGACGTAGTACTTCGGCAATGGTCCGAGCGACGGGCTGACGAACAGCGACTTGTCGTTCGAGATGGCCGGGGCGAGAGCGATCAGCATGATGAGCTCGGTGCCGAAGCCGGCCACGCCGAGCCCTATGGCGGGCCAGATGTCCCTGAACCACCACTGTTTCACCAGCCCGAGCGCGGCCGGAGTCTGGCCGGTCCGGTTCAGCAGGAGCAGCGCGATCGGTACGACGGCGGCCACTTCGAAGTAGCTGGCGGTCGTGACGAAGAAGTTCGTCAGCGGGTGCCCGGTCACGATCGTCGGGATCCGGTGGATGGTGCCGGTGCCGCCAAGGTGGGCGGCGAGCGCGTCGACCGCCCCCGTGATCGCGGGAACCAGGAACGCGATCTGGATGAACCAGGTCTCCAGGACCAGGCTCCGCCGCGACCGCGGATCGATAGACGGCAACTGGATGTCGACCGGTACCTGATACGTCCACTCGGGCTTGGTGGGCCCGCGTCTGCCGCCCGCGTCCGCCTCGCTCTGCTCGCTCACCGCTTTAGCATGCCGTAGGACCAGGCAATTCACCATAATTTAAGCAGAACCGCCAGCTATATCCGGTGCGCCGCCACGACGATACCGTTAACGTGCGCTGGCCACGCGGATCACAGCGGTCACTGACAGGCTCACGGCCCGCAATTAGCGCGGAACATCGACTCTTCGCGGTAGAAATACCTGCTCAGAGCAGCATTAATTACCGCGTTGGACGTAATTACCGCGATAATCACCCTGGTCTGCGCCGCGATGCCAGGTGGGGCGGCGGCGAGTCACCCTGCACGGCGGGTAGCCCCAGCGGGAACCTTCTGCTGGGGTCCGCCGTCTGCAGACCGGCGGCCGGCCCGCCCTGGCCGGCCCGCCCTGGCCGGCCCGCCCTGGCCGGCGGGACCGGTCGCCTACGCCACGTTCCGGGTCGCTCGCCGATTCGGGTCGCTATCACGACCCGAATCGGCGAACGATCGTGAAACTAGACCGTCGCGTGCGCGGCCTGCACCGCGTCGCGCAGGTGCTCTTCGGCCTCCGGGCTGAGCGAGGTCTGCAGGATCTCGCCGCCATACCTGGCCACCTGCGGCAGCACCTTCTCCGGGGTACTGTCCACGACCAGCACGAACAGCGCGGCCTTGCCCGGGGTGAGCTTCTCGCTCACCTGGCGCATGAAGTTGTCGTTCACGCCGCCGTCGACCGCGCTGCCGGCCAGCGCGCCGGTGCCGGCGCCGATCGCCGCGCCGAGGAACGGCATGAAGAAGATCAGCCCGATCAGGCCGCCCCACAGCGCGCCGCCAAGCGCGCCCGCGCCCGCCGTCGATCCGCGCGCCTGCAGCAGCTTGATCTTGCCGTCCTGCTTGCGCTCGACGACGACCGCGTCCTCCAGCGTGATCAGGTGCTGGGTCTGCAGCTGGAACAGCGTGTCCCTGACCTGGTTAGCCGTCGCGACGTCGTCATAAGCGATGGCGATAAGTGTGCTCACTGCGCGTATCCCCCCTGTTGTTATGATTGATTACCCCGTCAGCGCGCCAATGGCGTCCCCGATGAGCTTTACCCCGATGACCAGGCACAACACCGCCATGATCACCGCGTTGTTCTTGGCCATCCAGTCCTTGAGCCCGTGCAAGACGGAAGCGGACCGGTCGCCGAGCGCGAAGTAGATCCCCACCGGGATGCCCACGCCGAGCGTCCCGATCAGTGCGAAGATCGCGTACGCGACCGCCTGCTGCCAGCCGCTGATGCCGGTCTGCCCGATCGCGGCCGCGCCGCCGACGGCCATCAGCAGGTTCTTCGGATTGACCCCGGCCAGGACGGCGGCGAGCCCGAACGCGGCGGGCGGCTTGATGGTGTCCACCGCCGCCATCCACTTCGGCATGGCGGCGGTCTCACCAGAAGCCGGGCGGCCGCGGAACTGGCGGACGGCCACCAGCAGCAGGAGCATGCCAAGCACGATCTTCACCCAGCCGGCCCAGGTGGCCGGCGAGCCCGACGAATCCGGGCCGGCCGGCCCGGCCACGAGCAGCACGAGCGTGCCGATCACGGCGAGACCGGCCAGCCAGCCGAGCACGAAGACCGGCCCGTTGACCCGGCCCCGAAGGCTGGTCAGCATCAGCACCACCGCGATGATCGGCACCGGGCTGATCGCCACGCCGACCGCGAGCGGCAGCGCGCTCCCGATCGCGTTACCCATGACCGACCACCCCCACGGCCGCGCGGACCGACGGGAAGTACTCCGGCGTCGGCCCGGTGGCGGAGAGCACGTCGCGAACCTGGCCGATTTCCCTGGCGATTACCAGGCGGATGCCGCGTCCGTGCAGGTCGGCGGTCAGCTGGTCGAGCATCCGGGCGGCGGTGACGTCGACGAACGGCACGGTTTCGCAGTCGAGGATGACCGCGTACGGCGCGGGCCTGCGCGAGGCGGCCCGCGTGACCGCGGTGCGCACGTAGTCCGCGTTGGCGAAGAACAGGCCGGCCTCGACCCGCAGCACGGTGATGCCGGGGATCGTCGTGTCTTCCGGGTAGTGGTCGGTGTCGGTCCACTGATCGTTGCCCGGCGCCCGGCCGAGCCGCGCCACGTGCGGCCGGGACGAGCGGTACACCAGCAGCAGCAGCGACATGCTGATGCCGATGAACAGGCCGGGCAGCGTGTCGAAGATCAGCACGCCGAGCAGGGCCGCGGCCGCGGCGATGAAGTCCGCCCTGGCCGCGTGCCCGTAGATCCGGCCGAGCCGTGTGCTATGTACGCGGTACAGCGAGCGCAGCGCCGAGATGTCGACGAGCTCTATCAGCGCGGCGATCACGACCGCACCGAGCGTTGCCTCCGGCAGGTCCTGGAACAGGCCGGTGAGGAACAGCAGGGTGAGGATGGTCAGCGCGGCGACGACCAAGCCGGAGACCTGGGTGCGGGCGCCGGCCGCGCCATTCACCGCGGTCTTGGACAGCGAGCCGTTGACGACCATGCCGCTGGACAGGCCAGCTGCGACGTTGGCCGCGCCGAGACCGATCAGCTCGGAGTTGGGGGAGATCTCGTAGCCGTTCTTGGCGGCATAGGTCCTGGCCGCGCCCAGGCCCTCGGCGAAGCCGACGAGCATGATGCCGACGGCCGGCCCGGCCAGCTTCAGGTAATCGCCGGATGGGACCGAAGGGAAGCCGAAGGACGGGAGCCCGCTGTCGATGTGCCCGACAATCTTCACCCCGTGCTTGTCCAGGTGCAGCGCGTACACCGCGAGGACGCCGACCGCCACGGCGACCAGCGGGGCCGGCACCACCGGGAGCCAGCGCCGCAGTCCGAGCACGATCGCCAGCGAGATCAGCCCGGCCAGCAGCGTGCGCCACTGCGTGTGGCCCAGGTGGCTGAGCACGGTCCAGAGCTGCTGGAAGAAGTTGCCCGACCCCTTCTCCACGCCGAGCAGCTTGGGCGCCTGGCCGATGATGATGGTCAGCGCCAGGCCGACGATGAATCCCTTCATCACCGGCTCGGAGATGAAGTTCGCGACGAACCCGAGCCGCAGCAACCCGGCCACGAGCGCGATGACGCCCACCGTGATGGCCACCGTGATCGTCAGCGCGGTGAACACGCCCGAGTTCCCCGCCGCGAGCGTGCCCACAGCGGCGGCGGACAGCGCGGCCGTCGCGGCCATCGGCCCGACGATCAGCTGCCGCGAGCTGCCGAACACCGCGTACAGGATCAGCGCGCCCGACGCGGCGTACAGGCCGACCACCGGTGACACCCCGGCGATCGACGCGTACGCGAGTGCCTCGGGTACCAGGACGGCCCAGACTGTCAGGCCGGCGACGCAGTCCCCGCGAAGGGACCCGCGAAGGGATTTCAGCACTCAGACGTACCGGCGCCGCGGCGACATGAGCGCCCAGATGACGAACACGTCGAGCGCGATCACGACGATCGACCAGACCGGGTAGTACGGGATGTACAGGAAGTTCAGCACCGCGCTGATCGTGGCCAGGATGATGCCGGTGACCCGGGCCCAGGTCATGTCCGCGAAAAGGCACAGTCCGGCCAGGAACACGACGACGCCGAGGACCAGGTGCATCCAGCCCCAGCCGGTGGTCGAGATGTCGTACGCGTAGTTCGGCGCGACGACGAAGAAGCCGCCCTTGATGATCGCCGCCAGCCCTTCGAAGAAGCTCCATAGGCCGGAGATCACCATGAACACCGCGGCCACCGCGGTGAACCCGGCCACTGCGAGGCCGCCGGAGCCGGAGGTCTGGCGGGTGTCGTCTTGCTGCCAGGCGGGCCTTGGGACGTACTGGCCGCTGCCTTCTGACTGCTGGCCCATGCGTTCTGACTGGTCGTGTGCGCTGCTCATCGGACTGCCCCTCCCCGGGATCGTGCCCGTGAACGTACCCGGATCGTCACGCTGTGCGCTCACCCGAACCGGGTGAAAATCACGCACGGTTGCTGACCGGTTTACCTGGGTATGTATCGCCCTCCGGGGGGTGAGTACGGTTCTTGCTGATGGCGTGCCTGATCTGGGCGATTGCGTGGTGCCGCGACCCCGCGTCACCCGGCTCATCGACCAGGCGCGCGAGATCACGGTGCTCACCGCGCCCGCCGGGTCCGGCAAGACCGTTGCCTGCGCGGAATGGGTCGCTTCGTCCGGCGGGCGGGCGGGCTGGATCACCGTGGACAAGCCCGACAACGCCCCCGCTTCGCTGCGGGCCCGGCTAGATGCCGTGCTGCCCGGCCGCGACGTCCTGATCGTCGATGACGTGCACCTGCTGACCGACGGCGATGCCCTGCATGACCTTGACCGGGTGATTGCCCATGGGCCACCGATCATCCTGTCCGGGCGGTACCTGCCCGGGCTGCGGCTGGCCAAGCTGCGCGTCGCCGGCGAGGTCTGCGACCTGGGCACTGCGGAGCTGGCCTGCACCGCGGACGAGGCGGACGCGGCATTCGGCTTCGCGGCCGCGAAACGGGATGAACTGCTCGGCTACACCCAGGGCTGGATCACCGGGCTGCGCCTGGCCGCACTGGCCGGCGGCGGTGCCGGTTTCGGGACAGCGCCGCTCGCCGCGGACTACCTGCGCGATGAGGTGCTCGACACCCAGCCGCCCGAGGTCCGGCTGTTCATGCTCCGCACCAGTGTGGCCGAACGCATGACCGGTGAGATCGCCGACTCCCTGACCGGTGGCCTGCTGAACGGCGCCGCCACCTTTGAGGCGCTGGCCAGCCAGAACTGCTTCGTCAACCGGCTCGGCGGCGGCGAGTACCAGTATTACCCGGTGCTGCGTGACATGCTCCTGGCCGAGCTGGCCAGGGAGTTGCCGGCGGAGGCGCTCCCGCCGGCCGGGCTGCCCAAACCCCGGGTGCCGCTCAGCCCGAGCGAGCTGGCGGTGCTGCGCCTGCTGCCGTCGCTGCTGACCAACCAGGAGATCGCGGACGCGCTGTTCCTCTCGGTAAACACGGTGAAGACTCATTTGCGGTCGATCTACCACAAGTTGTCCGTGACATCGCGTCGGCAGGCCATCGCGAACGGCCGCCGCCTGCGGCTGCTGTTAACCTGCGGTTTCACCTCGGCCGGGTGAGCTAACCCTGGGTCCGGGCGGGGACAGACCGGCTATGACGAGGACCAGGCTCACCCCGGCCGAGCGAGCCGAGCGCGGTAAGCGGGCGCGGGCCAGTGTGCCCAGGGCCCGGCACGCGGAGGCCGGCCGTGAACAGGAAAGACCCGACGTGGTTGACCTGCTCGAGGAGCAGGCGAAGTCGCGGGTGCCCGATCTGGTGCCGGTCAGGTACGGCAGGATGCTGGTGTCCCCGTTCACGTTCTACCGCGGCGCGGCGCTGCCGATGGCCAGTGACCTGGCCGGCTCCGCGGTATCCGGGATCACCGTCCAGGCCTGCGGCGACGCGCACCTGTCCAACTTCGGGATCTTCGGTACGCCGGAGCGGAACCTGGTCTTCGACATCAACGACTTCGACGAGACGCTGCCCGGTCCGTGGGAGTGGGACGTCAAGCGGCTGGCCGCGAGCCTGGAGGTGGCCGGGCGCGACAACGGGTTCCCGGCCAAGCGGCGGCGGATGATCACGCTGGCAGCCGTCCGCGGTTACCGCGAGGCCATGCGGGATTTCGCCGCGATGACCAACCTGGACGTGTTCTACGCGCGCGCCGACATCGACCAGCTGCGCGCGCAGCTGAAGTCTCAGCTCACCGGCAGGCAGCGGAAGACCTGGGACAAGAGCGCGGCCAAGGCGCGGACCACGGACAGCATGCGGGCGATGCGGAAGCTGACCCGGATGAGCGACGGCATGCCGAGGATCATCGCCGACCCGCCGCTGATCGTGCCGCTCGACGACCTGGTCTACGGCGACGTGGAACCCGCGATCACGGCGCTGATCAGCCGGTACCGGCGCACGCTCGAACCCGACCGCCGCCACCTGCTCGGACAGTACGCGGTGGCCGATATCGCCAGGAAGGTGGTCGGCGTGGGCAGCGTAGGCACCCGGTGCTGGATCGTCCTGCTGCTCGGCCGCGACGGCGGCGACCCGCTGTTCCTCCAGGTCAAAGAGGCGCAGGAGTCCGTGCTCGCCCCGTACACCGGCAAGAGCGGGCACGCCAGTCACGGCCAGCGGGTGGTCACCGGGCAGCGTCTCATGCAGGCGGCCGGCGACGCGTTCCTCGGCTGGATCTGCACCCAGCAGGGCGTGGACGGGGAGCAGCGCAGCTTCTACGTCAGGCAGTTGCGCGACTGGAAGATGTCGGTCGACATCGCGTCCATGGTGCCGGACGGCATGCGTCTGTACGGCGAGACGTGCGGCTGGACGCTGGCGCGGGCGCACGCCAGGACCGGCGACCGGATCGCTATCGCCGCCTACCTGGGCGGTTCGGACGTGTTCGACCAGGCCATTGCCGACTTCGCCGCCACGTACGCGGAGCAGAATGAGCTCGACTACCAGGCGCTGGCCGACGCCGCGGCATCCGGGCGGATCGCCGCCGAACGAGACGTCTGAAGGGACACACCACAGCCATGACCAACACGGTTGACTTCGAACTGGGCTTCTTCCCGGCCCCGCGCACCGCGGCCGAGACCCATGGTGAGCAGGATCTGCGGCGAGCGCTCGAGGCCTATCACTTCTTCTACCCCACGGTGTCGATGGAAGGCATCTTCCGCGGGACCAGGAAGTCCGGAGCTGTGGACAACGAGGCCGCGATGATGGTCGTCGCCCAGCCTAGGCACGTCGGGTTCACCCTCAACTCGGACACCCCGTACGCGGGCGGGGTGCTTGACCTGAAGAAGGCGGGCCCGATGGTGATCGAGCTTCCGCCGGGACCGCTGATCGGGCTGGTCGACGACCACCACCATCGCTGGGTGACCGACGTGGGCCTGCCCGGTCCCGACGCCGGCCGGGGCGGCAAGCACCTGCTGTTGCCGCCAGGCTTCAGCGGCGACCCCGACGTGAGCGGCGACCCCGACGTGAGCGGCGACCCCGACAAATCGGAATATTTCGTGGCAAAGCCTGATACGTGGCAGGTGTTGCTCGCGCTGCGCGCGCTGCCGGTCGGAGGAGACCAGGACGCCGCGCTGAAGCTGCTCAGCTCGGTCAAGGTGTACCCGCTTTCCGGGGGCGAGGTCGGCTACCAGTTTCTCGACAAGACCGAAGAGCCCGCCGACACCACGCCACTGGCCTGGGAAGACAACCTGGATTTCTGGCAGGTCCTGCACGGCGTGATCGATGCCGAGCCGCCGGTCGAGGAGATGCGGGCGGCCCTGGGCATGCTCGCCGAACTCGGCATCGAGGCGGGGAAGCCGTTCGAGCCCGGCGAGGCCACGATGCGGGTACTGAACCGCGCCGCCCGCCAGGGGCGCGACGAGATGCTGGTGGCCGCGTTCGCCTCCCGCCGCCCGGACCGGATCGCCTGGCCGGACCGGTCCTGGGAGTGGGTCGGCCTGCGGCCGGAAAACGCGGACTTCGAGCGGGAAGGATCACTGGACGTCGAAGCGAGGGACCGCTGGTTCGCGCAGGCGATCGTGGCCTCACCGGCCATGTTCCGTCGCGCGGAGGGGTCAGGCTCGCTGTACTGGCTGGCCTGCCGCGACGTCAACGGCGAGTACCTCGACGGCGGAAGGTCCTACCGGCTCACCGTGCCGCTGCCCGTTCCGGCGTCGCTGTTCTGGTCGGTGACCTGCTACGACTCCGAGACCCGCTCCGAGGTGGCCTCCGATCAGGCGCGGGCCGCGCTGCGGTCCCTGTTCGAGGACCTCACGCCGGAGGGCGCCGATTCGGTCGACTTGTACTTCGGCCCGGTGCGGCCCAGCGCGGCGGACGGCCGCTGGCTGCAGACCATGCCGGGTCGCGGCTGGTTCTGCTACTTCCGCAGCTACGGACCGGGCAAGGCGGCCTTCGACGGCTCGTGGAAGCCCGGCGACATGACCCCGGTATAACTCCAGCGGGAACTGGACCGGGCTGAGCAGGTACTGCCGCCGACTACGACGCCGCGCAGCACGTCGACCAGGCGGTCATCGAGGACATCGGCAGCTGGATACTCCCGGCCTGACCGGTTGATCCTTGTGGCGTTAGCCGTTCGCTACACTGCGTGATCAACGGGGTCTGCGGTGATTGGGGGCGGCGGCATTGCTGCGCATCGTGCGTGCGTCGGTGGCGGGGCTGTTGATGGCGGGAGCGGCGTTCTCCGGTCCCTCGGCCTACGCCGGGGGACCGGCGGGGATCCGTGCTCCGGAGGCGGTGATCGCGGACGCGCGAGACGGTGACATCATGTGGGGCCGCGACCTCACCGCCGAACGGCCGGTGGCCAGCATCACCAAGGTAATGACCGCGCTGGTGGTGCTCAGATTCGGTGCGCTTGACCGAGAGGTCACGATTCCGCGCGCGGTCAGCACGTATGTCAGCGAGAACGACGCCAGCAGCGCTGGCCTCAAGCGGGGAGACCGGCTCACCGCCGGCCAGCTGCTCTATGCCATGCTGCTGCCTTCTGGGGCGGACGCGGCGTACGCGCTGGCCCGCTCCTACGGGCCGGGATCGTCGGCGTTCGTTGCCAGGATGAACGCGACGGCGCGTGTGCTCGGTATGCGGCATACCCGCTTCACCAACTTCGACGGTCTCCCGTACCCGACCAATGACTCTGACTACTCCACCGCGGCGGATCTGGTCAGGCTGGGTCGCACCGCGATGAACTGGCGGACGTTGCGTCAGGTGGTGGGCGCCCGTGCGTACCGGCTGCGTTCTGGCCCCGGGCATGCCTCGTACTACTGGCGGAACCTCAATCCTGTTCTCGGCCGCCTCGGCGTGCTGGGGATCAAGACCGGGTGGACCCCGGCTGCCGGGCAGTGCCTGCTATTCGAGGCGGACCGCGACGGAGATAGCCTCATCGGGGTGGTACTTGGAGAGCCGAGCGTCAGTCGCGTCGTCGCGGATGCGAGCCGGCTGCTGAAATGGGGCTTCGCGCACCTGCCACGTGCTCCCAAGCGCAAGGCGCCCGCGTCGGCGGCGTCGCCTATACCTGCGTGGACCGTGCCCGCACCTGCCTGCCTGCTGGCGGATTCACGGGCGATTGGCTGGCCGTGCGTCCCGGGCGGGTGATTCGGCCCGTTGGGCTGGCATGGGGACCGACGTGTCCCGCTCCCACGCTGGCCGCGGTATCGGCAGGTCCCGCGTCTGCTCGGCCGGGATACCGCTATCCGCGGCGGCCTGATCGCGGTCCGGCGACACGCTCCGGGAGCCGGGGCTGCGCGCGGCCAGGAAAACGGCGGCGAGCCAGAAGGCGAGGCAGCCCACGATGATCACGCACATCACCCACAGGCGCCAATCGGAAGTATCAAGGTTCGTATCCATAACCAATCACCTCATCAGCATCACCCGTCCCAGTCTTGTACGTTCCCGCTCTGGCCAGAATGAGTCGCCTGAACTGCTCTTTTACGCCGGGTGGGCCCTGTTTACGGCGGACCGGCGCTGGCAAGGACTGAGCGAAGCGGCACCGGATCCGCCGGGGCGGGAAAAGTCTAGGTATGGGGGAGACTGGGATGGCCGGTGACTCGGCTTTGTACGAGGAGTTCAATCACCTCACCGGCCAGTTTGGGTTACCGGCCATGGGAGACGCGATGGTTCTGCACACGGTCAACACCGAGGATGACGGCATCGACGACGTATTCACGATGCCGCCCAGTCAGCAGGCGCTGTCCAGAAGCCGGATGCCGGACGATGAGTCCAACCCGGTCGCGGTCTATGAGCTCGTGCACAGGGAACTGGCGCTGGACGGGAATGCGGCGCAGAACCTGGCGACGTTCTGCACGACATGGTCCGAACCGCAGGTCCATCTGCTGATGAGCGACGCGATGGACAAGAACATGATCGACAAGGACGAGTACCCGCAGTCCGCCGAGCTGGAGTCGCGGTGCGTGCGGATGCTCGCCAACCTGTGGAACTCCCCGCCCGGCCGCAACGCGATGGGCTGCTCGACCACCGGGTCGAGCGAGGCGTGCATGCTCGGCGGGCTCGCGCTCAAGTGGCGGTGGCGTAAGCGGCGGCAGGCGCAGGGCAAGCCGGCCGACAGGCCGAACATCGTGGCCGGTCCGGTGCAGATCTGCTGGGAGAAGTTCTGCCGCTACTTCGATGTGGAGCTGCGCCAGGTGCCGCTCGAGCCCGGCGCGACCGGGATGAGGGCCCATCAGCTGCGCGAGTACGTGGACGAGAACACGATCGGCGTGGTGGCGATCCTCGGCGTGACCTACACCTGTGACTACGAGCCGGTCGCCGAGATCGTCGCGGAGCTGGACAAGCTGCAGCAGGAGACCGGCCTGGACGTTCCGGTGCACGTGGACGCGGCCAGCGGCGGGTTCATCGCCCCGTTCGTCCAGCCGGACCTGGTCTGGGATTTCCGGCTGGAGCGGGTGGCCTCGATCAACTCGTCCGGGCACAAGTACGGGCTGGCGCCGCTCGGTGTCGGCTGGGTGGTGTGGCGGTCGCCCGACCTGCTGCCCGAGGAACTGATCTTCAAGGTCGACTACCTGGGCGGTGACATGCCCACGTTCGCGCTGAACTTCTCCCGCCCGGCCGGCGAGATCATCGCGCAGTACTACCTGATGCTGCGCCTGGGCAGGGAGGGCTACTGCAAGATCCAGCAGGCCTGCGTGGACACGGCGACCTGGCTCGGCAAGCGGATCGCCGGCCTTGGCCCGTTCGAGCTGCTCTACGACGGGCACGGCGGGCTGCCCGCGATCTCCTACACGCTCAAGCCGGGCCAGCCGTTCACGCTCTACGACCTGACCGATCACCTGCGGATGCGCGGCTGGCAGGTGCCCACGTACCCGCTGCCGCCGCAGCGGCAAGACACCGTGATCCAGCGGGTGCTGATCCGGCACGGCGTCGGCCGGGACGAGGCAGGGCTGCTCGCCGACGATATCGCCCGCGCGCTGGACCAGCTGGGCAAGGGCAACCAGACCGGCGCCCGCGCCAAGGCTGGCTTTCACCACTAAGGAAGTCATAACTAACAGTCCTGAACCCGTACTCCGAGTCACACCAATACCGCCACCCACTGGTGTAACGGAATTCGCACCGTCGTGGAGTTAGCCGAATGATCGTGCGCGTGGCGTTCCGGAATTCCGGTACGCCACGCGCACGATCATTAAGCCGTCCACCGGGCGGCCCGATTTGCACCCTTTGCGACTTCGGTAGCGGCCCCGTGCGGCCGGTGCTTGGCCGGATTGTGGAACCTATGCCCCGAATGGTGGAATCGTCGCCCTGGGTCCGGTTACAGTCATTGTGTGCTGGTTCGGCCGCCCAGCCAGGGCGGCTGTCGCAAGAGGGAACCCGGTGTGAATCCGGGGCTGCCCCGCAGCGGTAAACGGGAACGACAGCCGTCATTGAGCACTGGGCTAGCCAGCCTGGGAAGCGACGGCCAGTAGGCGGCAGATCTGCCAC
>DASXDG010000121.1:0-3604 GCA_036490795.1 Streptosporangiaceae bacterium
AGGACGCCGCCTGACCCCCCAGCACCGCTAACGCAAACCGCCGCCGCCAGCCACCGGACGACAGCCCGTCACGGGGCCATCTTGTCGTCCGCCATGACGGCACTCCCGCGAGACGGCTGAGGTGGTGGTTTCTTGGTCAGACGGCTGAGGTGGTGGTTTCTTGGTCAGGCTCCGCTATGGCGCGGGGTGGCCAGGGCGCCCGTCCAGGTCCTGGCATGCCTGGCGCACCGGGACGCCCGCCCGGCTGGCGGCGGCGCGGATGCAGGCACGGGCACGGCCGAACCGCCGCCAGCGTACTCACGCAGCATGACTCCAGCATGTAACCGACGAGACCGATGCTCCTGCGCGATACCCGCCGATAGGCACGCTCGGGGTCAGCGGGCGGGTAGTGCGTGTCGGGGTGCAGATTGGATGATCTGGGGTGCCCGCGGAGGGCGCAGGTTGGGGATGGCTGATCCGGTGGCTTCAGGTAGGAGTGGCTGGAAGGTTGGACCTGCGGCTGCCGCGATGAGAGACGCCGGGATAGCCGGGCAGGCCGCTGCGCCGCCCGGCCTGTTGCTTCTGCTCGCGTACGGCTAGGGCGGCGGCCACCGCGGCGGTGATGTGGGCTTCGGCAGCCGCCTTGTCGATGCCGAGATCGGCGAGCGCGCGCGTGCCGTTCTCGAATTCTGCCAGCGTGAGCAGGATGTGCTCGGTCCTGATGTAGTTGTGGCCCATCCGCAGGGCCTCCCGGAAGATGAGTTCCAGCACCTTGCGCGTCTGCTGGTCGACGGGGATGAGCATGGGCGACTGGTCGGTCGGCGCCGGTCATCGGGAAGTTCATGGCAGCCCACAAGCTGCCCGGCGTCACCGTCGTCGCGGACGCCGGCATGATCTCCGAGGCCAACCAGTGGAACGGAGGAGCTCGAACCGCTCACGGACGGTCTTGGACGAAGCGTACGATCTCGTCTCTGAGCCTGAAGTCGTCAGGCGCGAGTCCTTCGATCACTTCTCGCAGTGCCACGACAGACTGCCTGACCGTCTTCCTATTTCGTGTGATGAACAATTGCGAATAGGCAGCCTGACCGACCGGGACGGTCTCTTCCCAGGCATCGGTTCCCCAGTCGCCGCCCTTCACCTCATTGGCATACCAAGCTGACGGACCTCAACGCGGAGACTCTCGCGGTGAACGCCCTGGCGCCTTACATGCTCACTGGATTGATCGGCTGCCCGGATCGGCTGATCTACCTCAGCAGCGGACTGCATCACGCAGGTGCCGGGTCCCTCCGGGATATCGACTGAACCAGCCGGTCCTGGAACGCCGCGCGAGCGTGCTCCGAGAGCAAGCTCTACGTAACCGCGCTCGCGTTCACCCTCGCGCGCGTCTGGCCGGAGGTACTCAGCAACGCCGTCGATCCGGGCTGGGTCCCGACCAAAATGGGCGGCCCCACGGCAACCGGCGATCTACAGATGGGCTATCTCACGCAGACATGGCTGGCCGTCAGCAATGAGGCCGCCGCAACTGTGAGCGGCGGCTACTGGTACCACCGGCAACGACAGCCGCCCGCAGCACAAGCCCGTGACCCAGCTTTCCAGGACCAGCTGATGGACCGCCTGGCCGCGCTCACCGGTGTCGCGCTCTTAGCGTCGCGGTTGCCTCAGCCGGATCCGAGGGGCCCCAGGGGTCCCTGGCGAGACCGCCGCGATGCATAACACCTGTTTATGCACGGCCGCGACAGCAGCGAACTCACGCTCATGAGCCGCGCCTACATAGTCGGATCTCGCGCGCCGGTATCGGCTGGACCGCGGTGACCGCAGCGGCGATGTTCACGCTGGCGGCCGGTAAGGCCCGCACCGGCCGGGCGCTGAACAACCCCGTGCTGCGGACCATGGACGGTCCGAATCTATGCGAGTTCGATGATGATGCTGGAGCGGCACGCCGTGGCACCCGGGTGGCGCGGTGGCTGCTCGGCCGGGGCATTGTCCGCGACCCTCGAGGCGAACGTCGCCCACGGCCTGGGCCACGGCTTTACTAGCGGGCCGTTTCAGCAGGTGGTGGCAGGTTTTGTAGCGAGAGTCCCGCTCACGATCAGTGACAAGCAATCGTTACCCGATATGTCATCACCCCTACGGCCTCCTTACGTAACACGTGTTGCGCTGTTGTTCCGATGGCGGTCAGGGCAACGTCGATGTCGTCAGAACCGAAAGGTCGCGCTGGGGCGGCGGGCGGCATCCACCTTGAGGAGGCATCGATGAGCAAGCGCAGAACTGGCCGGGCATCCATCCGGGTACGCCTGGCCGTCGCCGCAGCGGTAATCGCGGGCGGCGGCGCGGCTGGAGTGGTGGCGGTAAGCGCCAGCCACAGCGGTCCCGTGGCCGCCGAGTCGGCGGGGTACTACCAGACCGGCGGCCAGGCGCTGAGCTACAGCAGCGCCATGTCCTCGGCGGTCAAGGGCTGGAGCAATTCGCCGGGCACCTCGCTTACCACCATTTCGCGGATGAAGCCGGTGACCAACTACTGGACGCAGTCGTGGCACCGGGCCACGATCTTCATCCAGCGCGGCACCGTGGTCGCGGTGAGCAAGGGCGAGTTCGCGGTCAAGTCCGCGAACGGGACGCTCGAGATCTGGCACGTAAACGGCGGGACGGCGACCCTGAACGTCGGAGCGACCTCGACCGGGATGTCCGCCATGACCGGCGGCAGCACCAAGGTGCCTTCCTGGTGGACCATGAACACGAAGGTCAAGGGCATCGCCCAGGGTGACCTCGTGTTCGTCTTCGGCGAGCGTGAGAACCATACGCTCAAGGCGCAGCTGGTTCTTTTCGCGGCGCCGGCCACGACCGTCACCAAGCCGACGGCTACCCCGACCACCCAGCCGACCACGACCGCTCCTGCGGTGGCACGGATCGGCAACGTGCCGACGGTCATCGGCACGCACAGCTAAGCGGTCAATGCGGACACGGAGGTGAATAGATGCTCACAGGCCAGCGGTCAACAGCACGTCGGCGCTCGCAAAGCAAGCGCCGCGCTCGTATCGCGACAGTGATAGCCATTCCGGTAGCGGCAGGCGTCGCGATCGGAACGGTCATCATGGTAAACAGCGCGTCTGTCCACGTAGCGGACTCAGCGTTCGGCCAGCACCACCAGCCCACGGCATCGGCGTCGGGCATGGCGAGCGCCAGCGCAACCGCTAGCGGGAGCCCCAGCACGAGTGCCAGCGCGAGCGCGACTACGGTGGCTCTCGCCAGTTCGTTCGCCAGCGGCGCAGTCGCCGCCGCCCAGCTCGGTGACGTCGCGACGAAACCCGTTGACGGCACGGGCGCGGCCATTAACACGCGGCAGACCGCGGCGCAGGCCGCGGCCTCGATGAACTGCTCGCTCGCTGTGCCCGCCAACCCGCTTACCGCGGCTGGCCTGGCGACGCCGTGGCAGCTCGGCGACGGCTGCTCGATGGCTAGCGCCGGCACGGAGGGCGCGTTCGTCGAGGCGACGATCCTGTCCCCGGGCGGGCAGCTGTCGGTCTACAACCCGCTCGTCGTCACCGCGGGCACTCAGCCCGCCGTGGCGCCCGTGGCTCCGGCCATCGCGGCCGGCTCTGTGGTGGAGGTCAGCGTCGGCTTTAAC
>DASXDG010000122.1:0-21003 GCA_036490795.1 Streptosporangiaceae bacterium
ACGACCTCGGCCACCGAGCCCTCCCAGAACGGGCTGACCCAGCAGTTGCGCCGCATCACCTCGACCGGGTGCTCGGCGAACGCCTGCGGCATCTTCTTGTAGAAGCCGTCGAGGTCTTCGATCAGCCCGCGAATCCAGGCCGACCCGTTCTCGATGCTGGCGATCCGCAGCTTCGGGAACCGGGTGAGCGTCCCGTGGCAGATCAGCGAGGCGATCATGTCGGAGATCTCACGATGGCCGAGAACCACCCAGCGGAACGCGCTCATCTCCATGAAGTTGTTGGTCGTCGGCGGTTCCCAGCGGCTGACGTACTCGTCAAGCGGCGGCTGGCTGGCGTGCAGGAAGACCGGGATGCCGGCGTCCTGCACGTCCCGCCAGAACGGGTCGAACTCAGGCAGCGCCGGCGACCGCCAGCCGTACAGGCCCTTCACCGGGGCCGGCTTGATCAAGATCGCCTTCGCCCCGTTGGCGAGCACGTACTCGAGTTCCCGCTGCGCCTCCTCGACCAGGGCGAGGGTAATCACCGGGGTCATGAACAGCCTGTTCTCGTGGGTGTAACCCCAGGTATCGAGCATCCAGCGGTTCAGCGCGTGGATCATCGCGACGACGAGCCTGGGCTCCTCGGCGGCCGAGTGCTCGACCAGGTTGGCCAGGGTCGGGTACACGAAGGCCTCGGTCACGCCCTGCGCGTCAAGCGCCTCGACGCGCGGCCCGGGCTCGCGGAAGGCGGGAATCGAGTCCATCGGCGCGCCGGTCAGCTCCCGCAGCGACTTGCCCTCGGTGTTCGTGCCCGCGTAGAACGCCTCGTGCGCGCCGGGCGCGGCGACCCGCTCGAAGGTCGGGTTCGGGATGAACTCGGTGATCTTGCCGAGGATCGCGATCCGGGTGCGCCTGCCCACCTGGACGAACTGGACGTCCCGCCGGTACTGCTCGGGCAGGTAGCGGGTCAGCGCCTCGGGCGTCTCGTACATGTGCTGGTCGGCATCGAAGATCGGCGCGCTCTCAATGGGCGCCGGCTGCGGCGAAGTCATGGCGCATCCTTCCCGTCTCGGCGGCCGTCAGGGGCTGCCACTCCTATCATCCAAACTTATACATTTAAGCTAAAACTGTCAACTTCGAGAATGTTGTTTTTTTCAGCACACTCGGGCGGCTGAGCGATCCTATTTAGGCATTATCCTTCAAAGTGTCAAGTGAGGGTAGGATGTGCCCATGAGCGGTCCCCAGTCCCCGGCGACGGTGCGTACGGGCAGCGCCGAGGCAGCCGGCGGCACGGTCAGCACCGCCGACCTGGTCGGCACCGACCTGGCTGGCACCGCCGACCTCGGCCCGCGGGCCGCGCGCACCCGGATGCGCATCCTCGCCGCCTCCCGGGAGCTGTTCCTCGAGCACGGGTACGCGGGGACCCGGATCGGGCAGATCACCGCCGCGTGCGCCATCTCGCGGGCCGGGTTCTACACCTACTTCCGCGACAAGCAGGAGATCTTCAACGCGCTCGGCGTGGCCGCCTACCGCGCCGTGCTCAACACGGTCGAGGCCTGGGACGAGCTGCCCAGCCAGGGCGGCGACCGCCCGGTGAGCCGTGAGGACCTGGCGGACTGGGTAGCCGGCTACTTCGCGATCATGGACGAGCACGGGCCGTTCATCTTCTCCGCCAGCCAGTCCGCCCCGACCGACGAGCAGACCCAGGCCGACGCGCACCGCATGCAGATGCGCACGGCCTGGGCGCTCGGCACTCGCATCCAGGCCCGTCAGCGTGTCCCCACGGACACCCCCGACACCCTCGGCCTGGCGGCGCTTGCCCTGCTCGACCGCTCCTGGTTCTTCAGCCGCCCGGCGAACCTCCCGGTCAGCGACCGGGAGATGGTCCGGACCGTCGCCGACTGGCTCGCCGCGCTCCTCGGCCCGGCCGAGTAGCTCAACCGGACGGCGTGACGGGGTCCGCAGGCCGAGCCACCGCTCGGCGCCGTAGGCTTCGAACCGCCCCGCCGCGGTGAACCCCGGCTTTCACGGCAAGGCGCGGCGACGGGCGCTGGCGGTCCGGGTCTTGAGCACCACCGGCTCGCCGGGAAGCACGCCGGCGCCATGCGCGCAGGCGAGCAGCGGCCGGGAGGCGTGGGTCACCCCGGTGGTCAGCCCCGCACGTCGCTAAGCCCAGCACTGCCTCGGCGGTCAGCCGGAGCTGCTCCAGCGTCGTCACTCGGGCGATCACCGTGGTCGCCAGCGACTCCCGCCACGCGGCCAGCCGATCCCGCACCTGCGCTCGCGTGCCGATCAGCGCGACGTCCTCGATCAGCGCGGCTGGCACCGCGGCGGCTGCGGCCTCGTGGTCATGGGCACGCCAGTGGCGTTGGATCGCCGCCACCGCGTCCGGATACCCGATCCGCGTTGCCGCGTTCCCGTGAAACGCGCCCATCGCGCCCAGTGTCATCGCCTGCCTGCGCTGCTCGGCCGCGATCGCCGCGGCCGGGTCGCCGGTGATGTGAACGGGTACTGTCGGCGCGATCTCGAAGTCGGCCAGCGATCTCGGGGTGCGGGCCCGTGCCAGGCCGGCCGCCAGCAGCGGCCGGTACATGTCGTCCAGCCGGGGTGAGTAGTAGTTCGGTATCCAGCCGTCCGCGATCTCAGCTGCCAGCTCGATGTTCCTTGGCCCTTCGGCGCCGAGCAGGATCGGGATCGCGCCGCGTTTGGGCTGCAGCATCAGCTTCAGCGGCCGGCTGCTGCTGCTGGCGGGCAGCGGATAGTAGCGGCCCGTCGCGGCCACCGGCCCGTCGCGGCGCAGCGCGTCGCGGATGATCTGCACGTACTCCCGTGACCGGGCGAGCGGGCGGGAGAAGGGCACGCCGTACCAGCCCTCCATCACCTGCGGTCCGGAAACGCCCAGGCCGATCACCAGCCTGCCGTCCGACAAGTGGTCCAGCGTCGCCGCCGCCATGGCCACCGCGGTCGGCTGCCTGGCCCCGATCTGCATGACGGCCGTGCCGAGACGCAGCCGGGTGGTCCGCGCCGCCGCCCATGCGAGCGGCGTAAGGCAGTCGGAGCCGTAAGCCTCCGGGGCCCATACGCTGTCGTAACCGAGGCTTTCCGCGTGCGTCAGCAACTCGCCGAGCCGGTCCGGTGGACCGTCGCGCCACAGGCCGAGCGTGAAGCCCAGCCGCAGCGTCCTGGTCACGGCTCAGCCCTCGGGGTCGATGTCGAGAATCCGGAACGCGATGTCGGACACGGTGTCCTCGAGGGTGGCCTCCGAATCGGTGTCTGGCGCGCGGTAGAGGTAGCCAAGCGCGGTGAAGCCGTAGAGGATCAACGGCAGCAGCCGCCCGAAGTCAGTCCCTTTCGGCGCGTCGGTGACGCCCGCCGCGTCCAGCAGCTCGGAGAGCCGCTCGGCGATCCACGGCCGTTCGCCGATGTCGGCGCCGTGCCTGCCGACGGGGTCGAGCTCCCACGAGAACAACGCGATCACGATCTCCCGGCGGCGCGCGAGGTAGCGGGCGTACCAGTGGACGTACTCGCGGACGACACGAAGCGGCTGGCCAGCGGGGATCTCATCGATGAGCCTGGCCAGCTCGGCGCGGCACGCGTCCTGGCCGACCTTGAACAGTCCGAGGGCAATGTCCTCCTTGGACTCGAAGAACCGGTAGATCGTGCCCTGGGACACCCCGGCCTGCTCTGCGATGTCGGACATCCGGGCGGCGGAGAAGCCCTTCTCAGCGAAGACCACCGCGGCGGCATTGGTGATCTGCATCCACCGGACGTCGGGCGGGTAGTACCGCTGCGACGCCCCCGAGCCGCGGGACTTCGGCACCTTGCCCTGCACATCGGAACTCATTCACCAACCCCTGTTCCCGGGACTTCATGGCAGGCTCGGCACTGAGCCCTGGCCGCGCACATGCTGTTTCATTCCGCCCGGTAACGCGGCTCCCGCTTCTCCTGCCACGCTGTGTGGGCCTCGGCCGAGTCCTCGGTCATCTGCAGCATGCCAAGGCGGTAGCCGTCCATCAAGCGCGCCAGCCGCGGCGAGCCGGCTTCAAGCCCGGTGTCCAGCGATTCTTTAGTGGCCCAGACGGCCAGCGGCGGGTAGGACGCGAGCTGGCCCGCGTACTCCATCGCCGCGGCGCGCAGCGCGTCGTCGCCGGGCAGCCGCCTCACCGCCAGCCCGATCGCCACGGCCTCCTCGGCGCCGACCATCCGGCCGGTCAGGCCGATATCGAATGCCCGGCCCCGCCCGACCCATTGCGCCAGCCGCGCCAGCGCACCGCTGGCGGGCAGGATGCCGAGCTTCGTGTTGGGCAGCGCGAAGCGGGCCGAGTCGGATACCAGGACGACATCGCAGTGCAACGCCAGCACGAAGCCGAGCCCGATCGCGGGGCCGGACACCGCGCAGATCAGCGGCTTGCGGAACTCAAGCAGCGCGCTGAAGACGGCGTGCCGGTGCGGATCGAAGGAGCGCAGGAACGCGCCCGCCGACGGCGTGCTGTGCACGTGGTCCTGGCCGAGGTCGACGCCGGAAGAGAAGGTCCCGTCGGCGCCGGTGACGACGCACGCGAGTGTCTTGCCGTCGGCCGTGATGTCGGTCAGGTGCCGGATGAGGTCGTCAGCCATGTCCGGTCCCCACGCGTTGCGCCGGCCGAGCCGCGTGAGCTCGAGTACCGCCACGGGTCCTTCGTTTGTCCGTTCGACCGATCCGCGCGTGTGAGAGGTCATAGTCACCCGATGATGCTCCTTCCGCCTGGCCGCGCCGGCGTCACCGGGCAACCAGGTCCGTCGTGATCCGAGGCCACAAGCCCGCGCCTGGCCCCGCCGTCAGTTCGGCGCCGGCGACGGTAGCCCAGTGTCGTTCCGCCCCCCACTCCTGCCGCCAGGACAGGAGCCGACGAGTGAAATCGTGCAGCGGATACTCCTGGGTCATGCCGATCGCCCCGTGGATCTGGTGGGCCTGCGTGATCACCTCGGACGCCGTTCGGCAGGCCGTCGCCTTGGCCATCGCGACCTGGAACGCGGCCCCCGTCCCGGCCTCGGTGAAGTGCCGTGCCGCCACCTCCGCCGCCAGGTAGCCAGCCTCGGCCTCGGAAGCCAGCCGCACCAGCCGCTGCGCGACGGCCTGGAACGAGCCGATCGGCCTGCCGAACTGATGCCGCTGCCCCGAGTAGGCGACCGTCATCGTCATCACGGCATCCATCGCGCCCGCCATCAGGATCGCCCGCGACAGCGCCCCGCGGACCGCAAGCTCCTCGCGCAGGCCGACCGCCACGGGGCCCGTCCGCTCCGCGGGGACCAGCACCGACTCCAGGCGTACCTCGTCCCTGGGCTCGCCCGCCACGTTACGGCCTGGCCGTATGACTGCCTCGGCTGGTTCGACCAGCACCACCCGGTCGCCGTCGGACGACTGCGCCACCGCGGCGATCGCGTTCACCCGGCTCCCCCACGGTACGCGGTGCAGCGTGCCCGTCAGGCGGCCGTCCGCCAGCCTGAGCGTGTCCGCGGCGTGCGGCAGCGGCACCGAGACCGGGCCGTCCGGCAGCCGCAGCCCGGCGGAAGCGACAAGCCAGCCGCCGAGGAGCACACATTCGGCGAGTGGTAGCGGCACCGCGTGCCGCGCAGCCGTTCGCACCAGCGTCCGCGCGTCCAGGAAATCGCCGCCTGAGCCGCCCGCCGACTCGGGCACGCCGATCCACGCGAGACCTGAATTGACCAGGCTCGCCCAGCATTCGGGGGCCCAGCCCTCGGTTTCGGCCCGGCGACGGTCCGCCGGGGCTGAATGCTCCTCGAACACCTTCGTCAGCGTCTGTTCCAGGAGCCGGTCCTCTTCGGCAGTCATCGCGAGCTCCTCAGGCTGCGGGCGGCGACCGAACGCAGCACCTCGGTCGTGCCGCCGCGAATCGTGAATGAGGGAGAGATCACCAGCGCCTGGGCCAGTAGCCGCTCGAACAGCGAGGACGAGCCCGGATCGGGATCTTCGTCGAGCAGGGACTGCAGAACCGTCACGACCTCCTGCTCGTAGACCGTGCCCAGGTCTTTCACCAGCGCGGCCTCCACCGCGGGAGCACCGCCCTCGGAGATGATCCGCGCCACCGACAGGGACAGCTGGCGGATGCTCCAGCAGCGTGCGGCCAGGCGGCCGATCTGCTCCGCTTGCGCGGCCGCGGCGGCACCGCGCTCGGCGGCGTAGGTCTCGAGCAGCTGCCAGGTCGTCAGGTAGCGGTCGGGCCCGGCCCGCTCGTAGGACAGCTCCGACGTTACCTGCCGCCATCCTGCGCCGATCTCCCCGAGCACCATCTCGTCCGGGACGAACGCGTCGTCGAACACGACCTCGTTGAAGTGGTGGGAGCCGTCGAGGAAGGTGATGGGATTAATCGTGACTCCCTGGCCCCGCAGGTCGACGATCAGCTGGGACAGGCCGACGTGGCGATCGTCCACGAGCGGGCTGGTGCGGCACAGCATTACGGCGAAATCGTTCACGTGCGCGCCGCTGGTCCAGATCTTGGTGCCGGACACCCGCCAGCCGCCGTCGACCTGGGTGGCCCGGGTCCTGACCGACGCGAGGTCCGACCCGGAGTCAGGCTCGGACATGCCGACGGAGAAGAAGCACTCGCCGGCCGCGATCGCCGGCAGGAAGTGGCGGCGCTGCGCGGGCGTTCCGTAGGCGAGCAGCGCGGGGGCGGTCTGCCGGTCGGCGACCCAGTGCGCCAGCACCGGGGCACCTGCCGCGAGCAGTTCCTCGACCACGATGAACCGCTCAACCGGACCGCGCCCGTGGCCGCCGTACTCGGGCGGGATGGACATGCCGATCCAGCCCTTGGCGGCAAGCTTCCTGGAGAACTCGGGAGAGTGTCCCGCGTTGACGCCCAGGCCCGGCTGGTAGCCGCCCGAGGCCAGCTCTTCGGCGAGGAACGCGCGGACCGCGTCCCGCTGGTCCAGCTCGTCCTTGGTCAGGGTGATCGCGGTGAACCTCACCGGCTCCGCCTTCCTTTGATCACTTTGCTCGTTCCTCCTGGCGCGTGATGCGGTGGCAGGCACGGCGCGCCGGCTGTCAAGTCGTGTCCGGCTGCCGTCATCCCAGCTCCGGAGGAGCGGGGATGACGCCGGAGACATGCAGTTTCTCGATTTCCTCGGCGGTCAGCCCGACCTCTGCCAAGACCTCGTCGGTATCCGCCCCGATCAGTGGTGCTGGCCTGCGGACCGACGCGGGCGCCTCGGTGAACCGCACCGGCGGCGGTATCTGCTTGTACCGGCCGACTTCGGGGTGCTCGGCGTCGGGCAGGGCTTCGACCAGGGAGTCGAGCGTGGCGACCGCCGTCGCCGGTATGTCGTTGGCCTTGCAGAAGTCCAGCCACTCGGCTGTGGTGCGCTCGGCGATCACCTGGGCGACCTGGGAGTACAGGAAGTCCGAGTTGGCGATCCTGGCGCGGGCCGAGGCGTAGCGCGCGTCGCCGACGAGATCGGTGCGGCCGCCGGCCTGGAACAACGCGTCGTAACTGGCCTTGCCGTAGGGCAGCACGTTGATCCAGCCGTCCGCGGTACGCTGCGGCTTGCGGTGCTGGCTGAGGATGCGCACGTAGCCCGCCTCGCCGAGCGGCGGCTGCGGTACGGCGGACGCTCCGTGCTCGACCAGCATCCAGGCCAGCATCGCGTCGACCATCGGAACCTCGATGTGATCGCCCCGGCCGGTGCGCTCCCGGCGAACCAGGGCCGCGCTGACCGCGTAGGCGATCGACATGCCGCAGACCTTGTCCGCGATTAGTGTCGGAGCTAGCATCGGCGTGCCGCTCTGACGCCGGATGGCATCCGCGACACCGGTCCTGGCCTGCATGATGTCGTCGTAGGCGGGATAGTTCTCCTCGGCGCTGCCCAGCGGGTAACCGTGCGCCTCGCAGTAGACAATGTCCGGCCGCACCGCGGCGATGTCCTCGTAACACAGGCGGGACCGGCGCAGGCCGTCCGGGCGAATGTTGGTGACCAGCACGTCGCAGCTGGCCGCGATCCGAAGCAGGGCCGCGCGTCCCTCCTCCTGCCGGAAGTCCAGGCTTACGTTGCGCTTGTTACGCAGCAAGTTCAGCGCGACGCCAGACAGCTGGGGATGCGGCCCTTTGCCCATCACCCGGTTGCTGTCGCCGGCTGGCTTCTCGACGCTGATGACGTCCGCGCCGAGGTCACCGAGAATCTGGGTGGCGAACGGGCCCATGATCACCGCCGTCAGGTCCAGCACCCTGATACCGCTCAGCGGCCCGCCTCTAGTGTCAGTCTCGTTCATGAACACCCTCCCCCGGCTCCGCGGCGCTGCGCGCCGGTGCGCCGCGCCGGGTGATCAGGCCCAGCGCTGGCAGCAGCTTCGTCGCGATCGCGTAGGTCACGTGCCCGTAGGGCCATTGCGTGACATTCTTGCCGGTCACGGAGTGGTAATAGTTGTGGCAGCCGCCCTCGAACGCACTGCGCCGCTTTCTGTTGGCACCCTGGATCCACTGGTCGTAACGCCGCGACGCACCGCGCCTGGTCTCGATCAGCGTGCCGGGCGACCGTGCCACCCGGCGGGCCATGCGGACCACGAGCTCTGACTGACGCTCCAGCTGGGCGCAGATCGACCAGCCGCCGTTGGTGTTCGGACCGTACAGCATGAAGAAGTTCGGGAAGCCGGGCACGGTCATGCCCAGGAAGGCGTACGGCTCGCCGGCCCACTCCTGATGCAGCGACCGGCCGTCGTGCCCGGTGACCTCGATGCCGCCGAGGTAGTTGGTGGCGTCGAAGCCGGTGGCGAGGATGACCGCGTCCGCCGGGCGGAATTCCCCGTCCGTGTCGACGAGGCCGCCGGCCTCCAGTTTCGCGACGGCCTTCGGCACTAGCTCGACATTGGGCCGGTTGAACGTCGGGTAGTAGTCCGACGCGAAGACCGGACGCTTGCAGCCGTACGGATAGGACGGCCGCAGCGCTTCCCGCACCCGCGGGTCGGCCACCTCGCGTTCCAGGTAGCGGGTGTGGTAGCTGCGGACCTTCTCCTGCTTCGGACTGCTGACGTCGAACGCCTGCACGTCCTTGCTGGCCTGACGCAGCAGCCTCCACCGGTCGATCTTCTGAGTGATCGGGTGGCGCCGGAAGCGCTCCTGTTCCTGCGCGGAGAACTCCCTCGCCCGCTTGGGCAGCACATAGCCCGGCTCACGCTGGTACACGTCCAGCTTCGCCGCGCGCGGCGCCAGGATCGGCGCGAGCTGGCAGGCGGTCGAGCCGGTCCCGACGATCGCGACGGTCTTGCCGGCGAAGTCGTGCTCGTGCTCGTACAGGGCCGTATGGAAGATCGGTCCCTCGAATACGCCCGACGCGGCCCAGTCGGGCTTTTTCGGCGCGGACAGCATGCCCACGCAGCTGACCACGATGTCGAACGGGCCAGCTTGGCCGCTGCTGGTGTCCAGCGAGTACGTGCGCGTCGGCTCGTCCCACCGCACGCCGGACACGCCGACGCCGAAGCGAAAGTGGCCGCGGACGTCGAAGTGATCGATGACATCCTCGATGTACTGCAGGACCTCGGCCTGCGTGCCGTGCGTGCGGCGCCAGACGTAGGGCATGAACGAGTACGAGTAAGCCTGCGAGTTGACGTCTACCTCGCATCCCGGGTACGTGTTGTGCCACCACACGCCGCCCGGTCCGGCTGCCTGCTCGTACACCGTGAAATCGGTGAACCCGGCACGGGACAGGTTCACCGCGCACGCTACGCCGCCCAGCCCGGCACCGATGACGGCTACCCGCGGCCCGTTGCGGACTGCGCTCATTTGTGATCATGCTCCTTCTGGCTTATCCACATGTCGGCTCGACCGCGCTCAGCGTCAGGGTTGGCTCGCCTCCTCCTCCACCGCCGGTCTCCTGAACCGGCGCAGCATCCTTCCGTCCCGGCCGTTGCCGATAGCGCCCCGGGAGTTCGCCAGCGCCACCGCGATGATCAGGGCTGCCCCCTGGAAAAGCGGGCTCACCCAGAAGGCGCCCGCACCGAACTGCAAGGTGAGCCCCTGGACGCCGAACGCGAGCGCGAAGTAAGCGATGATCGTGCCCCACACGTTGGGCCGCTGCGACAACTGCGACGCGCCGAAGAACACCGCCGCCAGAGCCGGGAACAGGTACCCCGAACCGATGTCGCTCGTGTACGCGCCGACCTGAACCGAGTAGAGCACGCCCGCGAAGCCGGCGATCCCGCCCGATACCACCAGCGTGCCCCACCGGATTCGGTCGGATTTGATGCCTGCCAGCCGCGCGGCCTCGCTGTTGCCGCCAACCGCCAGCATGCGGCGGCCAAGCGGTGTCTGCTCCAGCACGAACCATGCCACGACGGCGATGACCAGCAGGTAGATGTCCAGGTAGGGAATCCCCCAGAGCTTCCCGTTGCCAAGGTTCAGCACGGCCTGCGAGAAGTTTCCCGGGATCTCGCGGTTCTGCGATATGTACAGCTGGGCGGCGCTGAGGAGCTGGCTCATCCCCAGCGTGGCGATGAGCGAGTTGACCCGGAAGCGCACCACGATGAAGCCCGAGACCCAGCCGATGCAGCACGACACCGCCACGACGATCACCACGGTCAGCGCGAACGGCAGGTGCGTATTCGCACCGAACCAGGTCATCATCACGATGCCCAGCGACATGGTCTCGCCGATGGACAGGTCGTAGGTGTCGGTAGTGAGCGGGACCAGCGCGGCCAGCGCGAGCAGCGCGGTGACCGCCCCCTGGGAGAACACCACCTGGACGGTGCTGACCGTGAGGAACAAGTGAAACTGCAAGATGCCGAACAGCACTATGAAGAAGACCCACAGGCCGACGGCGCTGTAACGGCGCGGCACCGACAGGCCCGCCCGGCCGCGCCTCGGCCCGCCCGCGGGCGGAGCCTGCCCCGCCTTCAACTTCGCGTCGAGTGTCACGACTCGCCTCCAGGAGATGCGAAACTGGGGGCCGCTCCGGGCCCGGCGCCGACACCGCGCGCCAGCGTCATGTCGATGGCGTCGGCCGTGAGCGCGGGCCCCCGGTCGAGTTGTTCGGCGACTATGCCGTCCTTCATGACAAGCACCCGGTCGGCCAGCCGGGCGAGTTCGTCGCTGTCAGTGGACACCAAGACGATCGCCATGCCGTTCTCGGCGCAGTCCTCGACGATCTTGTGGACCTGAGCCCGGGCGCCGATGTCGATGCCCATCGTGGGGTCGTCCAGGACGAGCAGGCTTGGATCCAGTCGCAGGGCCCGGCCGATCAGTACCTTCTGCTGGTTCCCGCCGGACAGCGTCATGATCGGCACGTCGGTGCCGGTCGCGGCGATGTTCAGCCGGCGGATCCAGTCCGCCGTTTCCGCCTGCTCACCCTTCGCCGAGATCCGGCCGTGCCTGCGATGGCGGCCTAGGTCAGAGATCGTCAGGTTGCCGCGCAGGCTCAGGTTCGGGAACAGGCCGTAGCGGGCGCGTTCCCCCGCCACCTGGGCCACACCCCGGCCGAGGGCCTCGGACGGGTCGCCGGGAGGGAGCGTCCTCCCGTTGACCCGCATCTCTCCCCGGCGACCGAGGCGCCCGGTCAGCAGTGGCGCCACCGACTCCCGGCCCGATCCGGTGATGCCCGCTATGCCCACGATCTCGCACCGCCGGACAGCGAGATCTAGCCTGCGCACCCGGCCGCCCGAGACGTTGTCGGTCTCAAGCACGGGGTCAGCCTCACTCGCGGGGTCGCCGCCGGCCTGTTCCCTGATGGTTCCGCCGCCCGGCCCGCCGACGGCGGAGACGATCGTCTCGCCGACGATCAAGGAGGCCAGCTTGTCGTGATCGAACTCGGCTCTCGGAGCTGACGCGACGACCCGCCCGTCCCGCAGCACCGTGACGCGGTCGGCAACCTCGAGTACCTCGCCCAGGTGGTGGGTCACCAGCAGCACGGCGTGGCCGTCGCGGCGCAGACGGTCCAGGATCTCAAGCAGCCGGCGCACCTCGTCGGGTGGCAGCGCCGCCGTCGGCTCGTCGAGGACGATGGCCATCGGCTGGTCACTGGTGTCGGACACTGCCCGGGCGATCGCGACCCCCGCCCGCTCAGCGAGGCTGAGGTCGCCCACGGCGGTGCGCGGGTCGACGTCGACCCCGAGCTGGCGCAGGTAGGTTCCGACCTGCTGCTGGACGACGGGCCACCTGATCTGACCCAGGCGGCCCGTCGGGTACTCGCGGCCGAGCAGGACGTTGTCCAGCACGCTCAGCGACAGGACCAGCCCCAGGTCCTGGTGCACGAACCGCAGGCCAGCCGCGTCGGCCAGATCCGCGGAACCGAGCGTGAACCTCGCGCCGTCCAGTTCGGCCGAGCCACCCGGGTCGGGCTCGTGGTAGCCAGAAAGGATCTTGATCAGGGTCGACTTCCCAGAGCCGTTCTGGCCGACCAGGGCGTGCACCTCCCCGTAGGTAACGGAGAGGTCCACGCCACGCAGGGCGACCTGGCCGGGGAAGGTCTTCGTGATGCCAGACAGGATCAGCTTCATCGCATCCTCACTCAGCCGACCCGCCACAACGCCTCGAACTGCTGCTGGTAGCCGGCGGGGCCCGGCCAGTAGCCGTTGGCGAGCAGCTGCTGCGTGGCCTTGGCCTGCGTCGGGGTGGTGATCAGGTAACCCTCAGCGCGGTCGCCCGCGGCCAGGTTGGCCGTGCTGATCTGCTGCCCGAGTGAGAGCCTGGCCATCCCGTCGGCGGTGATCCAGGTCAGGTCGTCAACCGACGTGACCACCCAGCCCGCGGTCTGCCCCTGGGCGAGCGAGTCGACCTCGGCTGCGGTTGCGTTGACGCCGACGATCTTGGTCTGCTTGCTCAGGCCCGCGGTCTGCAGCGCGGCGAGCAGGCCAGGGAAGAAGTCCCCCACCGTGAGGCTGGTGTACGTGGCGTCCGGATGTGACTTGAGGTAGGCCACCACCAGCGAGGGCACCTGGCCGGCGCCGATCTGGGACAGCGATACAGGCAGCGACGCGAACGCGCAACTGGCGCAAGTCTTGGTGATCTCGGCCTTCTCCGCTTGGTCGATCGCGGCCAGCGTCGGGAACAGCGGGTTGACGACGTCCACGATGTTGGCGTGGCCCTGTGAGGTCACGATCATGTAGTCAGCGATCTGCTTGCCGACCAACTGGTCGAACGCGGCCCCCTGGGTGACGCCGTAGAGTCCGTTGCCCGTGTTCTGCGGCTGGTCCGTCGGGCTGGCCGCGATGATGAAGAGCGGTACGCCCTTCTGCTTGGCCTCCTGGACCTGCGGCGTGATGGTGCTCAGCTGGATCGCGACCATCGCGATGTACTTGTTGCCGGCGTCCAGCGCGTTCTGCACCGCCTGTCCTGGCGTCGCCGAGTTGTAGGTGAGAACCGTGAGGTCCCAGCCCAGGGCCTGCGTCGCCTGCTTGAACGCGGGCGCGAACCCTGAGCAGGCCGGCGCCGAGCAGGTCAGCAGGGCTACCTTGATGCCCTTGGCGGGCGCCTTCGGCAGCTGGCCGGTGATCGCGATCTTGCCGGGAACCTGTTGTGCCGCGCTGACACTCGCGGCGAGGCCGCTCAGGTCGGTCGCGGCCGCCGGCGCCGCGCTGGTAGCGGCCGGGCCGGAAGTAGCCGAGCTAGATGCTGTGCCGCCCGACCCGCACGCGGCCAGCGTGACCACGGAGATCGCGAGGGCGGCGATGGCCGACCCGACCTTGCAGCGGCCCCACGAACTTGGCGTCATAGCGTTGCCGTCCTTTCCTGTGCGCGCAACGGATCCGGAGAGAGCGGCCGCCCGCCGTGGCGGTGCCGGAGCGGGCGGCCGGCTGCGGCTGTCAGCCGAGTTGCCAGAGCGACTTGAACTTCGTGTCGTAGCCGACGGGACCGGGCCAGCCGCCGTTCACCAGCAGCTTGAGGGTCGCGTTGGCCTGGGCCGGGTTGCCGACGAGGTAGGCGTCATCGACGTTGCCTTCCGCCAGGCTCTGGGGGCTGATCGCCTGGCCCTCGGCGAGCTGGGCGATCCACTGGGCGACGATCCACTCGGGGTAGTAGTTCGGCGTTTCCACCCACGCGGCCGACGTGCCCTGCGCGACCGAGCTGATCTCGTCCTGGCCGGCGGTTACGCCGACGATCTTGACCTTCTTGCTCAGGCCCGCCGTCTGCAGCGCCGAGGGGATACCCGGGAAGAAGTCCGAGATCACCAGGCCGGCGTAGTCCGCGCTTGGGTGAGACTGGAGATAGGACACCAGCAGCGACGGGACCTTGCCCGCGCCGATCTGGTCGGCGCTGACCGAGAGCGAGTTGAACGTGCACCCCGGACAGTTCTTCTGGAACTCAGCTTTCTCGGCCGCGTCGGTGGCGGCCAGCGTCGGGAACAGCGGGTCGACGACGTCGACCATGTTCGCCTTGCCGTTCGAGTTGGCGATCACGTAGTCGGCGATCATGGTGCCCTCGAGCCGGGCGAAGTCGCCGCCCTCGACCACCCCGTAGAGGTCGTTACCAGAACCCGCCGGCAGATCGCCCGGATTGGACGCCACCACGAACAGCGGCACTCCCTTGGCCTTGGCCTCTGTCACCTGCGGGGTGATCGTGCTCAGCTGAACAGCCGACATCACGATGTACTTATTGCCGGCGTCCAGCGCGTTCTGCACCGCCTGCCCCGGCGTGGCGGAGTTGTAGGTGATAGTGGTCAAGTTCCAGCCCTGCACCTTCGCGGCAGAGCTGATTCCGGTCGCGATATTCGCGCACGCGGGCTGGTTGCAATTGAGGAAGGCAACCTTGAGCCCCTGCGGCGGAGCCTTGGAGAGCGCGCCGAAGTTCGGAATGTCGGCGGGGATGGCTTCATCCTTAGCGACGGTGGCCTGAACGGCCGCCACGCCACCGGACGCCGGCTCTGCCGTGCTTGCGGCCTGCCCAGTTGAGGTGCCGCCGGTCGCCGCGGCCGGCTCACTTGAGGTGCTGCCGGTCGCTGAAGAGCTGGACGACGAGCTGCAGGCCGCCAGCAGCACCGCGATGACGGGCGCGACAGCAGGTATCAGGATGTGCTTGGTGAACCTCATATGTGTTCCCCTTTGAACCGTTCGAGTGACTGAGGCGTCCGTCACTCACGTCAGAGTGCCACCCCGAGTCAGCGGCGTCAAGCATCCAATTTCCGGCATTCCGGCAGGCACCGTGAGGTGAATGTCCGCTGGCGCAGACGGTCAGCCCCCGGGCACGGGCCGCCTGCCGGCGCCATCCCGGCGTGCCGCCAGGCCGCGCCACCGGGACAGCGCCGGAACAGGGGCGGGCGGCGGCGCGGCCATTCCTTGACTTAGCCCGTGGGCGGTGTCATCGTGAATTGAGTGACTGACTCGTCAGTCACTTGAGCTGCGAGTTTAGTCAGCCGACGAAAGCAGTAACGCGACGGAAGGCAAGGAGGCCGACGTGCAGGTTGTCGATCTTGAAACAGTGCCATTGTCCGATGACATCGGCGTGGAGATCAGGAACGCTGGCTTCGACCAGGTCCGCGCGGACGATGTGCTGCGGCTGCTCGTACGGGAACAGCTGGCGCGGCATCGCGTTGTGTTGTTTCGAAATCAACGAGGCATCAGGGCGCATGAGCTTTCCGCCTTCATGTCGACCTTCGGGCCCCTGCTGAATATCCGGGCACAAAACAACAACGCCCACCATGTCCCTGATGACGACATCGTCAAGGTGATATCGAACATGAAGGCGCCAGACGGACGGCCGCTGGGCGACGGCAACTCATCGGCGCAGGTGTGGCACTCCGACGGCACGGTCTGGGAGGTCCCCACCGCGACTAACGCGATGTACTGCCGGGTCGCGCCGGCGCCGGCGCCCAAGACCAGCTTCCTCGACATGATCAAGGTCTACGCGGACCTGCCCGCGGATCTGAAGGACCGGATCCGCGAACTGCGGGTCATTCATCACGTCTACGACCGCCAGCTTGAGGTCAACATCGACCGCTTCGGGGAATCACTGCCCGCCGAGCGGCGGCGTCAGGGGACGGTCCACCCGCTGGTACGACGGCACATGGCCACGGGCGCGCCTATTCTCTACCTGCCGACTCGCAGGGACTCGGTCGTGGCCGGATGGTCCGATCAGGACAGCCGTGCCCTGATGGGCGAGCTAAAGGGATACGTCGAGCGGTCCGCGCGTTCCTGTAGCGTCGGCCTCGTCCCAGATGACCTGGTGATCTGGGACAATACGGCGACGCTGCACAGCCGTGAGGGATGGCCGCCGGAAGCGGGCCGCGCGGTGTGGCACGTCGCGTCGGAGGGTGAGATACCGACGCCGCTCTACGGGCAGCGTAACAAGAACCCCTATTCGTCCCACCTGACGCCCGCCTAACGCCCCGCAGGGCATCGGATCAGTCCCAGGCGTCGATTCCCAAAACCCGGAGCGTGATGTCGGCAACTGTCTGTTCAAGGGTGACTTTCGAGTCCTCGCCCGGCGTCCGGTAGAGGTGGGCGAGCGCGGTGAAACCGTAGAGAGTCAATGGCACCAGCCGCCCGAAGTCGACGCCCGCTGATGCGTCCGTCACTCCCGCCGCGTCGAGTAGCTCGGATAGCCTTTCCGCGATCCATGGCCGCTCGCCGATGTCCGTACCATGCCGCCCGACCGGGTCGAGTTCCCACGAGAACAGGGCGACCACTACCTCCCGCCGCCGCGCCAGGTAGTGGGCGTACCACTGGACGTACTCGCGGACCACGCGCAGCGGCTGGTCGGCCGGGGTCTCCTCGATGAGCCTGGTCAGCTCCGTCCGGCAGGCCTCCTCGCCCACCGCGAACAGGGCCAGCGCGATGTCTTCCTTGGACTCGAAGAACCGGTAGATGGTGCCCTGCGCGATGCCCGCCTCCTCAGCGACGTCGGACATCCGCGCGGTGGGAAAACCTTTCTTCGCGAAGACCGCCGAAGCCGCGTTGATGATCTGCATTCGCCTGACATCCGGCGGAAAGTACCGCGCCGACGAGCCCGAGCCGCGAACCTTCGATCCTTTGCCCGATGCACCGGGACTCATGCGCTGACCCCCATTTCCGCGCGGCCTCTCCGCAGGCCGCATACCGAACCGTTCATGCAATTATGGCGATCCGCCGCGAGTCGCGAGCCGAGGCCGCTCGGGTACCCGCCAATCGGTTCCGCGCGGCAAGCGCGCGGAACCGGCGGCCACCCGCGACGCGCACGCGAGGCGGCGTTATGAAAATACGCACCATCAGGGGCGCTGTGGCGCGGCCAGGTCCGCGCCACCCGAGGCAATCGAGTGACTGATGCGTCCGTCACTCACGCAAGCATGCCACTCCGAAGTCGAGGCGTCAATTCCGCCTGCGTCCGCCTAGCTGAATCACAGTGCACCGACCGCCGGCGGGCCGCCGGCACCGCGCCCGGGTCGCTACCGGGACCGCGCGCGGAACGCCTCCGTGCGGGCAGCGAACTCATGTCCCGTGAGCAGTGCGCCCTGGACCGCGCCCATGGTCGCGAGCTCCGCGGCCAGCCCGGACTCGGCCGCACGCCGCAGCGACGCCTTGCTCCGCGCCAGCGCGGCCGCCGGAAGCCCGGCCAGGCGCTCGGTGAGCGCTGCGACGGCTCCGTCCAGCTCTTCCTCTTCCACCAGCCGGCTGATCAGGCCCCAGCTGAGGGCGGTCGTCGCGGAGACCGGCGCGCCGAGCAGAACCATCTCGTGAGCCCGGGCGCTGCCGACGGCCTGCGTCAGCAGGTACGCGCCGCCCATGCCGGGCACCAGCCCTACGCCGATCCAGGAACTGGCGAAGGTGGACCGGGTGGTGGCCACGCGCAGGTCGCAGGCGAGCGCCAGGTCGAGACCCGCGCCCAGTGCGGCGCCGTCGATCGCGGCCACGACCGGGAAGGGCGCCTCGGACAGCGCCCTGACTAGGCGGTGGAACTGGCCGTAGACGGTATCGGTGACTGCAATCGCGCCTGTATCGGCGATCCCGCCGAGGTCAACCAGGTCGCCTCCGGCGCAAAACACCGGGGGACCGCCGGCCAGGATGACGGCCCGCGGGC
Organism: Streptosporangiaceae bacterium; assembly: GCA_036490795.1. Taxonomy (GTDB): domain Bacteria; phylum Actinomycetota; class Actinomycetes; order Streptosporangiales; family Streptosporangiaceae; genus JAFARZ01. Next base: position 17,952 of record DASXDG010000122.1, read on the forward strand.
CCTCTGCACCGAGCGCGGTAAGCCGGTCGGCCAGTCGGGCGACCAGGTCCCGGGTCAGGGCGTTGCGCCGGGCAGGCCGGTTCAGCGTCAGCCGCACGACGTCGCCGGTGCGCTCCTCCAGCAGAGCGTCCTGTTGTTCCATGTTGGCTCCTCTTGGGTTGGTGATGACACGAGGAATACCACGCGCGGTCTGGGCACAGCGAGCCTGGCAGCGTACAGTCGGCAACCGTCGTAATGTCCGCCTGGACTGGATGGAGTACCCCGCATGGCCGGCACGTACATCGAATACGACCTCCTAGACGAGGGCCGTATCGTCCGCATCACGCTGAACCGGGCGGCTGCCCGCAATGCCCAGAACCGGGGCCTGCTGGTCGAACTCGATGAGGCATTCCTGGCCGCCGAGGCGGACGACACCGTTCGCGTAGTGATCCTGGCCGGCGCCGGACCGTTGTTCTCCGCCGGGCACGACCTGGGTTCGAAGGCGGCGGTCGCGGAAAGGACGCCAGGCCCGGATTTCCATCCCAGTTACGCGGCGAACGGGGCGACGAGGTCTGGAGCGGAAAAGCGAATGCTCCAGGAATGGCACTATTACTTTAGCAACACCGAACGGTGGCGGAATCTGCGCAAGATCACGATCGCGCAGGTCCACGGACCGGTGTACGCGGCGGGCCTGATGCTCGCCTGGTGCTGCGATCTTATCGTCGCCGCCGAGGGCACCGAGTTTGCCGATGTTGTTGGCACGCGGCTGGGCATGTGCGGGGTGGAGTATTTCGGTCATCCGTGGGAGTTCGGGCCCCGTAAGGCGAAGGAACTGCTGCTCACCGGTGATTCAATCTCCGCCGAGGAAGCTCACCGTCTCGGCATGGTGAGCAAAATATTCCCCGCCGGTGAATTGCCTGACCGGACCCTTGAATTCGCCCGCCGCATCGCCCAGCTTCCGACCATGGCGGCGTTGCTGATCAAGGAATCGGTCAATCAGACGGTAGACAACATGGGTTTCCATAACGCTTTGCGCGCGTGCTTCACGCTGCACGAGCTGAACCACGCCCACTGGGCGGAAATCCACCAGGAGAACGAGCCCATGGCCTTGCCCGAGGACGGCGTGCGCCACTGGAAGGACGCATCCCCCATTCGCGAAGCGTCGCCCAGCACGCCCTGAAACCCGGTTAGCCGCCAAGTCGATTGCGCAGCCGACCACGCTCTTTGCTGGTCGATTGCGCAATCGACATGGGCGGCTGTGGGCAGCCGTGGGCGGCGTGTGCTAATGGCCCGGGTAGGACGCTTGGGCGAGGGCGAGGATTTCCGCTCGGTCGTCCTGGCGCAGGAAGCCCGCGGCGATCGTGGCGTCCAGCGAACTGGTGAACCGCTCCAGGTAGTCGGTGCGGCCGCCTGGGTAGAGCTTGTCGAGGAGCGCCTGGTCGAAGGGGTCCGTCCGGCCGGCCAGCACCGCGAAACCGTCCCCTTCCTGGCCGATGCCTGACAGGGTCGCGGTGGGCACGTCGACCCACGGGGTCCTGATTCCGCCGCGGGCGATTCCGTGCTCGCCCGGCACCAGGTGCTGCTCCGCGTCCAGCTCGAGCCTGGGCGCCCGCGGGGGCTGCAGCCCGCCCGCGGCCCACGAGACGAGGGAGTCGAAGGCGGCCTGCCCGATGTAATGCTGTTGCGGGCCCGCGTTGAACGGGGTGGCGGTGGTCTGGAACATGAACCGCGTCGTGGGCTTCATGAGCTCAGCGAGCGCGTCAGGCGTGAGGCGTCCGTCGTCCTGCGCCGAGGCGACGAGCGTATAGGTGTCAACATGGGAGGCTCCCGCCATCTCCCAGAGCCGCAGGCGCTCACCGTCGGGCTGAGCCGGCGCACCGCCGCCGAGGACTATTACGTCAGTCTCGCTCTGCAGGACAAGTACAGGCACCCGTGCGTCGTCGCGGATGCGCTCAGGCGTTGCCGCCGCCGGGCCTGGCCGGCTGCCGGGCCCCCAGGAACCGCCGAGATCCGCACCGGAGGCGCCGCGGCCGTGCACGAAGAACCCGTCGAACACCTGGGCCGTTTGGTCGATCGCGTTGATATAGGTGACCAGGAAGAATGCTGACTGGGACTCGCCGAGGGCTATCAAGCGCTCAGCGCCCGGCACGTTAAGCGCCGCGGCGGACGAGCGCAGCAGGGCACCGACCTGGCTGAAAATGTCGAACGACCAGGCGTCGCCTGGATGCTTGAGGACGCCGTACCGGTCAGGTGCCAGTACCTTCAGGTGCAGCCCCTCGACCAGGCCGCCGCCGTCGATGCCGGCTTTCTGGGCGGAGACTCCAACCCAGATGTGCCCGCGCTCGATCAGCCCCCGCTGCAGCAGGGCCCAGTCAGGAGACACGTCCATCCCGGACGAGACGTTGTTCCACTCCACCGCGACCGTCCCGCTGAACGCGGCGGGATCCACCGGGCGCCGGACGAGGATCCGGGTCACGTAGGGCGCATCCGCGTCCTGGTTCGCGCTCCAGCGACCGTCGGGACCCCGTTCCCCGGTCAGCGCGAACGACCGGGCAGTTCCCTCGATAATGAACTCCTGCTCGGTATAGCCGACGTGCTCCAGGCGAAAGGCGGGGATCAGCACGGGAGGGTTGCCCTCCAGCGCGCTGACTACGGGAACGGGAATTTCCGGCATCGTTGTCGGCTCCTGTCTCGGTGCTAAGGGGTCACGACTCGCGGGACCTGGACGCGGACTTCTCGGCGAACTTGCGCGCCGTTTCTGCTATCTCCGGGGAGGAGAACGACTCGGATTCCGCGGACAGGGCATAGGGCAGCACGCGCAGCGCGGCGGCCTGCAGGTGCAGGTTGAGGGCGCGCTTGGTCTCCTGCAGCGCCTGCGGCGGCTGCGCCTCGAGCTTGTGCGCGAGCAGCAGCGCCTCCGACATGAGCTCATCGGCCGGCACCACCCGGTTCGCCAGGCCGATCTCCACCGCGGTCTTGGCCGGGATGCGCTCGCCGGTGAACAGGTACTCCTTCACCTTGAGCAGGCTGGTCATGAACGGCCAGCTGACGACGCCGCCGTCGCCGGCCACGA
>DASXDG010000123.1:0-5475 GCA_036490795.1 Streptosporangiaceae bacterium
CGTGACCGAGATCGTGCGCCTGGGGAAGCACCACCGTTAGTTGTGCGAAACAGTCTTTGAAAGACTGTGGGTATGGAATACACCCACCTGGGCCGTTCGGGCCTGTCGGTCAGCCGTCTTTGCCTTGGCACCATGAACTTCGGTCCGCTGACCGCGCCCGACGACTCCCGCGCGATCATGGACCGGGCGCACGAGCTCGGCATCAACTACTTCGACACCGCGAACCGGTACGGCGGGATGCAGAGTCCGCCCGGGCAGGCGTCGGGCAGCGATCAGTCGCACCCTGGCTGGACCGAGGAGATCATCGGTGACTGGTTCGCCAGCGGCGGAGGGCGCCGCGAGCGGACCGTACTCGCCACCAAGCTGTACGGCGCGATGTCCGACTGGCCGAACGAAGGCAAGCTGTCCGCGCTGAACATCCGGCGTGCCTGCGAGGCGTCGCTGCGCCGGATGCAGACCGACTACATCGACATCTACCAGATGCACCACGTCGACCGGGACACTCCGTGGGACGAGATCTGGCAGGCGATGGAGGTCCTGGTCAACCAAGGCAAGATCCTTTACGTCGGGTCGTCCAACTTCGCGGGCTGGCACATCGCGCAAGCCAACGACAACGCGGCGGCGCGCGGATTCCTGGGACTGATCAGCGAGCAGTCGATCTACAACCTGATGACCAGGGAGATCGAGCTGGAGGTGCTGCCGGCCTCGATCGAATACGGCGTCGGCGTCATCCCGTGGTCGCCGCTGAACGGCGGCCTGCTCGGCGGCGTGGTGCGCAAGGAGCGGGACGGCCGGCGGCGGGTTTCCGGGCGCGCCAAGGAGGAGCTCGACAAGAACCGGGACCGGATCGAGGCCTACGAAGACCTGTGCGACAAGCTCGGCGAGGAGCCTGCTGATGTCGCGCTGGCCTGGCTGCTCGCCCAGGAAGGGGTGACCGCGCCGATCATCGGGCCGCGCACCCTCGAGCAGCTGGAAGGCTCACTGCGTGCCGTGGAGCTCGAGCTCGACGAGGACGCGCTCAAGCGTCTCGACGAGCTGTTCCCCGGCTACCAGACCGCGCCTGAGCATTACGCCTGGTAAAGGAGGGTAAGTTCCGGCCGTGGCGACATTGCTGCGGGACCGCGCAGGGGAACAGCGGGTCACGAACATCGAGCTGTTCTTCGATCTGGTCTACGTGTTCGCGGTCACCCAGCTCTCTCACCACCTGCTGGGTGACCCGACGGTCGAGGGCGCGCTGCAGACCGCGCTGTTGCTGGCCATGGTCTGGCTGGTCTGGTCCTACACGACGTGGGTGACCAACTGGCTGGACCCTGAGCTGTTGCCGGTGCGGCTGCTGCTCGTCGCCCTGATGCTGGTCAGCCTCGCGATGTCGGCGGCGTTGCCGAGGGCGTTCGGCTCCCTGGGCCTGTGGGTGGGCGGCACCTACGCGGTCATGCAGATCGGCCGCACCGTGTTCATGGTGATCGTGCTGCGCGGGGAGGCGCTGCGGGCGAACTTCGAGCGGATCCTGGTCTGGTGCCTGGTCAGCGGCGCGCTGGCCGTGGGCGGCGGGTTCGCCCACGGCCACCTGCGCGAGCTGCTGTGGCTGCTGGCCGCGGCCGTCGACTTCACCGGCGGTATGGTCGGCTTCGCGACGCCGGGCCTGGGCAGGTCGCAGACCTCCGACTGGACGATCGAGGGCGGCCATTTCGCCGAGCGGTGCCAGGCGTTTATCCTGATCGCGCTCGGCGAGTCGGTCGTCATCATCGGCTCGACGCTGTCGCAGGAGAAGTCGGCCACGATCGGCGGGCTCACCTCGTTCGCGGTCGCGTTCGTCGGCTCGGTGGCGATGTGGTGGCTGTACTTCGACCGCAGCGCCGGCGCCGCGGCCGAGATCATCGAGAACTCCGATGACCCTGGCCGCCTGGGCCGTTCGGCGTACCATCTCGTGCACCCGGTTATGGTGGCGGGCATCATCGTCGGCGCGGCCGCCGATGAGAAGGTGCTGTCGCACCCCGACGCGGTGGCCACGACCGCGTCAGCATGGATGATCCTCGGCGGTCCCGCGCTGTTCCTGGCTGGTCATGCCGCGTTCAAGGTCGTGGTGTGGCGCTATATCCCGCCCAGCCGGGTGGCCGGCATCGTGCTGCTCGCCGTGCTCGGCCTGGCGGCGACGAGCATCCCCGAGCTAGCCCTGGCCACGTGCGCCGCGGCGGTGGTCGTAGCCGTCGCCATCAGCGACTACATCCCGCGCCTGTCCCGAGCCCCGGCTCGTGTCCAGGCCCCGGGTAAAGCACGAGATCCGGCCGAGGCAGAGTCGCCGGCGTCGCGTTAGCGGCCGCCCGTTGCGCGGCCGCTAACGCCCCCGTCCGTGATCTCAGCCGTTGCCGATTGTGACCGGGCCACCGCCGCCCGAGCCGCCACCTGAGGGTGGTGCGGGCACCGCGGGCATGCTCACGCAGTTCGGTGCTGGAGGCGAGGTGAGTTTCGCCCCTCCCATGGACGAGGTGGTCGTCCCGCTCGTTGTCATCTCGGCGGCCACCACGAGGATGTCACCGGCCGGGATACCCTGCGCGTCCACTGTGATGGAGCCGCCCTTAGAAACGCTGGTCTGCACGCTGATGTGGCCGTTGGCCGTCGCGGGAGGCACGGCGGGATCCGGTAGCGAGGAGATGCTCGGGCAGCCGGAACCGACCGGCACCACGACCACGTTGTCCTCGCCGAGCTGGCGGAGCCGCGCGTTTGCTCCGGCGATGCCGTCCTTCTGGTAGACCGCGAGCGTGAGCGTCCCGTTGGCGTTCTTGGTCACCGCGTAGGCGGGGGTCCCGCCGCCGGCCACGAGGGTGCCAACCGTGGCGGCGATGGCCAGGCCGCCCGCGCCGGCCGCCAGCAGCACCGGACGCCTGGCCCGGTGCCGCCGCGGTGCCGCCGGCGCCGTGGCGTCGGAGAGCGCCGGTCCGTGTTCCCGCATCAGGTCGTCAAAAAGCTGATCCGCGAAATTAGTCATGGTCTTCACCCCAGTTGTGATCGTGATTGCTTGTCTTGCGCAGCCGGGCACGGGTCCGCATCAGCCGCATCCGTACCGTGCCTGGCGTGAGCCCGAGCACCGCGGCCGCCTCCTTAGGCCGCAATCCGGCGATGTCCACCAGCTCGATCACGGCGCGATCCCGCTCGGGCAACGCCGCCAGCTCCGTGATCAGGGCGCGCCCGGCTCGTTCGGCATCTATCCGTTCGAGTAGCTCGCCGACCTGGTCGTGGTCCAGGTCCCGCCGGCCTGCCAGCCGCAGCAGCCGGTTCTGCTGTTTGCTGTGCGCCTCGCAGTGCGAGGCGTAGACATGCCTGGCGATGCCGAAGACCCAGGCGCGTGGTGTGCCCTTGCCCGGATCGAAGGACCCGAAGTGCGTGATGACTTCGACGAACGTGTCCGCGGTCAGGTCCGCGACCAGTTGCGGTTCGGCGGTGCGCCTGGCGAAGTACGCCGTCACCGCGTCCAGGTTCGCCCGGTAGAGCCGCTCGAACTCGGCGGCCGCACCAACCGCCGGTCGGGCTCGTACTGTTTTCTCTGTCACGTACCTAGTTGCCATTCAGGTTCCGCTGCGTCACAGGTGCTGGGGTGAAGCACCGTCATCAGTAAATAATCAGAATCTCCGGGAAATCTGGACACAGCCTGGGACGAGGGTGGACACTATATAACCAACTAGTTTTAAAACGGAATGGTTATAGACCATGGCAGACCGGCTCAGCCTTGTGTTCGCGGCGCTCTCCGACCCGATCCGGCGCGCGATCCTGACCCGGTTGGCCGATGGCGAGGCGACTGTCGGCGAGCTTGCCGCGCCGTTCAGCGTGTCCCAGCCCGCGATCTCCCGGCACCTGAAGGTGCTGGAGAAGGCAGGCCTGGTCTCGCGCAGCCGGCGAGCCACCGCCCGGCTCAGCCGCCTGGAAGTGGAACCGCTCCGTGAAGTGACCTCCTGGCTGGCCCGCTACCAGCGATTCTGGGATCAGCGCCACGAGCGGCTAGATGAACTGCTGGCCGCGTTGCAAGCCACCGACCGCCTGGACAACTAGACAGGAGACATTCATGGCCAAGCTCGTCCTCACCATGGCGATGAGCCTTGACGGGTTCTTCTCCGGACCCGATGGTGAGCTGGAGTGGATGACCCAGGCGTCGGATCCCGAGTTCAGTCGCGACAACGTGGCCTTCTTCGATCGGTTCGAACGCGGCTTCATCGGCTACCCGACGGGGTCCGGGATGATCCCGTTCTGGCTGAACGTGGCGGAGGATCCGTATATCCCGGCCGACGTGCGTGACCTCGCTGTCGCGGTGAACAGGCTGCACCCCATCCTGGTCTCGGATAGGGAGGAGTCTGTGCCATGGCCGAACGCCGAGTTGCTCGTCGTCCACGACGACCAGCAGCTGACTGACGCGGTGCGCAAGGAAAAGGAGAAGCCAGGCAAGGACCTCGGTGTCCCTGGCGGTATCCGCACCGCTGAGACCTTCATCCGCCTTGGCCTTGTCGATGAGTACGTTCTCACCGTGCATCCCATCGCGCTCGGCAGCGGCAAGCGGGTGTTCACTGGCAGGACCCGCCTGGAGCTGGTCAGTACGAAGACATACAGCTCAGGTGTTATCCGCGCCACCTACCACCCGGTGAGCTGAATCAAAACAGCGCGAGCTGGCCGGGCTGGCCGGGAATCGAGTAGGCGTTCGAAACAGAGAGGTTATTCGGTCGCGTTGCCCGCTATGTGCTCCGGCACGATCCGGATGACGACGCGCACGATCTCAGGGGGCAACGCCAGGAATTCCTCGCCCGCGCCCTGACCCTCGTACTCCTCGGCGAGGCGCACGGCGAGCGCGCGGCCGATGTCTTCGATTACCGCGGCCCGGCCGCGGATCTCCGCGTACACCCCGGAATCCTGCTGGTCGTAGACGGACAGGCTGACCCGGGGGTCGCGCCGGATGTTCGTGTCCTTGCGGCGTCCCGCCGCCGATGAGATGACCAGTTCGTCACCCTCCCTGCCCACCCAGATGACAGAGGTCTGCGGACTGCCGTCCGCGTTGATGGTGGCGAGCACTGCCGGGTTCGGATCATCGAGAAGGCGGCGTACCGCCGCGTTCAGTGAGACTGCCATAGCGGCTGATGATCTCATATGCGGTCGCGAGCAGCAGTTCCCGGACCCGGCAACGACCGGTACGCCGGCGGCGCTCAGCGCGGCGAGGTCCCGGTAGATGGTCCGCACCGAGACATCGAGGTCGCGTGCCAGCACGCGCGCGGAGGTCCGCCCCCTGGCCTGCAGCAGCAGGACCAGAGACAGCGGTCCGAGGGTCCATCCGGTCTGCCCGGTGCTCAGCCCGGACGGCTTGCACGTGCTCATCGTGGCCGGGCCGAAACAGGCCGACCTGCGCCGCGACGGCCGGTACTCCCTGCACTCCGAGACGTGCCCGCCGCCGCATGAGGAAGACGGGTTCGCGGTCACCGGCAGGGCGCTTGAGGTCAC
>DASXDG010000124.1:0-1812 GCA_036490795.1 Streptosporangiaceae bacterium
CTGCGCCTGCACCCGGACTGTGACCTGCCCTCAGTTCTAACTCTCGACGGCCCGGTGTAAACCAGAACTCAGCGACCACGCGGAGGCCGTGCCGAATGGCCATGGGATATCAGGGATTCGCGCGCAATCGCCCGCCCAGCGAGCAGGCGAGCGTGCGGGTAATGTACGGCTACATCCGCCCGCATCGGCTGGCCCTGATCGCGGGGGCCTTGCTGAGTCTGGCCACCGGAGCGACCGGCCTCGTACTTCCGCTGATCGTCCGGGCACTGATCAGCGACCTTTCCCGGCATCGAGGGCTGTCCGGGCTAGTCATGATCATGTGCGTCCTCGTGCTCGCCGACGCGGTACTGGGAGCGGCCGGGACCTACCTGCTGCTCAGGACGGCGGACAACCTTGTGCTGAATACGCGCAAGGGCCTGGTCAGCCGGCTGCTCAGGATCAGCATCGGCGCGCTCGACCGCAGCGAGCCAGGCGATCTGATGGCGCGGGTCACGGTAGACACCACGCTGCTCCGCGCCGTTGTCAGCAGCGCCATCGTTCCCGCGGTCACGGGCACGCTGACCGCGCTGGCGGCGCTGGCGTTCATGGGGCTGCTTGACGTCGTCCTGTTCGGTGTCACGCTGGGCGCGGTTGGCTGCATCGTGCTCATGGAAGCCGTGATCGTGCCCCGGATCGGCCGCGCGATCCGGCAGACGCAGGAAGCCATCGGCGCGATGAGCGCCGCGCTGGAGCGCATGCTCGGCGCCTTCCGGACGGTAAAGGCATCTGGGGCGGAGGAACGGGAGGAGGCGCAGTTGCACGCCGCCGCCGCTCGCGCGTGGACTGCGGGCTTGCGTACCGACCTGTTGCAGGCGGTCGTCGGCAACACCACCGAGCTGGCGGTCCAGTTCGCCTTCCTCGCCGTGCTCGCCACCGGCGCCGCCCAGGTGGCGTCGTCGACGATAAATGTCGGCACCCTGGTCGCCTACCTGATGTACCTGCTGTACCTGATGGGACCGGTCAACCTGCTCAGCAACGCGGCCGCCCAGTATCAGGCCGGCGCCGCGGCGGTCACCAGGATCGAAGAGGCCCGGCGGCTCCCGGCTGAACCGTCCGGCCCAGCCGTCCGGGTCACGCGCGGCGACGGCCCGGCCTCCGTGGAGTTCGCTGATGTCCGGTTCAAGTACCGGGCCGAGTATCCCGAGGTGCAGGACGGCGTCAGTTTCGCCATCGCCCCCGGCGGGATGACCGCCTTCGTCGGTCCGTCCGGCGCGGGCAAGACCACGGTGTTCTCTCTCATCGAGCGGTTCTACGAGCCGGACGCGGGCACGATCCGCGTGGACGGCACCGATATCCGTGAGTGGCCGCTCAGCGAGCTGCGTGCGGCGATCGGCTACGTCGAGCAGGACGCTCCCGTGCTGTCCGGCACGCTGCGGGAGAACCTGACCTTCGGCGCTCCCGGCGCGACTGAGGAAGAACTGGCTGACGTCCTGCGCACCACCAGGCTTCGTGAGCTGACCGAACGGCTGCCGGACGGGCTGGACACATACGTCGGGCACCGCGGCATGCGGTTGTCCGGCGGTGAGCGGCAGCGGATCGCCATCGCCCGAGCGCTGCTGAGGCGGCCGCGGCTGCTGCTGCTGGACGAGGCGACCTCCCAGCTCGACGCCATCAACGAGGCCGTGCTGCGGGAGACCGTTGCCGACGTGGCACGGCTGATCACGGTGCTGGTGGTCGCGCACCGCCTGTCCACCGTCACCATGGCCGACCGGATCATCGTGATGGAGGCCGGCCGTGTCCAGGCGGTCGGAACGCACACCGAGCTTGTGGCGG
>DASXDG010000125.1:0-32586 GCA_036490795.1 Streptosporangiaceae bacterium
CGTACCGGTGAGGCCCGCGGCGGTGTCGTACGCACGGATCCCGCTCGCCCCTCCCGCCGCGTCCCACAAAGCGGTGGCCGCGTCGTTGTCGCTGTCCTCGATCATCTGCTGGGCGAGCGCCTTGTCCGCGGCGGGAAGCCCGGCCCGGTGCCGGGCGAGCAGCGCCTCGAGGATGTCGACCTTGACGATGCTCGCCTCGTCCTGCGCCCTGGCGTTCTTCCCTATGGTCCAGGTCTTGCCGCTGGTGAGGTCGTAGACCGCGGCAGCCACGACGTCGTGCCGGGTGGCGAGGTAGGCCGATGCCACCGCGCCGAGCGGGTCAGGCCGCGCGGCTGCCTCGTGCGTCGCGGGTGCGGGCGACAGCGAAGCGGCGGCGGCCACCGCACGGCTGGCGCCCGGTGCGACGACCCGCGCCGTCAGCACCGCCTTCTGACCGTGGCTCGCGACCGCGAACGCGCCGGCCGCGATCACGCCGGCGCTGGCGAGGGCCAGCACCGCCATCAGCCACGCGGCACGTACCCGCTTCCTTCGGTGCACCTACGCACCTTAGCCCGCGTAACGGCACGACCTGCCGTGTTCGCCAGCATCAGGCGAGGGCAGCCGGTCCCCGTTTGGCCATCTGGCCGGCGATGATCATGCGCTGGATTTCACTGGTGCCCTCCCAGATGCGCTCGACGCGCAGTTCCCGGAAGAAACGCTCGGCCACGTTCTCGCGCATGTACCCCCGCCCGCCGAATACCTGGACCGCGCGATCGGCGACCCGGCCCGCCATCTCCGAGCAGTAGAGCTTGGCCATCGAACACTGGGTGTGGCTCACCTTCACGTCCGCCTTCGCGTCGATGCCGCGGGCGGTCTCGTAAAGCATCGCGCGGGCGGCGAACAACTCGGTGAGGCTATCGGCGAGCATGCCGGCCACCAGGCCGTGCTCGATAATCGGACTACCACCCGCCCGCCGTTCCTTCGCGAACACGGTCATCTCCTTGGTCAGCCGCTGCGCGGCGCCTAGGCAGCGCGCCGCCACCATCAGCCGCTCGAAGCGGAACCACTCGTACGCGAACCTCATCCCGTCGCCTTCGGCGCCGACCAGGTTGGCCGCGGGCACGCGGACGTCCTCGAACGCGACGACCGGGTGGTGGTGGCTGATCGTATGTGAATACGCCGGGGTCCTCACTACGCGCACGCCAGGGCTGGGCAGGTCGACGAAGAACATCGCGTGCTCGCCGTCCGGCAGCCGGCCTTGGAAGAACGCATAACTCGCTGTGTTGTACGAGGTGACGTGCCACTTGACGCCGTTCAGCACGTAATCGTCGCCATCTCGCCTGGCCGTCGCGATGATCGCGTCGACGTCGGAACCCGCGCCCTCCTCGGTGATCGCGTAGCACTCCTCGCGCTCGCCGGTGATCGCCGGGCGGACATAGCGTTCGATCTGATCCCGCGTCGCCACCGCGGGCAGCCAGGACGGCGGGGTGGCGGCGACCCAGCCAAGCGCGTTCGTCACCCGGCCCACCTGCTCCTGCACCAGCACCTGCTGCAGCGCCGTGCACCCGCCGCCGCCGAGTTCACCGGGCATGTTGGTGGCGTACAGGCCAAGCTCGCGCGCCCGTTTGGCATGGCCAGCGGTCACGTCTTGCGGCAGCTCCCCGCCAGCCAGCTCCGCCTGCTCCTCGAACGGGATCAGCTCGTCCGCGAAGCCGCGCGCCCGCGCCTGAAGGTCCAGGTCCGCAACAGAAAGCCCGTACATGCCACCCGCCTCGCCGCAGGAAACTACCGGTTGACTGAACGTTCAGTCTATGCCAGCCTTGTGCCCATGACCATAGCCACACCGTTCCTGGCCGCCGCGGCCGACGCGGAACTCCAGGACTGGGGACCGCTCGCCGAGGCGACGGGGGACGAGATGCTGACCCGCGGCACCACCTTGTGGACCGGCGAAGGCGACAGCGAGGCCGGCGTGTGGGAGTGCACGCCAGGACCATCTCGGTGGAAGCTGGAAACTAACGAGTTCGTGCACATCCTGAGCGGGCGGATGACGGTGACGCCAGACGCCGGCGAATCCCTGGACGTCGGCCCCGGCGACACCGCCGTGTTCCCGCTTGGCTGGACCGGCACCTGGCAGATCCACGAGCGCCTGCGCAAGCTGTACGTCATCTTCTGACGTACTCAGGCCACCGGCGAAGCCGCCGTGTAGTTCAGGTAGACGACGCCGTTGTCGTATGCCGTGGCCTCGGCGAGCGTCCACGTGCTGGCCCCGGTCCGCGCGGAAACCGATTCAGGGGGCGAGATGGTGACGGTACAGGTCGGCGACGCGAAATGCCAGGTCCAGGGACTGGCTGCGGTTGAGGCGAGGATCACATGTCGTCTCGTAGCGGTAACCCAAGTCGCTCTCGGCGATGTGGTGGCCGCCGCCGGTGCACTCGGTGACGTCATCGCCGGTGAGCTCGATGTGGATGCCGCCGGGATGAGTACCGAGTGCTCGGTGCACCTCGAAGAACCCCGCGACTTCGTCGAGCACGTCGTCGAAGTTCCTGGTCTTGCGGCCGCTGGCCGCTTCCACCGTGTTGCCGTGCATCGGATCGCATACCCAGGCCAGCGGGGCCCGGCTCGCAGCCACCTTCTCGACCAGCGGGGGCAGCGCCTCGCGGATCCGCCGCGCGCCCATCCGGGTGGTCAGGGTCAGCCGCCCTGGCTCCTGAGCGGGGTCGAGGGCCTCGATCAGCTCGAGCACATCCTGGGCGGCGGCGTCCGGGCCGACCTTGACGGCGATCGGATTGCGGATCTGACCGGCGAACTCGACATGGGCGCCCCGGGGATCGCGGGTGCGCTCCCCGATCCATAGCAGGTGCGCCGACTGGTCGTAGGTCTGCCCGCTCCGCGCGTCGGTCCTGGTCAGTGCCCGCTCGTAGTCCAGCAGCAGCGCCTCGTGGCTGGCATAGAACTCCACCGCGCGGAACTCCCGCGGGTCAGCCCCGCACGCGTGCATGAACGAGATCGCCCGGTCGATCTCCTCTGCCAGCCGCTCATAGCGCTGCCCGGCCGGACTGCCCGCCACGAAGTCCTGGTTCCAGGCGTGCACCTGGCGAAGGTCGGCGTAGCCGCCGCTGGCGAGGGACCGGCACAAGTTCAGCGTGGTGGACGCGCAGTTATAAGCCTCGAGCAGCCGGCCGGGGTCGGGCGTCCGCGACGCGGCGGTGAACTCGATGCCATTGACCGCATCGCCTCGGTAGACCGGAAGTTCCACGCCTTCGCGCACCTCGGTCTCCGCTGACCTCGGCTTGCCGAACTGGCCCGCCATCCGGCCGACCTTCACCACCGGGACGCTGGCCGCATAGGTCAGCACGACCGCCATCTGCAGCAGCGTCTGGAACTTACCCCGGATGCTGCCGGCGGTCGTGCCGGCGAACGTCTCCGCGCAATCACCGCCCTGCAGCAGGAAAGCCTCACCGCGCGCCACCGAGGCCAGCCGCTCTTTCAGCTGGTCACACTCGGCGGCGAGCACCAGCGGCGGCAGCCCTTCCAGACGGCGCACCACCGCCTCCAGGCGACCACGGTCAGGCCACTGCGGCTGCTGAAGCGCGGGCGAAGTCACGCAGTCAGGCTACGTGGATCGACCGTGCCCGTTCCACCGGGGTACGGCCAGGGCGTCGACCGCCAGGACGCCGGACGGACCGCAGATCAGCGGGTTCACGTCGAGCGCGTCCAGCACGTCGCCCAGTTCGGCGGCCAGGGCGGACATGGCGCTGACCGCGCCGGCGATGGCGTCGAGGTCGGCGACCGGCTGGCCACGTGCGCCGTTGAGCACCGGCGCGACACGCAGGCCCCGGATCGCCGCCATTGCCGCCTCGCGCGTGACTGGCGGAAGCAGCACTGTCCGTTCTGAGAAGATCTCGGTGTAGATGCCACCGCAGCCCAGCACGATGAGCGGGCCCAGAGCCTGATCGCGGGCCAGGCCGAGCAGAAGCTCGGTGCCGGGCGGGGCGGTCTCGCAGACCAGCGTGCGCGCGCCGAGGCGCGCGGCCAGGTCGTCGTAGGCGGCGGTCAGCTCCGCGGCGTCGCGCAGGCCGAGGACCACGCCGCCCACCTCTGACTTGTGCGCGATGCCCGGCTCGGCGGTCTTGAGCACGACCGGGTAGCCGATGCCGCTGGCCGCTTCGAGCGCCTCGTCGCGGGTCGTCGCCGTGAGCGCGCGGACGGTGGGTATGCCGTAGTCGCGCAGCAGGGCGAAGGCGTCGCCGCCGTCGATCCAGCGCTCGCGGCGGGCGTGGTCGACGGGCGCGCTCGCGGGCGCGCGCGGCGCGGTGCCGTGATGGAGCAGGTGGCGCAGCGCGAGCAGGCCGGTTCTGGTGCCCTCGAGCACCGGTACGCCATCCGCGCGCAGGGTCGCGGCGGCGGCCTGGTCGATCGCGGCGGACAGCCCGGCCAGCAGCACGACCGGCTTGCCGGTGGCCGCTGCCACCGTGGTGATGGCGTTCGGGTAGGAGGCGTCGCCGTCGAATTCGGGGACCAGGTCGACGGCGAGCGCGACCGCGCCAACGGCCGGGTCGGCGGCGAGGGCGGACAGGCATTCGGTGAACAGCGCCTGCGTATCTCGGCCGGTGCCCCAGACGTCCAGCGGGTTGGCCGGCTCCAGGCCAGGGTCGAGCACGGCCGCGAGCCGGTCCTTGGCTGGCCTGCCGATCGCGGCGAACGGCAGGCCCGCCTCGGCCGCTATGTCGGCTGCGTGCGCGCGTTCCAGGCCGGAGTCGTGCACGGTCGCGATGCCATTCGCGAAGGCCCGCCTGGGGCTCGCGAACAGCTCCAGCGTGTCCGCCAGCTCGGCGAGGTCGCCGACCCGGTGCACGCCGTAGGCGGCGGCCAGGGCCTGCCACGCCCCGTCGCCCGCCGCGAGCGCGCCGGAATGCGCGGCGACCAGCGCGCGGCCCGCGCCGGAGGAGCCGGCCGTGAGCAGCACCACGGGCACGTCTTGCGCCGCGGCGTCGGCCAGCACGCCGCGCAGGTCGCCGCGGATCGTCTCGAGCACCAGGGCGAGCACCCGGGTCCGCGGCATCGCCAGCGCGTACCGCGCATAGTCGGCGGCCGTGGTCACCAGCTCCTGGCCCGACGACACGGCCAGCGTGAAGCCGAAGCCGCGCCGCGCACGGAGCAGCGTGGAGAACACCGAGCCGGAGTGGGTGACCAGCGCCACCGGCCCGGCAGGCAGCGGGTCCTGCTCGACGTAACCGATCGCGCGCAGGCCGTGGGCGAGGTTCACGAAGCCCATGCAGCCCGCCCCGCACAGCGCCATTCCCGCCTCGGCGGCGATGCCGGCCAGCTTGTCACGCAGGCACGGCAGGCTGGCCGAACCGAAAACTACAGCCGAACGCGCACCGACGTCCGCCGCGGCCGCGAGCTGATCCGCTAGCGCGTCGTCGGGCACGGCCAGCAGCACCAGGTCGGGCCGCTCCGGCACGTCGGCGATGCGGGGCAGGTACGGAGGGCCGTACCTCGGATTGACCAGGTGCACCCGCGGCCGGGACGGGCTGCGGGCCACCTCGGCGGCCATCCGGGCGCCGAGGCTGCCCGGTCGTTCGCTGGCGCCGACCAGCACGACCGACCGGGCCTGCAGCATTGCCCTCAGCGCACTGTCAGCCACGGCGTTTGCGGGCCCGGGCCTTGCGGTCCGCGAGGGCGGCCTTGGCCGCCTGCATGCCGGGGATGCCGCACACGCCACCGCCGGCGTGTGTCGCGGAACTGGCGTAATACAGGCCAGGCACCGGAGTGCGGTAATCCGCGAAGCCGGGGGCGGGACGCATGTGGAACAGCTGCTCCAACGACAGCTCACCGTGGAAGATGTTGCCGCCGATCAAGCCGTAGTCGTGTTCCATGTCATACGGGCCGACGATGTCCCTGTGCAGGATCGATGCCTTGAAGTTCGGCGCCACCTCGTTGTAAGTATCGATCATGCGGTCGGCGTAGGCTTCCAGCTCGTCCCGGTGCGGCTCGAGGTTCCAGTCGGCCGGCACCCACTGGGTGAACAGCGACATGATGTGGGTCCCGTCCGGGCACAGCGTCTTGTCGAACGCGGTCGGGATCACGCCATCGGAGAACGGCCTGGTCGCGGGCACCCCGTCGCGGGCCTCAAGGAAGGCACGCTCGATGTACGGCATGGTCGGTGCCATCTCCACCGAACCCGTGTGGTGCTCCTGCAGGTTCGTGCCCGGGTTGGCGGTGAAGTCGGGCAGTTCGGCGAGCGCGAGGTTGATCTTGACCACGCCGCTGCGGGTCTTCCACCGTTCGATGTCGGTCACGAAGTCGTCGGGCAGGTTATCCCGCCCGACGTGATCGAGGAACGCCGTCCTCGGGTGCAGCGAGCTGACGATCACCTTCGCGGTGAGCCGTTCACCGCTGGCCAGCGTCACGCCTGTGGCCTTGCCGCCGTTGACGTCGATCTTCGCGACAGGCGCGTTGAGCCTTATCTCCGCGCCGTGTTCCCTGGCAGCCTTCGCGATGGAATCCGCGACGGCTCCCATGCCGCCCTCCTGAAAGCCCCAGTTGCCCAGGTGCCCGTCGCCTACGTCGCCGATCGAGTGGTGCGCCATCACATACGCGGTGCCCGGCTCGTACGGGCCGGCCCAGGTGCCGATCACGCCGTTGACCGCGAGCGCGCCCTTGACCTGCGGCGACTCGAACCAGTCGTCGAGCAGGTCGGCGATCGACATCGTCATCAGCCGGGTCGCGTCACCGATCGTGCGGACGTCCAGGCCACGGTTGCGCCAGGCGAGCTTGAGGGTCTGGTTGAGATCGCGTGGCTTGCGCGAACCGAGCTTGGGCGGGACGGTGAGCAGCAACGGGCCGAGCACCTCGGCCAGGCCGGCCAGCCAGGCGTCCCACTTCGGCATCGCGTCGGCGTCTTTCCTGGACCATTTCGAGATCGACTCGTGGTTGCGTTTGGCGTCGTCGGCGTACAGCATGATCGAGCCGCCCTCGGGAAACGCCTGGTAGTACGGTCCCATCGGGAAGATCTTGTAACCGTGCCGGTCGAGCTGCAGATCGGAGATGATCGTCGGCGGCAGCAGCGACATCACGTAGGACAGGCGGGTGACCTTGAACTCGGGCGCGTCCGGCCAGGGAGCCTCCGTGGTCGCGGCGCCACCGGTCTTGTGCCTGCCCTCGAGCACGAGCGTTCTCGCGCCGGAACGCGCTAGGTACGCCGCCGCGACCAGCCCGTTGTGCCCGCCGCCGACAACGATCGCGTCGTATTCCGTCGCCATAGGTCTGCTCCCAACGTGTCGCCCGTAATGTTTGACTGAACATTCAGTCTAGATCGGTGCTACGATACGGACAAGGTTGCCGACGAGGGCCGGCGAACGAGCGGAGGGGCGCGGCAGTGCCTGGACCAGGTGAGCGTAGCGAGCCAGATAATAGGCGCGAGCAGATGCTGAAGGCCGCGCTCGAGGTCATCGTGGAGCGGGGATACGCCGACACCAGGATCGCCGATGTCGCCGAGCGGACCGGAACCAGCCCCGCGCTGGTCATCTACTACTTCAAGACCAGGGACCAGCTGCTCACCGAGGCGATCCGGTACTCAGAGGACGCCTGGTACGCCGAAGGCGTACAGCGGATGGCGGACCTTCGGTCAGCGGCCGGGCGGCTCACCGAGATCATCGCGATGACCTGCCTGCCGGAGACCGATCCCGAGCCGCGCGGCTACTGGCTGCTCTGGCTGGACCTGTGGGCGCTGTCCCCGCGCAACGCGGGCGTGGCCGCGGTGCGGCAGAAGTTCGACGAGCGCTGGCGGGAACAGATCCGCTCGCTGGTGCTGGCCGGCCAGGAGGCCGGAGAGTTCGCGTCCGTGGACGCGGACGACTTCACCGTCACGCTGTCGTCGCTGCTTGACGGCCTCGCGGTGCAGATAGCGCTTGACGACTCCGACGTCCCGCCCCAGCGCGCCTTCGAGCTCGCGCTCGGCTACGCCGCGGGACAGCTTGGGTTCGACGTGAAGAGCGTGCAGAAGAAGGTGCGTAAGCGCGGGAGATAACCGGAGGTGAGCCGTGGCCGGCGGATCCATTGAGCTGTCCGGACTGACCAAGCGATTCAGCGAGGTCGCCGTGGACGGCATCGACCTGACCGTGGCCAGCGGGGAGTTCTTCTCCCTGCTCGGCCCGTCGGGCTGCGGCAAGACGACCACCCTGCGGCTCATCGCCGGTTTCGAGCAGCCGACCGCCGGCCGGATCCTGCTCGACGGCGTCGACGTGTCCGACGTCCCGCCGCACCGGCGCGACGTCAACACCGTGTTCCAGAGCTATGCGCTGTTCCCGTTCCTGACCGTGTGGGACAACGTGGCGTTCGGCCTGCGCCACCGCGCCGTCGGCAAGGCGGAACTGTCCAAGCGGGTCGGCGACGCGCTCGACCTGGTGCAGATGTCATCGTTCGGCAACCGCCGGCCCGGGCAGCTATCCGGCGGTCAGCAGCAGCGGGTCGCGCTCGCCCGCGCGCTGGTGCTCAACCCCGCGGTGCTGCTGCTCGACGAGCCGCTCGGCGCGCTGGACGCCAAACTCCGCCGTTCGCTGAAGGTCGAGCTGAAGGCCCTGCAGGAGCGAGTCGGCATCACGTTCCTCTACGTCACGCACGACCAGGAGGAAGCGCTGACCATGTCCGACCGGCTGGCGGTGATGAACGCGGGCCGCATCGTCCAGGTGGGCACGCCGCAGGATGTCTACGAAGAGCCGGCCGACACATACGTGGCGGACTTCCTCGGCGCCGCCAACCTGATGGAGGTGACCGTGGCCGGCCCGGGCGCGTTCCGGCTCGGCGACTTCACGCTCACCGCCACGGCGGGCGCCTGCGACACGCCGACCGCGCACGCCGTGATCCGTCCGGAACGGGTGCGGATCGAGGAGCACGGTTCGGCCGGCGACAACCGCGTGCCCGCGATGGTGGAGCGGGTCATGTTCATGGGTTCGGCGATCCAGGTCATGCTGCGGCTCGCGCCAGGCGTGCCGCTGCAGGCGCTGATCCAGAACGAGGGCTCGCGTCCGGACCTGGCACAGGGAACCCCCGTGCACGCATACCTTCCCCCGGACGCCCTCCGCATCCTGGCCGCCAGCGGCACCGGCGCCTCGGCCCCCGCCGAAGCCCCGCTCGTGGCCAGCTAATCCTCCGCTAGCTGCCGGCGATGGTGGTCAGGGCGTTGACGCGGCTGCCGCGCTCGCCGCGGGTGAGGAAGCGGTAGCCGATGTAGCCGATGACCGCGATCACGAACGACATCGCCAGCATGATCGTGCCCAGCGCGTTGAGTGCGGGACCGCCGTTGCCGCCGTGCTGGGTGGAGTAGATGATCACCGACATCGGCGTGTTGCCCGCGTTCGAGGACAACAGGTCCACGATCACGAAATCGTCGATAACGCCGGAGAACACCAGGACGGCGCTGGCGAAGATGGCCGGGGCGAGCAGCGGCAGCACGACGCGGCGCACCGCCTGGAACGGCGAGGCACCCAGGTCGGCGGCCGCCTCCTCGTACTGGCGGCCGAGCGTGACCAGCCGGCCTTGCACGATGATCGCCGGCCAGCTCACGTTCCAGGTGACCAGCCCGAGCACCTCCGCCAGCGTGCCCAGGTGCACCGAGGTGAACAGCACCGTGAACACGAAGAACATGGCGACGCCGAAGATCAGCTCGGGAATGACGAACGACAAGATCATCACGAAGTTGAACGTGGACGGCACGGCGCCCCGCCAGCGGTTGATGCCGAGCGCGAACGCGACGCCGAGCGGCACGGCGATCACCGTGGTGAGGACGGACAGCCGGATCGTCTGGATGACCGCCGCGTGCAGCTGCGGATCATGCCATACCGAGTTGACCCGGTCCTTGTAGTACCAGCGCAGGGAGAAGCCCTGCCAGGCCGCCTGCGACTTCCCGTTGTTGAACGAGAACAGCACCGCCAGCCCGATCGGCACCAGCGACCAGACCAAGTACAACCAGGTAAACGTTTCCAGCGCCCAAGGCCGGCGGCGGGACAGGATGCGGCGGACCGGAGAAACGGTGCGGGTCGCGGTCACGAGGCGGTCCTCGCGGAGCGGTTGGTGGCGATGACGTAGTAGATCATCGGCACTATCAGCACGAGGAGCAGCACCATCGAGAGCACCGCGCCCTGCCCTTCCAGCCCGGGCGTGCCGAGCTGTCCCTGAATGAGGTTCCCGATCATCGACGTGGAGGCCGCGCCGGACAGCAGCTGGTTGGTGTAGTAGTCGCCGAGCATCGGCAGCACGGTGATCAGCAGCCCGGTCAGGATCGGCTGCCTGGACAGCGGCAGCGTCACCCGGATAAACGTCCGGGACCTGGATAGCCCGAGGTCTCGGCCCGCCTCGATCAGCGACGGGTCAATCCGGTCCAGCCCCGCGTACAGCACCAGGATCAGGTACGGGATATACCCGTACACCAGGCCGAACACGACGGTGACCGAATCCCCGCCGAGCCAGTTCACCGGGGAGATGCCGACCCAGCCGAGCGCCTTGTTCAGGTACCCGCCGGTCTGCAGCAGGTCGATCCAGGCCAGCATCCGCATCATGTAGCTGATCCAGAACGGCGCGACGAGCAGCACCAGGAACAAACCCTTGCGGCGGCCGGCGAACCGGGCCACGAAATACGCCACCGGATACCCGATGAGCAGGCACAGCACAGAGGCGGAAAAGACATAGAGAACGGTTCGCAGCACGATCGGCCCGGCGAACGACGCGCTCCCCGCCAGATCATGGAAGACGTCGATGACGTTCGACGAGCTCCAGCTGAACGGGTTCCACACCGCGACCGGCGACTCGAACAGCTGGTCAAGTTTGCCCATGGCGATCGCCAGCACCGCGTAGAACGGCACGATGAACAGCACGATCAGCCAGATGATGCCGGGAAGGGCCAGCGCGGCCCAGAAGGCGTTCTTGCGAGTCTTCATGGTCAGATCCCGTTGCTCACGACGAGCCAGGCCTGCTGCCACAGCGCGTCCGCGTCCACCGGCAGCTGAAGCTCGGCCACACCCCGCCGGAAGTACGACGGCAGGACGACCGTGGACAACAGCGCCTTCGGCAGTATCTGCTCCTTGACCAGCACCGTAGGCGTCACACCGGTCAGCGGCTGCATGTAGCCGTTGAAGCTGATGTTCTCGATCACGTTCGGCAGGTCGAGCATGTAGTCGAGGAACAGGTGCGCGAGCACCGGGCTGGCCGACGAACGCAGCACCACGTTCGTATCGTTGGCGACCGGTCCTCGCCCATCCGGCGGGAACCAGTAGCCGACCGTGCTGACCGGCACCCCCTTGGGCATGTAGTAGCCCGCCGCGGCCATGTCACCGGACCAGGCGTGGTGGATCCACGTGTCCGCGTCCGGTACCTCGGTGTAGTCGTTGTTGTCGATGCGGACGTTGACCAGGTGCGCCAGGTCTTCCAGTGTCCGCCTGGCCAGGGCGATCTGCCGGTAGTCGGTGGTGTTGAGATCGAAGATGCCGTTCTTCATCAGCGCGAGGCTGATCGACTCCCGGTAGTCGTCGAGGATCGCGACCCGCCCCTTGTACTTGGCCTGCCAGGGCATGGTCCACGCGTTGCGCATCGTGTACGGGTTCTCGTCGACCAGGTCCTTACTCCAGGAGATGCCGGTCGTGTAGATCGTGTACGGCACCGTGTACTGCCAGCCCTGGTCGTAGAACGGGTTGATGAAGTCCGGCCAGGTCTGGGTGATGTTCGGGAGGTAGGAATGGTTGAGCGGCTGGATCAGCTTGGCCTCGATGAGCTGGCCGAGCACGTCGACCGTGGCACCGATCAAGATGTCGAACGGAAGCCCGTTGCGCAGCTTCGACATCGCCTCGTCCATCGTGTTGAACGTGGTGATCTGCACCTTGCACTTGTACTTTTTCGCGAAGTTGTTCACACACTGCTGGTTGATGTACGCGACCCAGGTGTAAATCTGCAGCGTGGCGTCCTGTTCCTGGGGCAGGCCCGACGCTATCGGGGAGTTGCCGGTGAACACCGGCCAGCGCACCGGGTGGTCCGGCCTGGGCAGCGGCACCGTCCCCGTGCCGGCCAGCGCGGACGCGCACCCGGCCAGCAGTGTTTCTGCGCCAAGACTTGCGGCCAATCCGCGTAGCACCGACCGTCGGGTGACCGGCGGTGCGGCCTTGCGCGGCATCCCGTGCCCTTGCCAGCCTTGCCTCGGATGGGTCATGTGCCGACCGCCCGCGCGAACAGGCCGAAGTTCGCGACCAGCCGGTCAATGTCCGCGTCGTCGTGCTGGACCGAGATCAGCCACTGCTCGATCTTGCCCCACGGCGGCAAGAACACCCCGTTGTTGTGCTGGAACAGCCAATGCGCGTGGCTGTACGTGTCGTCCGCGCCGAGGAAGCCCCGGTAGCTGGTCACCGGCTCGGCCGAGAACACCACGCATCCCTTGGCTCCCGCGGTCACCACGTGCGCGGTCAGCCCCGTCCGCGCGATCCAGCCCTCGATGCCCTCCTGCGCGCGGGCGCGCAGCCGCTCGATCCGCTGATAGGCCGGCGCCGTAGCCACCTCGGTCAGCATTGCCCTGGTCGCGGCCATTACCAGCGGGTTTCCGTTGAAAGTGCCCACCATCTCATAACGACCTTGGGCGACTTCCTCCATCACCTCGCTTGTCCCGCCCACCGCCGCCACGGGGACTCCGCCGCCTAGCGACTTGGCCAGGCACACGATGTCCGGTGTCACGCCTCGCTGTTTTGTCACTCCGCCTGGCCCTACGGTCAGCCCGGTCTTGACCTCGTCAAAGGTGAGGAGTGCACCGCGGGAATGCAGCAGGTCCTTCAGCGCGGCGAGATAGCCGGGCTGGGGGACGATGATCCCGGCGTTCATCATGATCGGCTCGAGGATCATGCCGGCGACCTGGTCCCGGTACTCGTCAAGCAGCCGTTCCACACTGTCCAGATCGTTGAACGTGGCGATCAGCGTCAGGTCGGTGATCGCGGCCGGTATCCCCGAACTCGCCGGAACCTGGTTAGGCTTGCCGGCCGGGCCGGCGTCCTCCTCGTCCGGCGCGACGGAGACCTGCACCGAGTCGTGGTGCCCGTGATAGCAGCCCTCGATCTTGATGATCAGGTCCCGCCCGGTGATCGAGCGCATGAGGTGGACCGCGTCCATGGTGGCTTCGGTGCCCGAGTTGGCGAAACGCCACTTCGGCAGGCCGAATCGCTCGCTGAGCTCCTCGGCGACCGTCACCGCGTCCGGCGTCGGCTGGGCGAAGTGCGTGCCCTTGTACGCCTGGTCCGCGATCGCCTTGGCGATCGCGGGATGCGCGTGCCCGGCCAGCGCGGCGCCATAGCCGCCGTGCAAGTCCACGTACTCATTGCCATCGACGTCGTAGACGTTGCCGCCCAGGCCGTGACTCAGCCAGACCGGCTGCGGCGCGGTGATCTGCCAGCTCGACGTCACTCCGCCGGCCAGGTGCGCACTCGCGCGGGCAGCCATCCGGGCCGACTCAGGCTGGCGCCTGACGAAGATGTCCTGCTGTTCTGCGATCTGTTCTTCTACGCGGGCGTTGAGATCAGCCATCTCAGGCCTCCAGCTGGTTTGACTGAACATTCAGTCTAGGCCGGTGGCGGTCGGAGCGGCAAGATCTTGTCCGATCACGGTCAGCGCGGATATGAGCCCGGTTGCGTCAATTTCCACCGGCTCCGCACAGCTGGCCGCTACAGTTGCTCAGCATCGCACCACCTTGATACTAAATTCATCCATTGATGACAGATAGTCCGGAGGTACTTGTGGTCGCAATCTTGCGACGTGCGGCATTTGTATTGGCCCCGGCGGCACTGATCGCGGGGACGGTTTACGCGCTTTCCGGCACGGCGGACGCTCGCACATCGAGCGGCACCATTGCCCGCAGCACGGAGAGCCAGCAATGCGGCTCCCACGCCGCGTCCCAGCCCTCGTGCAACTTCGCCGTGGACATCCAGTTGCCGCTGTCGGTGTCGGTGGCGGCTAAGGGGAGCCCGGAGACCGGCCAGAACGCGACCGTCAGCTGGACGGTGAGCTGCTCGGTCAACGGCGGCTCCATCTCGACCCGCACCGGATCTCATACCGGCAAGACGCCCTACAGCGTCCGGCTCACCATGCCGTCATCGGAGAGCGGCGACTGTTCGGTCAACACCACAACCACGTTGCAGGGCATCGGCAGCCTGGCGGCAGTGCTCACCTACTCGGTAGCGGAGAAGGTAATGGTCACGGTGCCGACCGGTGACATGAACGAGGGTGCGCCGCTCGCCTTCTTTATGTGCCTGCGGGACGCCAAGCAGAGTCACGCCCCCGGGGCCAGGGCCGTACTGGGGAGTTGCAACTCCGTCTACATGGGCGCCTGGACGTACAACGGCAAGACTCTCGTCCACGGCGGCCTGTGCCTCACCGACCCGCACGGCGGCGGGAACCGGACAAAGCTGCTCCTGGAGAAGTGCGCCGGGGCGGCCGACCAGACGTGGACGCATAGGGTCGGAGCCGGTCAGAGCGACGGCCCGTTCGTGCTCAAGTCGCCGCACCTGTGCCTGGACGACCCCAAGTACACGAAGGTGATCAACACCCCGCTCACCGTCTACTCCTGCAACGGCGGTCCCGACGAGGCCTGGACCCTGTCGTCGTGAGGCGGTTACCGGTCAGTTTCCTCGGTGCGTATCTGACGCAGCGTGTCGAGGAAGCTGGCCGCCCAGCGGGCCACGTCGTGGCTGTACACGCGCCGCCGCATGGACCGCATGCGGCGGCGCGCTTCGGCCGGGCCGGCGGTCGCGGCCTGGACGATCTCGTCCTTCATCCCCTGGATGTCGTGCGGGTTGACCAGGAAGGCACCGGCCAGCTCGTCGGCGGCCCCGGTGAACTCGCTCAGCACGAGCCTGCCGTTCTCGTCGTTCCGGCACGCGACGTACTCCTTGGCCACCAGGTTCATGCCGTCGCGCAGCGGGGTCACCAGCATTACATCGGCCACCAGGTAGAGCGCGGCCATCTCCTCGCGCGGGAAAGACTGGTGCAGGTAGTGGATGGGAGCGTAGCCGACATCCCCGTACTGGCCATTGGTGCGGCCCACCATCACCTCGACCTCGTCGCGGAGCGTCCGGTACGCCTCGACGCGTTCCCGGCTGGGGCTGGCGACCTGGATCAGCACCACTCCAGGATCGAGGCGCTGCTCCTTCACCAGCTCTCCGTACGCCCGCAGCCGGTGCAGGATTCCCTTGGTGTAGTCCAGCCGGTCCACGCCGAGCATGACAAGCGCCGGATCGCCGAGGCTCTCCCGGATCTGGCGGGACCGCTTGACGACCTCATCCTGGCGAGCGAGCTCCCCCAGGCCTGACGCGTCGATCGAGATCGGGAACGCTGCCGCCTGGATCTCCCGCCCCCCTGCCCGTACCATCGCTCCCCTGGTGGGCAGCCCGGTGGCCCGCCGGCAGGCGCGCAGGAAGTTGGCCGCGTCCCCTTGGCGCTGGAACCCGAGCAGGTCCGCGCCGAGCAGGCCCTGCACCACCTGGCGGCGCCAGGGAAGCTGGGCGAATATCTCGTAGCCGGGGAACGGGATGTGGTTGAAGAATCCGATCCGCACGTCGCCGCGCTGCTCGCGGAGCAGCTGCGGGACCAGCTGGAGCTGGTAGTCGTGCACCCAGACGGTCGCCCCTGGTGCCGCTTGCTCGGCCGCGGCCCGCGCGAAGCGCCTGTTCACCGCGACGTACGCCTCCCACCAGCTGCGGTGGAACTGAGGTGGCGCGATGACATCGTGGTAAAGAGGCCACAGCGTGGCGTTGCAGAAGCCCTCGTAGAAGCGGCTGACCTCGGACTCGGACAGGCCAAGGCCGACCAGATGCAGGCCGCCCACCTCAAACGGACCGGGAGCCGGCCCGGCGTCGCCCGACCAGCCGATCCAGACGCCGCCGGCCTCGCGCATTACCGGCTCGAGGGCGGTGACCAGGCCGCCAGGGCTTGGCCGCCACTCCTGCCCGCCATCCGGGCTTTCCACCCGGTCAACCGGCAGCCGGCTCGCCACGACTACGAAATCGTGCTCTGACTTCCCATTCGACGACACCCTTTAACTAAACCAAAGACCAGCGGGACAGTCCTCGGCCGTCCCCCGGTAAGCCCGCCTGCCACCCGTCATCGTGCGGCCGGGCAGCGACCGGGGAGCCAGGCCCGTAGGGTTCGCGCGTGAAGACGAACGTGCCCAGGTCCAGGTATTCCGCAACGCCACCGGCGGCCGGGACGACGCGGAGCGTCTCACCGGTGTAGTAGCCGTCCAGCCCGGCCCAGGTGCCGGTCCCGTCGCCCGAGGCGCGGAAGCGGGACGCACGGCCGGGGCCGGAGGCAGGCGCCAGCTCCAGCATGTCGGCGGACAGCAGCCGCAGGATGGTCGCGCGCGGTCCCCAGTACCACAGGCCCGTCATCGACAGGAGCTCAGGGCCGATGCCGGCGCGCGGTTTCCACCGTTGCGGCATGCGCGGTTCGTTCTTCGCGACGATCTCGATGAGGTCGGCGGCGATCTCGCCGATCGCCACTCCCGAGGTGGCGTTGGACAGCGTCACCACGCCGAGCCCGTCGTCCGGTGAGACCAGCACCGTGGCCAGGAACCCGGGCATCGACCCGCCGTGGCCGTAAAAGGTCTTGCCCTCGCGCTCCATGATCTGGATGCCGAAGCCGTATCCGCTCCCGCTGCCCGGCATGGGCGCGGCGTTCGTCCGCATCTCCTCCAGCGTCGCGGCGGGCAGCACCCGGTCATCGCCATCGAGCAGGAACGCGTTGAACCTGCACATGTCGTCGGCCGTCGACCACAGGTCCCCGGCTGGGGCCATGTGGCCAGTGTGCTCGGCGGGTTCTGGCTGCATCAGGTCCGCCCATGGATGCACGGCGAAGCCGCCCGCGTGCGGTGATTGCGCCCGGACCGTGGTCCGGGTCATACCGAGGGGCGAGAGGATCTCGCGGCGCACCGCTTCATCCCAGCTATGTCCGCGCAGTTCGGCCGCGAGGGCGCCGAGCAGCGCGAACCCGGGATTGGAGTAGTGGAACTGGCGCCCGGCGGGCAATGGCCGTGACTGGTCGCCGAGGATGTCCGGCAGCGACGGCCGCAATTCACCCGGCGTTCGCTCCCACCACGGCCCGCGGGACTCGGCGGCCAGTCCCGCCGTGTGCGACAGCAACTGCCCGATAGTCGCGGAACCGGCCTCGCCGGGATCCAGGTACTTGCCGACCGGGTCGGCCAGGTCGAGCAGCCCCTCCGCACGCAGGCGCATGATCAGCACCGCGACGAACGTCTTGGTTATCGAGCCGATGCGGTACTGGATGTTCCCGTCCGGCTCGTGATCCTCGATCATGCTCCGCGCGCCGCACCACACCCGGCCGCCGTCCCGCACGATCGCCCCGACCAGTGAGGGTGTCCGGCCTTCCGCCTGCCCCACGGCTACCCGGTGCAGCAGTGCCCGCTGGGTTGCCGGCAGCAGCTCCTCAGATTCGCTCGCAGCCACGTGTGCACATTAACAGCCGCCCGGCCGCCGGCTTAGCCGGGCGGTGGCAGGATCTGGCGCGGGACCCGCACCTCGAACCCGCGCCGCTGCCACTCCCGCCACTCCCTCGGGTAGCCGACAGAGACCTCGGTGAACGGGACGCCGTCATACGAGGTGACCCGGGGAATGTGCAGGTGGCCGTAAACCACCGCGGTGGCGTTGAAGCGCAGGTGCCAGTCAGCGGTACGGGTGGTGCCGCACCACTGGGCGAACTGCGGGTAGCGCAGGACCCTGGTGGGCTCGCGGACCAGCGGATAGTGATTCACGAAGATGACCGGGAGCGCCGGGTCCAGCGCGGCCAGCCTGCGCTCGGCCGTCTCGATCCTGGCCGCGCACCAGGCCTCCCGGCTCGGGTACGGGTCGGGATGGAGGAACCGCTCGTCGTTGCACACGATGCCGGATTCGTAGGCGATCGCCAGCGCCTCCTCCTTCGTCTGCGCGCCCTCGGGGAGGAAGGTGTAGTCGTAGAGCAGGAACAGCGGCGCGATCGTGACCGGGCCGACCGGACCTTCCCACACCGGGTACGGGTCCTCCGGGGTGACGACGCCCAGGCCGCGGCACACCTGGACCAGGTACTGGTACCGCTGCTCGCCTCGCACCTGGACAGGATCGCGCGGGTGCGTCCACAGATCGTGATTCCCGGGCACCCAGACGACGGTCGCGAACCGTTCGCTGAGCGTGCGCAGCGCCCACTCGATGTCGGCCGCGAACTCGCCGACATCGCCCGCCAGCAAGAGCCAGTCCGTCGCCCGTCCCGGCCGGAGTTCCTCCACGATCTTGCGGTTCTCCGGGTAGGCCACGTGGAGGTCGCTGAGGGCAAGCAGCCGGGGCGCGGTCTCGGGATCAGCATGCGGCATACGCCTGAGCCTCGCATATCCGCCAGCCCGGGTCGCTCCCGGCCGGGCCGCTCCCGGCCGACTCGCTCTCGGCCGGGCCGGATAGCGGCGAGCCGCCGTCCCGCGGCTCAGGCGCATCGCTTACCCCGCTGATACCAGCAATTGCACCGATGCGCGAGCGTCATGGTGTCCCGTCCAGCACCGCTGACGTCGCCGTTTAGCGCGGAACATTGTTCCAACGCGGAAGAAGTGGCTGCTCACAGCAGCATTATTTGCCGCGTTGGACGGAATTACCGCGTTAATCGCCGCTGGCTATCGCCATGCTGGCCGGCCTGAGCCATCGCCAGTTCCGTCAGTTCGGCGCGGAGTCTGCGCGTGTACCTGAACCGGCAGAACTACCCAGACCCAGCGCCGCCGTCAGGTCGAACAGCTCGCGCAGGACATCCGACGCTATGCCGGACAGGGACCGGGTTTCGCCTTCGCGGATCCACTGCGCGAACGCGATTCCGAACACCGTGGTGCCGGTCTGCGCGGCCAGAGTGGCGGCCGGCTCACCGACGCCTCGCGCGCGCAGCGCCGCGGCGATCGTTGTGGCAAGGCCGGCGAGTTTATGCAGTTCGCGTTCCCGGAGAGCGGGGTTCTGGTCGATCACCGACTGCCGCATGCGGGATTGCGCGCGACGCTCGTCCGGGAAGAACGACGCCGCGGAGCGCAGCACGCAGGCTATGACCTCGAACGGGGACGCGCCTGGCGGTGCGGCGTCCGCTCCGTCGATGAACGCCTGGAGGAACTGATCCTGCCCGTAGAACAGCACCTCGCGCTTGTCGCTGAAGTGCCGGAAGAAGGTGCGCTCGGTAAGACCGACGGATTGCGCGATCTCCGCGGCCGTCACTTCCTCGAACCCGCGGGCGGCGAACAGCTCAAGTGCCGCCCCCTGCAGTCGCTGCCTCGCGCCCGGCTCCCAACGCACCATGCCTCCAGTCTAGGTCTTTCAGCCCAGTGATGACAGTGACCGACATAGAAGGTATAGTGATGTCCGTAACTGACATCAGTCACTGACATCAGTGGATGTGCCGCTCCGCTACGGGCGGAGCCGAAGGGAAGTAGTGCCATGCGCGTATTCGTCACCGGAGCCTCCGGATGGATCGGCTCCGCCACCGTCGATGAACTTCTCGCCGCCGGCCATGAGGTCACCGGGCTCGCCAGGTCCGATGCTTCCGCCGCCGCCCTGGAGGCGAAAGGGGCTCACGTCCGCCGCGGCGACCTCGATGATCTCGCGAGCATCCAGGCGGGCGCTGAAGCCGCCGAGGCCGTCATCCATCTCGCGAACAAGCACGATTGGTCCGACATGGCGGGCACGAGCGCCGCCGAGCGGGCCGCGGTGCAGACCATAGGCGATGCGCTGTCCGGCACCGGCCGGCCCTTCCTGGTGGCCTCGGGTGTGGCAGGTCTCGCCCAGGGCAGGCCCGTCAGCGAGGACGACGCCTCCCCGTTCCATGGCCCGGATTCGCCGCGTGGAGGCAGCGAGAACCTCGCGCTCGAGTTCGTCGGCCGCGGCGTGCACTCGGTGAGCCTGCGCTTCGCGCCGACCGTGCACGGAGCGAGCGATCACGGCTTCATCGCGATAATCTCCGCCATTGCCCGCGAGAAGGGCGTCTCCGGTTACCCGGGAGACGGGACCAACCGGTGGGCCGCCGTGCACCGGTCCGATACCGCCCGCCTGATCACCCTCGGACTCGCGAAGGCACCGGCCGGTTCTCGCCTGCACGCCGTCGCGGAAGAAGGGGTTCCCACCCGCGACATCGCCGAGGCCATCGGCCGCGCGTTCAGCCTGCCCGTCACCTCGATCGCTCCCGATGACGTCCAGGGTCACTTCGGCTGGATCGGCACCTTCTTCGGCATGGATCTCTCGGCGACGAGCACCCGGACACGGGAACTCCTCGGCTGGACGCCCACCGGCCCGACCCTCATCGAGGACCTCGACGCGGGCGCTTACTCACACTGAAATATCCGGCGGAGCGTGGGTGCCTGACCTGGCAGGCACCCACGCCGCCATTACAAGACCCTAGAACCGCGCGGCGGCTCCGTCCACGACTGCCGATCCGATGACGGCTCCGCTTGCCGGGTTGAACGTGACCTGGTGGCCGGTGAGGTCCACCGCGGTGCACTGCGCTCGCGTCGCGAGGCAGGACACCGACTCCAGGCCGCCCGCGTGGTCTGCCAGCTTCGCGCCGGCCGCGTTGACCGTTCCGGTGGCCGGGTTGAACGTCACTTCCTTGCCGCTGGCATCAACGGCGGTGCACTGACCGGCCGACGGGCAGGACACCGAGGTCATGACGCCGAGGCCCGCGGGCAGGTTGGCGCCCTCGAGCGGCGCCACGCCCGCCGCGTTGACCGTCCCGGTCTGCGGGTCGAACGTCAGCTCGTTGCCGCTCCCGTCGACGACCGTGCACTGCTGCGCCGACGGACACGACACCGAGGAGACACCGTTGACGGTGGCCGAGTCGAGCGAGGTCACTGCGGCCGCGCCGGCCTGCCCGGTGAGCGGGTTGAAGGTCACCTCCGTGTCACCGTTGTTGCCACCGCCGCCCGCGGCCGTGCACTGTGTCGCCGACGGGCAAGAAACCGCACCGAGATAGGTGTACGGGTCGACCTGCTTCACGCCCCCGGCGGTGGTGCGGCCGGTAACCGGGTTGAAGGTGACCTCGTTTCCCTTCCCGTCCACGACCGTGCACTGGGTGCTGGAGACGCACGCCACCGCCGTCGGCTCGTTGCCGGCGTCGACCGCGTGCCGCACCTGGCCGAACGGCAGTGCCAGGCCAGGATTGAAGGTGAGTTCGGTTCCGTCGCTGTCCAGCGCCGTGCATTGCGTCTTGCCGGGGCAGGAGATCGAGACCAGCGATTTGCCGGGGTCGATGCCGACGGCCGCGGACCGGCCGCCAGCCGGGTTGAAGTCCGCCTTGGTGCCGGCGTTGTCCACCGCCGTGCACTGCGACGCCGACTCGCACGTGACGCCAAGGAGGTTGGCCGGGGTGGCCTGGCTCCCGAACGCGGCCGTCTGCGGGGCGGAGTCACTGCGCGGCTGGGTGACCGTGGCGGTGCTCGTGGTGCTGGCGCCCTGCGCCGCGGTCGCGGCGGACGCCGATCCCGGGTGGATCCTGAACATCACCGTGCCGGTCGGCGGAACGGTCGCGCTGATCTGCCCCGTCGACGTGCTCGACTGGCCCGTCCACAGGTCCTGCAGCGCGTAGGAGGAGGCACTCGGCAGCCCGACCGCGGCCGCCGTGGTGCTCATCGTCGCCGCGTCGGTGGTGCTCTCGTTGAACAACGTCACCGCCACGTCGCCGTTCGCGAGCGGCTTGGCCATGATCAGGTGCGTCCCGTCGAAGCTTCCGACGATGTGCGCCGGCTTACCCAGCTTGTCCTGGTCGACGGCGATCACCCGGGTGTTGCCGAAGACCGAGACGTCTTGCGCGAGCTGCGCCGACGTCGCGGGCGTGGTGTCGGGACCGCAGTTGCCCGGGCACAGGTTGGTCGACATCAGCAGCGGCTCGGCCATCTCCGAGAACATCGACATCTCCGACTGGTCCTGCGCCAGCGTCAGCGATCCGTTTCCGATCTCCATCGCATCGGGATCGATCCAGTGGCCTGGCCCGGTCAGCGCGTCGTAGGTCTGCGCGTCGGCGTTGATGATTCCCACGACACTGCCCGCGGCCTTCTTGCCGGTTGCCGTGAAGTTGGCGTTGGCGTCTCCGGTGGGCCGGTCGAGCTGGGCACCGGCCTGGAACGCCCAGTCCTGCGAGTTGACCGTCCCCGCGCCCGCGAAACTGGTGACGATCGAGCGGCCGGTGCCGCGGATCGCGTTGCTCAGCGCGGTGTACATCTTGATCTGAGTCTGTTCCTGGCTGCCGGCGTAGGCCGGGTTCGTCGAGAACGTCGGTCCGCCGAAGCCCTGATTCCCCGGTGCCGCGTCGATACCGGTGTAGCCTGCCGGCGCGTTGCTCGCGGGCGGCACGAGGCTGTCACCGCAGCCCCAGTCGATCTTGACGTAGTTGACCCCCCATGAGGCAAGAGCGCTGGCGTCGGTCGTGTCGAACCCGTAGCTGCCGGGGATCTCCTCGCAGTTCCAGTTGTTCGACGCGTCGAGGTAGAGGCCGAGCTTCAGCCCGAGCGTGTGCAGGCGATCGCCGACGAGCTGGAATCCGTTGTTGGCACACGGCCGGCTGGGCGGGAAGGCGTAGGAGTTGACGAAGATCTGCCCGTTGGGCAGGCGCCCGTTGATCGCGCCGCACGTCTCGGGATCCTGCGGCGTCGGCGCGGTGACGCCGTATGTGTTGGGGCTGCCGAGGCCCTCTAGGTCGTCGTAACAGCCGTCGGCGTTCACGTACTCGTAGCCGTCGCGCTCCAGGCCGGAGTCGTGGATGAACTTCGCGACCGCTTCCATGTTCTGCGCGCCGTTGTCACAGGCGTAGGCATTGTAGCTGTTCCAGCCCATCGGCGGCGTGCTGGCCAGGCCGCTGGCTGCTGAGGTCACCGCGTGACTGGTCACGGCGTTACTGCCGCCGGCCGCGGGTTCGGCTCTCACGGAGGTCGCGGCGACGGCACCGCCCGCGACAAGTGCGGTCATTGTGATGCTGGCGAGCCAGATCGGTCTTGGCATCGGTATCTCCTCTCCGCTCACACGGAGCGGTGTTACGGCCAGGACGGGATGGGTGACAGACCGCGTGGCGTGGCTGGCGGCCGCGCCAGGCGGTTTGGCGAGATGGCGGTACGGGTCAGGTCAGCCGCGGGATCTCCGCTGCCGTCAGCGCGGCCAGGTTGCGCGGGAAGTGGCAGGCGACCAGGCGACCGGGAACCGGTTCGGTCAAGGCGGGATGCTCGGTCTCGCAGCGAGACTGCGCGACCGGGCAACGCGGATGAAAGGGGCACCCGGACGGCCTGTTGATCGGATTCGGCACGTCGCCGGTCAAGACGATCCGCTCCCGGGGTGGCCGGTCGTCGTCGTCGATCTCGGGAACTGCCGACAGCAGTGCCTCGGTATAGGGATGGAGCGGGTGTGCGTACAGGGGCCCGGCATCCGCCAGTTCAATCATCTCGCCCAGGTACATCACCCCCACCCGGTCGGAAACGTGCTGGACCACACCCAGGTCATGGGCGATGAAGAGGTAGGTGAGGTTAAGGTCGCGCTGGAGATCGGCGAGCAGGTTGAGTACCTGGGCCTGGATCGAGACATCGAGGGCGGATACCGGCTCGTCCGCGACCAGTAGCGCCGGGTTGAGCGCCAGTGCCCTGGCGATGCCGATGCGCTGCCGCTGACCGCCGGAGAACTCATGCGGATAACGAACCGCGGCGGACGGATCGAGCTTGACCAGATCGAAGAGCTCACCGATCCTGCGCTGGATCGCTTTCTCGTCACCGGACCCGTGCACCCGCAGTGGCTCGGCCACGATGTCGCCAACCCGGCGCCTTGGATTCAGGGACGCATACGGGTCCTGGAAGATCATCTGCAGCTGGTGCCGGATCGGACGCAGCCGGCGACGGGACAGGTTCGTGATGTCCTGGTCCTTGAAGATCACCCGGCCGCCGGTGAGATCGGTGAGGCGGACAAGGCAGCGTCCGAGTGTGGACTTGCCGCAGCCGGACTCACCGACAATCCCGAGCGTCTCGCCGGCCCGCACCTCGAAGGAGACGCCGTCAACGGCGGTGACCACGGCCCGGCGGCCGCCGGATCGCTGCGGAAACGTCTTCACGACGCCTTCTGCCCGCAGGATGGGCTCAGGGCCACTCATTCGCGACTTCCTTCCGCCAGCGGCCTCGCGCCAGTGGCCGGTACGGTGCGGCGCTGGGCGGCCCGGTCCTCGCCGGGCAGCCAGCAGGCATCGAGATGATCGCCGTCCCCGGTCAGTTCCGGCGGCTGCGAGCAGGCGTCGAACCGGTGCACGCAGCGAGGCTCGAACGGGCAGCCCGTGGGCATCGCGAGCGGAGACACCGGTGAGCCGGGGATGGTGGCCAGCCGGTCACGGACATCGCCGATCCGCGGGACCGCGTCCAGTAGTCCCCAGGTATAGGGGTGGCGCGGCCGCCGGATGACGTCCTTCTTCAGGCCCGACTCAACCGCGCGCCCGGCGTACATCACGATCACGCGATCGGCCAGTTCTGAGACCACGCCCATGTTGTGCGTGATCAGGACGATGGAGGAACCGTGCCTCTCCCTGAGCCGGCGCATCAGGTCGAGGATCTGTGCCTGGATAGTCACGTCCAGAGCGGTAGTGGGCTCGTCCGCGATGAGCAGGCTCGGGTTGCACGAGAGCGCCATGGCGATCATCGCCCGCTGCCGCATGCCGCCGGAGAACTCGTGCGGGTAGTTGTCCACCCGGTGCCGGGGATCGGGGATCCCTACCTCGTCCAGCAGCTCGATGGCCCGCTCGCGAGCCGCTCGCTTCGAGTAGTCTCCGTGCGCCCTCAGCTGCTCCGCGATCTGCCAGCCGATCGTGTAGACCGGCGTCAGCGAGGTCATCGGATCCTGGAAGATCATCGCGATCTGCCGTCCGCGGATCCCGGCCATGGCGGCGTCGTCAAGGCCGATGAGGTCCTGGCCCTGGAATCTGGCGCTGCCGGTGATCGTGGCGTTGCGATCCTTGACCAGACCCATGACCGAGTACATCGACACGCTCTTGCCTGACCCGGACTCACCCACGATGCTCAGCACCTCGCCGGGCGCGACCTGAAACGACAGCCCGTTGACCGCCTGCACGATGCCCGCTCTGGTGCGGAACCGCACGTTGAGGTCCTCGACTTCGAGCACCGGCGCTTGCGACCCGGCCATGGCCGGGCCAGCCATCGCCGGGCCAGCCATGGCCGGGCCAGTCGCGTTCGGGCCAGTCGCGTTCGGGCTAACCACGGCGCACCCTCGGGTCCAGCCAGGCGTAGACGACGTCGACGACCGCGTTCGCGATCACGACGAAGAATGACGCGTACATGACGCACCCCATGATCATCGGCAGGTCCAGGTTCTGCAGGGACGTCCAGGTGAGCATTCCGACGCCGGGCAGCCCGAACACGACCTCGGTGAGCAGTGCCGACCCGCCGACCAGGGAGCCGAAGTCCAGGCCGAACAGCGAGACGATCTGCAGCAGGGAACAGCGGAAGGCGTGCCGCCACAGGATCCGCCGTTCCGACAGTCCCTTGGCGCGCGCCGTCCGCACGTAGTCCTCGTCCAGAGCGCTGACGAGTTCGGCGCGCAGTACGCGCGCATAGATCCCGGCGTACAGCGCGGCGAGCGTCAGCCACGGGAACAACAGGTGCAGCGCCCACTGGAGGGGATTCGACAAGCTGACGTACCCCAGTGGCGGCACCCAGGAGAAGACGCTGGAGTGGAGCCTGCTCTGCGTGACGAGGTTCACCATCTCGCCGAGCCAGTACGCGGGGACGGACAGAGCGATCAGGCCCACGGTCATCACGATGGGATCGATCAGCGAACCGCGGCGGCTGGCGGCAAGCACGCCGCTGACGATGCCGAAGAGCAGCCAGAGCACCGCCGCGCCGACGACGAGCGACAGCGTCACGGGGGCTGCCTGCAGTATCTGCGGGACGATCTTCTCCCCGATGTTGACGTAGGAGGTGAGATCGCGCGTGATGAACAACTGCTTCATCAGCAGCAGGTAGCGGATCGGCATCGGCCGGGTCAGGCCGAACGTCTGGCGCACTTGAGCGAGCACCGCCGGGCTGGCGCCCCTGCCGGCGATCCGGGCGGCGGGATCGACGCCCGGGGTGGCGAAGAAGATCAAGAACACCAGCACGCTGATGGCGAACAGCACCAGGACCGTGGCGAGCAGGCGCTTGAGGATGAACCTGAGCATCAGACCGAACCCCGCAGCCTCGCGCGCGGGTCGAGCGCGTCGCGCACCGAGTCGCCGAGCAAGTTGAGGGCCACCGTGGTGATGACCAGCATGACGCCGGGCGCGATGGCCACGGCGGGACGGTTATACAGCAGGGTCATGCCGTCGTTGACGATGGTTCCCCAGCTGGCCTGCGGCGGCTGGACGCCGATCGACAGGAACGACATCGCCGCTTCGGTCAGCATGCTCAGAGCGATCATCAGCGGCAGGTAGACGATGATCGACGGGAGGATGTTGGGCAGGACTTCCTTGCTGATGATGCGTCCGTCCGAGGCGCCCACGCCGACGGCCGCGTGGATGAACTCCCGTTCCTTGAGCGACAGCACCTGACCGCGCAGCGGCCTGGCGACGTACGGCACGTAGATGAGCGCGATGATGATGATCGGCAGCAGCAGGCTGCCCGCGCCGATCTGGATGGGACCCAGATGGAGGCCGCTGGTCAGCAGGACCACCGCCAGCGAGATAGCCAGCAGGTAGATCGGGAACGCCCAGATGATGTCGAACACCCGGGACAGGACCCAGTCGACGAATCCGCCGAAGTAGCCGGCCACCAGTCCGAGCACCGCGGCCACGGCGCAGCAGATCACCGCGGCGGCCGTTCCGATGAGCAGCGTGTTCCTGCCGCCGTACAGCAGCCGGGCCATCACGTCCCTGCCCTGCTGGTCGGCGCCGAGGAAGTAGTGGCTGAAATGCCACGTCGGCCCGATCGGAGTGGAGCCGAGGCCGAGACCCTTGGTGTTGGGCTGCAGCACCGGGACCGTCTTGCCGTTGACGATGGTCGTGCCGAGAACGTTGGACTGGAAGGCGTTGGTGTGCGCGATGTAATGCGCGTACAGCGGCGCCATCAGGCATACGGCGAGGATGAGCAGAAGGAGCACCGCGGACCCCACGGCCACGCGGTCCCTGGCGATCTGTCTCAGTGCCTGTCGCCAGGGTCCGCGAGAGGCCGCCCGCGAGGGCGCCGCGGTCTCCTCCAGGCGTGCGGGCGGTCCCTGCACGGCAGCGTCGGTCATGCCAGGCCGCCTGTCACGGCTGCAGCCAGAGCTGGTCGACGTTCATGTAGTACTGCAGGCTGAACGAGTAGTTATGGACGCGGCCGGACACGAAGTCGATCAGCCGCGGCGTGATCAGCGGCGCCAGGGGTGACTGTGCCATGAGTTCCTGGTCGAGCTTGCCCCACAGCGCGTTGGAGGCCGATGGATTGGATTCCTGCTCGGTACCGGCCGTGCTCATCTGCGCGTCGAACGATTTGTCGCAGTAGCCGGCGATGTTGATGGAGCTGTCACTGCCCGGATGGAACGAGGCACACGACAGCAGTACCTGGAGGAAGTCGGACGCGGTCGGATAGTCCTGGTACCACTGAGTCAGACTGATCTGAACATGGTTATTGGTGTTCTGGATGTAGTTGTACTGGATGTTGTCCGAGAGGGGCTTGAGCGTCGCCTTGTACCCCAGCTGGTTGAGGACGCTCTGCACGTACTCGCCGATGGACTCGTTCACCGGGTCGTTCTGCACCACGACGCCCACCGACTGTCCCGCGGTGCCCGATGCCTTGACAAGCGCCTTGGCCTTTGCCATGTCCGGGCCGGTCCACGTGCTGCCGCCACTCGCGGTGTAGTCACAGAAGCTGACGTGACCGGGGATGCCGGGCGGCAGGATCGTGCACGCGGGGGCCGCGAGCTGCGGCCCGCCGTACAGGCGGATGACCGCGTTGCGGTCGATCGCCCAGTTCACCGCCTGGCGGACCTTGACGTTGTTGAACGGCGGCAGGTTGGTGTTCATCGCCAGGTACCACATGGCGGTCAGGCTGTTGATGTGCACTTGACTGGCGTACTTCGAGGAGAGCTCGGACAAGCGGTCGGGAGGGGGCGCGTCGTACATCCAGTCGGCCTGCCCGTTCTCGATCGCGGTCACCTCCGCCTCAGCACTGAGGCCGAACGTCTCCTCGATCTCGTTCGGGTAGCCCGACGGCTCGGCCTGGGTTGACCACTGCTTGAAGTACGGGTTGCGCTTCATGACCAGCGCGTTTGTGGGCTGGTAGCTCGAGAAGTAATACGGGCCGGTGCCCGGGATCGGATTAGTGCCCGCGTCGTGCGCCGGGGAGCCGGCCGGGAGGACCGACGCGAACGGCATCGCGAGCTGGTCCAGGAACTCCGGATCGGGCTGGGTGAGGTGGAAGACGACGGAGTTAGCCGAGGAGTTGACCACGACGCCGCCGTTCAGCGTGCAGGTGGCTGGCTTGCTGAGGCAGGCCGTCGCCCCGACGATGACGTTGTACCAGGAGCCGGCGTTGGGGCTGGACACCTTGAACAGCCGCTGGAACGAGGCCTGAACATCGGCGACGGTTACCGGCTGACCGGTGGAGAACTTGATGCCCGACCGCAGCGTGAATGTGTAGGTCTTGCCGCCGTCGGTCACCGTCGGCATCGCTGTCGCCAGGTCGGGCACGATCGTGTTGGAAGCCTGCCCGCCTACCCGCGCGAACGTGACGAGCTGATCGTAGACACCCTGGTAGAGCTGCCAGTACTGGAGCGTGTAGTTCACCTGAGGATCGAGCGTGCCGCCGGCCGACTGAGCAAGCAGGTGCAGCGTCCCGCCCTCGTGTGCCGGGTCGAACGCTGCCGTGGAGGAACCGCTGGAGCCCGTGGAGCCGGCGGAACTGCCCGGCTGCCCGGGAGCACCCGCGCCGCCTGCTCCGGATGCTCCGGTTGCTCCTCCGCCGCATGCGGCAATGCCCACCGCGGCGGCCAGTGCGGCGGTGGTCAGGCTCAGGCTCGTGCGCATCCTCCGCACTGATGCGAGCCTCGACGGCGCTGATCCTGACGAATCCGATCGTGATGGCACAGCCTTCGACGGCACGGGCCCTCACCTCCTCCGGTCCAAAGCAGTAGCCTCCGCCGCAGGTCAACGGCGGATTGATGGCAACAACACCATGATCATCAGCATCTTGGACCCGTTGTTGTTCAGATGTCAATCAATCACCATAAAAAACCATCTAGATTGCTACGGGTTCTGTGTCTTATTGTTGAGGCTACGCCCGGAAGGCGGAGATCTTATTGTTGAGCAAGATCCGGGACGCCGGACAGAGCCGGAGAGAGGTGGTCTAGGTGCTGGCCAGTCAGCGCCGTCAGCGCATCGCGCAGGCGCTACAGCACGACGGCGCGGTCCGCGTCGCGGACCTGGTCGTTATGCTCGGCGTCTCCGATATGACCGTGCGTCGCGACCTGGACGTGATGCAGAACGCCGGACTCCTGACCAAGGTGCACGGCGGCGCGATCCTGCCAGGTAACAGCGCCGACGAACCCGACTTCGAATCCAAGCTCAGCCAGTATCCGGACGAGAAGGTGGCGATCGCCAGGGCCGCCGCGGCGCTCGTCTATGCTGGCAACTCGATCGCCGTGTCGGGCGGCACCACAACCTGCGGGCTGGCACGGTGGCTCCCGCCAGGTATCACCGTGCTGACAAACTCAATCAGCTTGACCGAAGAGCTCCGCAGAACAAAACATGACTCAACAGTAATCCTCAGCGGTGGCATCCGGACGCCGTCGAATGCCCTCGTCGGCCCCGTAGCGGACGCTGCAATCAAATCGTTCTACGTAGACGTGCTCATCCTCGGTGTCCACGGCATGGATCCGAAGGCCGGCTTCACAACTCCGAACATGGCCGAGGCGGAGACGAACCGCACGCTCGTGAGCAGCGCCCGGCGCACCGTTGTCATTGCCGATCACACCAAGTGGCGGACCGTCGGACTGGCGCGGATCGGCCCGCTTGGCATGGCGCACACGCTGATCACCGACGACGGTCTCGACCCGCAAGCGCGCGAGTCGCTCGCCTCCGCTGTCGGCGACCTCGTGCTGGTGACGCCCGGCTCTGGCGCCGAACTGCACGGTCAGCCGAGCTGGCAGCCAGCACCGCATGTCCTAGGCATGGACGGCGCGTCCGGCTGAGGGTATCCGCTACCCTCAGCAGCCTTCGCCCTTCGTGGTCACCGGCGTGCCGCCTGGATTTGTGTTGCCGCTCCAAGTCCCCCATGAGGCGGTGCTATAGAGATCGCAGTCTCCGTAGGTGGCTCCGGCGAAGACGTTGTCCTCCACCATGAGACCGACCGAGGTCTGGTTGTAGAGGGAGTAGGCGCCGCCCTTCAGATAGTTCCCTATGACGGAGTTACCTGAAGAGAGCGGGCTGGACTGGTAGAAGATAGCCGCCGTCGCATCACCTGGTACGACGATGTAATTATCCTCGTACACAATATTGTTTCCGCCCTGGCTGAACAGGCCGTCGCCGTGGCAGATGGTGCCATCGTGGCAGACATTATCCTTAACGTAGATCTCATTGTCCTTGATCACGCTGTCCGAGCCGGGATCAAAGCCCTGAGAGAAGCCCTGGATCAGCGAATGCGTGATCACATAAGCCACGGTTCCGGTGTAGTCGGTGATGCCACCGATATCAGATCCGCCGGTGTACGCCATGACTCCCGGACTGGTCTCAAACGTGCTGTTAGTTGCCGTGATCGTGGCGCCAGATTGCGGTGAGGTGCACGCGTCGTAGACGTCATGCCACGTCTGGCTGGGGTACCAGTCGAAGACGCTGTTCTCCAAGGTCAGGTTGCCGCAGCCATCCCAGTAGAGCCCGCCCTGGATATAGACATTGTCGAGGGTCAGGTTAGTGGAATCGCAGCGGAGGTACTTATAGGTCTGATCCCACGAACAATCACCGTTCGCCGGCACGCGCCCGTTGGCGGCCGAGTAGACCGTCAGCGCGGACACGGGACCGCGGTATCCCGCCGTTCCCGGCGTGACGTAGGAGGTGCCGCCGGCCGGCGGCATTGTGGTGGGCGGCGTGGTGACTGGGCCCGTGGTGACTGGCGCCGTCGTGGGTGGCGCCGTGGTAGCCGGTGCCGTGGTAGCCGGCGGTGGGACTGCGCCTAGGCTGCTGGTGAACAGCACGTCAATCCAGTAGTTGGTGCCCTCGTACGAGGTATGCGGGAAGGCATGGCTATTGCCATAGGCGTACTG
This sequence comes from Streptosporangiaceae bacterium, assembly GCA_036490795.1. Classification (GTDB taxonomy): domain Bacteria; phylum Actinomycetota; class Actinomycetes; order Streptosporangiales; family Streptosporangiaceae; genus JAFARZ01. Next base: position 31,254 of record DASXDG010000125.1, read on the forward strand.
GCCATTGCCTGCCGGTGCCGTCAGGCCGTCCCGCCGAATAGCCTTCGTAAAATAGCTGTGCGTGTACGAGTAATGGCCATTTGGCGCGTAGTAGGAGACTGTGTACGTGGTGTCCGCCGCAACGGTTACAGGCCTGCTGAATTGCGCGGTCTGCCACCCGCGTCGCGTCTCGTGCGTGAAGGTCACCCGGGCGAGCAGGTCTCCGCTGCTGTTCCACAGGCTGCCGACGTGGACGCCTGTGTTCCGGGCATCCTTATAGAAAGCTACGCCCGACACCGTGCCCGAGGTCGAGGTCTGGAATCTCATCCCCAGTTCGACGCTGCTGGCCTGGTTGACGGTCGTTGCCGACGGTGCGGAATCGTGCGACCAGAAGCTCGGGATAGCCGCGCTCGCGGCCGCCGCACTCGGGGCGGTTACGTCCGGGATCTCGCCCTTGGCCGCGGTGCTGGTAAGGTTTGGCGCCGAGGTCATAGTTCTCGCCACGATGCTGGTAATGCCTGCGACCGCGAGCACGACTATTGCGGCGATTGGCAGCAGCCAACGGCGTCGTTTTCCGGAATGCGCATGTTGAGTAGTGCGCAACGGACTCCCCCTACGGATAGGGACTGGCGGCGTCGGCGTGAGCTGCCATAACGCGACCATGCTAGCCCTCAACGCTATCCTCGGCGGGCAAATGTGCGTTAATGCCTGGAACTAGCACTCCGCCCGCTACGCTACTTGCGCGGTCGTGAAGGCTGTTCCGTCAGGCGCCCAGAGGTAGAGGTCCTTGAACAGCTTGTACTGCCGGTCGATCGCGTTGTTCCAGTTGATGACGTCGACTAGCTCGCCGTTGACGGGATCTACCAGGTACTCGGTCATCGCGGCGACCGATTGCTTCCTTATGTTGACGAGAACACGCCTCAGCTGGTTCTCGATCTCCTTGGCGTCCACGGCGAAGGACGCCACGTACTCCAGCGCGGTCTCCCGTGGGGACTTCTCCGGCTGCTCGAGCGTTTCCAGGTTCTCCAGGATGGTCTTGCCCGTGTCGACGACGATGTCCAGCTTCTCCTCCAGCACGCCCTCGGTATGGGTGGGTTTGCGTGCCAGCCACGCGGTGGCCATCCGCTGGTTGTCGGCGGCGTTATAGAACGTGGCGAGCTCCTCAGGAAGGACGCTGCTACGGCCGGAGCGGCGGAATTCGGGGCTGCCGAAGGAATACCCGTTCGCGCCCGACACCGCCGTACCTGGGGCGGCGTGTCCGGACAGTTCACGGGCCAGGAGCCCGGCCAGCGACGGTTCGTTCTGGATCTTCTGCTGGCCGCTATAGCAGGACAGCAGGACGATGCCGCCGAAA
>DASXDG010000126.1:0-10539 GCA_036490795.1 Streptosporangiaceae bacterium
GGCGGTGCGCCGACCACCGCGTGGCCGACCCGGCGCGCTCCGGCCGCGTGCATCCGTTCTTCCAGGTCGGCGGACACGCACAGCACCATGTCGGCCCGGCGCGCCACGATCAGCTCAAGCGCGTGGTACACGGCACCGACGGCACCGCCGGCGACCGGCGCGTTGTGCACGGTGACGACAAGCCGGGGCCGGCGCCGCGTTCCGGTCAGCGCCAGCGCGGTGAGCGCTCCGGCACGCATCCCGTGCGCGTGCACGACGTCGAAGCCAGGCCTGAGCAACCGGCGCAGCCGCCTGATCGTCGCCGCGTCCCGCGGCCGGGGCCGGTCCGTGATCTCCACGGCGGTGAACGCGGGGAATCCGAAGTCTCGCCCGGCTGCGGCGGGACCGAACACCGCCACGGGAACGTCGCGGGCCAGGCAGCCGGAGGCCAGCATCCGCACATGGCGGCCGGTCCCGCCGCCGCTGGTGCCCACCACGTACGCGACCCTCACGAGCGCACCACCTTACGCAGCACCGCGCGCAGGTCTCCCCCGTCGAGCAGCGCCGCGATCGCGCCGAACACCACCAGCACAACCACGGCACACAACAGTGTCACGCCAACGGCGCTCAGGTACCCGTGAACGGGCACCGCGCGCGAGACCAGCCAGCCGGCCACGGCACCGCCAAGACCGCCGGCCAGCCCAGCGCCGCAGGCGCGCGCGCACCCACGCAGAGCGGAAAGACCCCGGTACCGCCGGACGAGCACGAGCAGCGCGATGCCGCCGCAACTCAGCCCGATCGAGGTGCCGATCCCCAGCGCTGGCACCACCCACGACGAGCGGACGAACGGCACGATCAGCAGGTCAGCGACGATCACCAGGATCCACCCGCCGCTGACCGCGAAGGCGGCGGCGCGGTTCCGCCTGGCGACGTACAGCACCCGGGACAGATGGGCGATCAGCCCGTAACCGATCAGGCCAGGCGCGAACAGCGCGAACGCGAGAGCCAGCGTCCGCGCGTCGCCGGCCTGGTCGGCATGCGACTCGAACACCCGGGCCAGCGGCACGCACACGCCCGCCATCCCGGCCGCGCCCAGCCAGGACGCGACGAGCACCGCCCTGGATGAGGACGCGCACACGTCGTCGAAACCGGGACCTGAGGCAAGCTCGGACAGCGAGGTGAACGCGCTGGTCGCGATCGGGACCGCGAGGACCGCGTACGGCAGGAAGAACACCGCCCAGGCGTAGCTGTACAGGACCAGCGCGCCGTTACCGCCGCCGCGCGCGTTGGCGAGCACGATTACCGCGATCGTGGCCGTGTCCTGCGCGATCAGCGTCGCGATGCCGGCCACAGCCAGCGACCTGACTCGCGCGCCGACACCGGCCGGGAACCGCAGTGTGGGCCGCAGGCCCAGCCGCAACCGCACGAACGGGCCAAGCGGCGTCAGCACCAGGGCGAGAACCCCCGCCGTTGTGCCGACGGCGAGAATGATCCACCCCGATGCCGGCAACGAAGCCAGGTCGGTGCCGTACCGGCCGGAACCGAACCACGCGTAGGTGCCGATCACCACCAGGCTGGACAGCACCGGGGCGAGCGCCGGCGAGGCGAACCGCCGGTGTGCCTGGAGGATGCCGTATAGCACGACGGCCAGCCCGTACAGCAGGATCTGCGGTGCGAACACCATCAGCATGTGCGCCGCGATCGTCACCATGCTGGCCCGCTGGCAGCCGGAGGCGTGCCCCAGTAGCACCGACACCAGTGGCTCGGCGATGGCCACCACGACGACGCAGACGGGCGCGAGCAGCAGCACCGTCCAGGTGAGCAGCGCCGACGACGTCTGCCGGACAAAATCCCGGTCCGCAGAACCGGCCAGGACGGGCACCACGATCGCGGTCAGCGCGCCGCCGGCGACGATGTCGTAGATGATGTTCGGCACCATGTTGGCCGTCGTGTACGCGGTGCCGATGCAGCCGGAGCCGACGGTGTGCGCGAACACGAGCTGGCGGCCGAAGCCGATGACGCGCGCCAGCATGGTGATCGCGCCGATCATCACCGCGGCGCGTCCGAAACCCCCTGCTCCCGGTCGCCGAGCAGCCCCCCGCTCGGCCACGGGTGCGGTCACTCCTCGGGCGTGGCGGGCACGGGAATCTTCGGCACGGGCGCGGCGGCAGGACGCCTGCCCAGCATGTCCAGCCAGTGCAGCGCCGGGGTCCGCTCGATCACCTTGGTGAAGCTGACCTTCTCGCTGGCAGCGGTGAGTCCGGCGATACCGGCCAGGACCACTAGCCGGGCAGAACGCGGCAGGCTGACCGCGGCAGCGGTGCCGAGCATGGCGCCAAGAACGTTCGCCCCCGAGTCGCCGAGCATGGCCCGCTCGCCGAGGTCTTCCGGCAGCAATGCCAGCGCGGCCCCCACCGCTGGCGCGGCGGACTCCGCAGCGGCCGGCGAAGTCAGGCTCAGCAGGGCACCAGATGCCACGGCGACCTTGATCGCGCGCCCCGGCCGCAGGTCGAACAGGTTCAGCAGGTTGGCCCCGCCCGCGATCAGCCCCGTGTTCACCGCCACGTCGACGGGGCCGCCGCCGACCATCAGAGCGGACAGCAGCCCGGTGGCGCCGATGCCGCCGAGCTTGACCGCACCGGTGGTCACCTCGCCCTGCATCAGCGCGCCCACATGGCCGCGGAACCCGCGCCTGTCCCCCGACCCGGCCAGGTCGTCGTAAGCGCCGAAAGCCGCCGCGCCGACGCCCGCCACCGCGATCGCGGGATGCGCGCCGAGCGCGGCTACCACGGCGCCGGCCGCGACGGCCGGGCCTTCGAGCAGCGTGACCGGCTCACCACGATGGTTCGTCCGCGCCCAGAGCTTGTCTCCGCCGGGCGGCGTCCTGCGCAGCACCGAGTACGCGTACCTGGCGGCTCCGGCGGCGGCGAAGCCGCCCACCGCCGCGGCGATCAGCCGGTTCCCGCTCACTTGTGCGGCTTCTTCGACGAGGACGAAGACGGCGTTGCCGACGGGCTGGGCAACGTGGCCGGGTTCAGCGTGGGATACGTCCCCGCGCTGATCCCGTAGCTTTGCGCCTGGCCGCCGGACAGCGTGGAGTAGAGCGCCGCCACCACCGACTCCTGCCCGCGCACGGAGTCCGCGTCATCGACGCTGGACACCTGGTTGCTGACGCTGCTGGTCGCGCGCAGCTCGGCGATCGGGCTGCCGGCACCGGACGCTGCCTGGGTACCGGCGACGACGGTTCCCGAACTGTACTTGGCCAGCTCCTCCGCGAACGGCCCGAGCACCTGCGCCAGCGGGTCAGCGGTGCCGTCGGCGGGCGCGACCTGCGGCGTCACCACGACGGCGAGCGTCGCCTGCGTGGATGGCTCGCCGGAGGTGGTCAAGAACCCCTGCGACTGGTACGCGTCCAGAGCGGTCTGCGCCTGCGTCGACTGCGCGTTGCCTGTCGTCTGGATGCCGGTCGTGCCGGCCGAGGACTTGGTCAAGAACTCCTCCGCGAACACCTGCGCCGTGGCCTGCTGCTGGTAGGACAGGTCGCTGCCGTTGACCGAGATCCCGTCGCTTTGGGCGAGCTGCGTGTTCGTCGTCTCCAGGCTGGCCGCGGTGGCGCTGCCATTGTTGAAGAACTTGGGCTGCAGGTTGATCTGGCCGGTGACGGTGGCGCCAGCGTCCTTCAGCGCGGTCTCGACACCGGTGATCACCGCCGGCTGGGCGTTCGGCTCGGTCAGGACGACCACGCGCTGGTTGTCCAGCATGCCGCGCAGGTCCCACGCCTCGCTCGAGGCCAGCATCGCGTTATCCGCGTCGAGGCCCTGCTGGGCGGTCTGGGCCTGGTTCTGCGCGTCGCTCAGCTTGCCCTCCAGCGAGGACGTGGTGTGCTGCAGCACGTTGTAGACGGGCCCCTGCAGTTCGGTGGAGCCGAGCACGATGCCGATCGCCAGGGCGAGGAACACCGCGACGATGGACACCAGGTGATAGCGAAAATCGATCACGAGCTTCTATCCGGTCAGCCAGTAGGTGAATGTATGCCAGGAAGCATCGAAGTACCTGGCGAGGATGGTCCCGGCCGGTGAGAACGCCACGGCGACGAAGATGGTTGCCGCCGCGGCGAGGACCATGAAGAACAAGGACCACCCTGAGATACGACTCTGATACAACTGGTGAACGCCCCGGGCGTTCACCAGCTTCCCGCCGACCCGCAGGTGCGTGATGAATGTGCTCGCCATCCCTGGCCTGCCCTTGTCGAGGAATTCCTCGAGCGTCCAGTGCGTGCCGACGACGACGATCAGCGAGGCGCCCTTGGCGTCGGCCACCAGCAGCGAGATGTCCTCGCTGGTCCCGGCGGCCGGGCAGGTGACCGCCTCGAGGTCAAGCTCGCGCACCCTGGCCAGGCCGGGGGCCCGCCCGTCCGGGTAGGCGTGCACGACCAGTTCGGCCCCGCAGCACAGTGCCTCATCGGAGACCGAGTCCATGTCGCCGAAGATCGCGTCCGGCAGGTATCCGGCCTCGAGCAGCGCGTCGGCACCGCCGTCCACGCCGACCATGACCGGCTTGTATTCCCGGATATAGGGCCGGAGCGCGGCCAGGTCCTCGCGGTAGTGATAGCCGCGGACCACCACGAGCACATGCCGCCCGGTCATCACGGTGTCCATCTCTGGCACCGGGATTCCCTCGGTCAGCATCTCGTGCTCGCGCCTGAGGAATTCCAGCGTGTTGGCGGCAAAGGCCTCGATCTGGACCGAAACCAGGCTCTTCGCCTCGGCCATCGAGGCACGGACCGAATCACCGGTCAGCGGGGTGCCCTTGGCCACGACCACGTCGCTCAGGTACAGGGTGTCGCTGTCCAGCCGGACCGAGGATCCATCGGGAACCCGCGCCAGCACATCGGTGCCGCAGTCGTCGATCACCGGGATGCCGGCGTCGAGCAGGAGCTGCGGCCCCAGGTTCGGGTAACGCCCCGTGATGCTCTTGCTGCAGTTCATCACCGCGATGACCTTGCGGTTGATGAGTTCCTCGGCGCTCACCCTGTCCAGGTCAGAGTGGTCGATAATGGCAATTTCGCCGGGATGGAGGCGCTTGGTAATGTTCTTGGTCCGGCGATCTACCCGTGCCACGGCGAGGATGCCGGGCGGCTCTCCAGCCTTATCCCGGCCCACCAGGGGAATCTTCACGGGCGGTACCTTCATCGCGTTCCATACTGCCAGAACAGTCACCCTTGAACCGCCAGGTTCGTGACTACGGCGTGTTATGAACCTTCATCATTACGTCACCAACGCTCGAGCGCCGTGCGCAAGTTACCTTCCCCACCTTCGGGGGGCCTGAGGAGACCGCGCCCCAACCGATCAGATACTGTTACAAATGTGGATGCGGCACCGCTGTCGGAAACCGATGCGGAATCACATATCCGGGGGATCTGCTTCAAGACAGGTCCTCCGGGAACCGTAGGTGTCGAACTCGAATGGCTGGTCCGCGACCGCGACGATCCCGCGGCGAAGGTGACACCGGACCGGCTGGCAGCGGCACTTTCCACGCTAGGCACCGGTGACGGGGATGTATACCGGGGAGAAGCACTACAGACCGTTCTGAGCAATTCTCGCATCACGGTCGAACCCGGCGGTCAGCTTGAGCTGAGCTCAGCTCCCGCGGGAAATCTCGGGGATCTGGTAGACGCGACCCTCGACGATCTCGCCCAGCTTCGTGAAGCGGCGGGAGGATCGGGTCTTGAGCTATGCGGATACGGGCTCGATCCGCACCGGCTGCCGGACCGGGTGCTCGACTTGCCGCGCTACCAGGCGATGGAGCGGTTCTTCGACCGCACCGGACCGTGGGGCCGCCAGATGATGCGCGCCACCGCGTCGGTGCAGGTATGCGTGGACGCCGGCGAAGAGGATCGCTATCAGGACCGGTGGCGGCTGCTGCACTCGCTCGGGCCGGTGCTCGTCGCCGCGTTCGCGAACTCCGCGGTGCGCGGTGGCCAGCCGACCGGCTGGCGTTCGTCCCGCCAGCAGGTGTGGTCGCACATGGACCCGAGCCGGACCGAGGCGCCGGCCAGCGATAAGGACCCGCGCGACGCCTGGGCCGAATACGCGCTGAACGCCCAGGTCATGTGCATCCGGACCGAAGGCGTCAAGGACTGGACGGCTCCGCCGGGACTGACCTTCCGGGACTGGATCCGCTCCGGCCTACCGCGCCCGCCCAGCGTCGCTGACCTGGAGTATCACCTGACCACGCTGTTCCCCCCGATCCGCCCGCACGGCCACCTCGAGCTGCGGATGATCGACGCGCAGCACGGCGACGGCTGGATCGTGCCTGCCGCGCTGGTGACCGCGCTCGCCGAAGACCCGGTCGCGGCCGGCCTGGCCGAGGAAGCCGTGGAACCGGTCCGGCACCGCTGGCTCGACGCCGCCAGGCACGGGCCCTCCGACAAGGCCATCGGCCAGGCAAGCCGCGCCTGCTTCACCGCCGCGCGGACCGCCCTGGACCGCCTGGGCGTGCCGGAATTCGTCCAGAACGCGGTTGACGACTTCACCGAACGGTACGTGCAGAAGGACCGATGCCCGGCTGACGATCAACTGGAGGGGACCACGCAGTCATGACGGACCTACGGGAGCTTATCTACACCGAACTGACCGGGGCGCGTGAGCGCACCACGCTGCTCACCGGCAGCGTCGGCGAAGCCGACTTGATCAAACAGCACTCGCCGCTGATGTCGCCACTGGTCTGGGACCTGGCGCACATCGCGAACCAGGAGGAGCTGTGGCTGCTCCGCGGCGTCGGCGGCATCGACCCGATGCATCCGGAGATCGACCCGCTCTACGACGCGTTCGAGCACCCGCGCGCCGAACGCCCCTCGCTTCCGCTGCTGGCACCGCAGGAGGCACGCAAGTACGGCCACGAGGTGCGGCAGAAGGTGCTGGACCTGCTCGGCCGGATCCGGTTCGGCGAGACGGAGCTGCTGACCGGCGGGTTCGCGTTCGGCATGATCGCCCAGCACGAGGTGCAGCACGACGAGACCATGCTGATCACCCACCAGATCCGCACCGGCCCGCGCGTGCTGACCGCTCCCCCGCTGCCCGCCGCCCCGTCCGATGTGCTGAGCCTCCCCCGCGAGGTCCTGATCGCCGGCGGCCCGTTCACGATGGGCACCTGCGACGATCCCTGGGCGCTGGACAACGAGCGGCCCGCGCACGCTGTGCACGTCCCGGGTTTCTATATCGACACCACGCCGGTGACCTGCGGCGAGTACGCCGAATTCATCGCCGGCGGCGGCTACGACGATCCGCGCTGGTGGACGCCGCGCGGCTGGGAGCACCGCCAGCAGGCGGGGCTCTTCGCGCCGCTGTACTGGCAGTACGAGGGCGGCCAGTGGCAGCGCCGCGTGTTCGGCGCGATGGAACCGATCCTGGCGAACGAACCCGTGCTGCACGTGTCCTGGTATGAGGCGGACGCGTACGCGCGCTGGGCCGGACGGCGGCTGCCGACGGAGGCCGAGTGGGAGAAGGCGGCCAGGTTCGACCCGGCATCCGGCCGGTCACGGCGCTACCCGTGGGGCGACCAGGACCCGGAGCCCGAATTGGCTAACCTCGGTCAGCGGCTCCTCCAGCCCGCCCCGGCCGGCTCATACCCCGGCGGCGCGGCGCCCAGCGGCGCGCGGCAGCTCATCGGCGACGTGTGGGAATGGACCAGTTCGGACTTCCTCCCGTACCCGGGATTCCGCGCCTGGCCGTACCGCGAGTACTCCGAGGTTTTCTTCGGCCCCGACTACAAGGTGCTCCGCGGCGCCTCGTTCGCGGTGAGCCCGGTGGCGAGCCGCGCCACGTTCCGCAACTGGGACTACCCGATCCGGCGGCAGATCTTCTCCGGGTTCCGCACGGCTCGCTCCGCGGGGCTCGACAACGCGCCGGAGCCGGCCTGATGTGCCGCCACGTCGCCTACCTAGGCCCGCCGGTCTCGCTGCGGGAAGCGCTCATCGACCCGCCGTACAGCCTGTACCGGCAGTCCTGGGCGCCGCGCAGGCAGCGGTTCGGCACCGTGAACGCGGACGGCTTCGGCGTCGGCTGGTACGCCGACGGCGACCCGGTGCCCGCCAGGTACCGGCGCGAGCTACCGATCTGGGCGGACGACTCGTTCCCCGACATCGCCCGCGTCACCAGGACCACGGCGTTGCTCGCCGCCGTCAGGTCCGCCTCCGAGGCCACCACGCACGGCGCGGCGGCGGCGGCCCCGTTCGCCGCGGACAACTGGCTTTTCAGCCACAACGGCAGGCTCGACGGCTGGCCATCCTCGGCCGCCTCGCTCGCGGCCAGCCTGCCGCCGGCGGAACTGCTCGACCTTGAGGCCAGAGTGGACTCGGCGCTGCTGTGGGCGCTGATCCTGCACCGGCTCAGGGATGGTCAGCCGCCGCCCGACGCGATCGCCGGCACGCTTGCCGCACTCGATGAGGCGGGCCTGGCCGGCCGGTTCAACTTCCTGCTAACCGACGGACGCTCGATAGCGGCGAGCGCGAAGGGTGACACCCTCTGTTACCGCGAGGCCGGCGACGCGATCACCGTCGCGTCCGAGCCGGCCGACGATGAACCCGGCTGGCGCGACGTGCCCGAGGGCAGCGTGCTGACCGTCCGCCTCCACGAAAGGATCGAGATCCGGTGACGTCCATTGACCGTCGGCTGCCGCCCGGCTACCTGAACGACTCACTGCGCGCGGACGCGCGCGCGGGCCTGACCGCGACCCCGAAGTCATTGCCGCCGAAGTGGTTCTACGACGCGAACGGGAGCGCGCTGTTCGAGAAGATCACCGAACTTCCCGAGTACTACCCGACCAGCGCAGAGCGGTCGATCCTCACCGCCGAGGCCAGCCAGATCGCCGAACTCACCCAGGCGGCGACGCTGGCCGAGCTCGGCTCTGGTTCGTCGGAGAAGACACGACTGCTGCTGTCCTCACTGCGGGCGCAGGGCACGCTGCGCTGCTACGTGCCGGTGGACGTGAGCGAACCGGCCCTGGTCATGGCGTCGGACGCGCTGACCGCCGAGTATCCGGGGCTTGACGTGCAGGCGGTGCTGTCGGACTTCGAGGAGCACCTCGGCCTGCCCGCGCCCGGTGACGCGCCGGCGCCGCGGATGCTGGCCTTCCTCGGCAGCACCATCGGCAACCTGATGCCCGCCCAGCGGAGCGCCTTCCTGGCGCGGATCCGCGCGCAACTGCGCCCCGGGGACTTCTTCCTGCTCGGCACCGACCTGGTCAAGGACCCGGCCGTGCTAATCGCCGCCTACGACGACAGCGCGGGGGTCACCGCGGCGTTCAACAAGAACGTGCTCGCCGTGCTGAACGCTTCGCTCGGCGCGGACTTCGACACCGATGCCTTCGAGCACGTCGCGGTGTGGGACGCGGAGGCGGAGTGGATCGAGATGCGGCTGCGCGCGCTGGCCGACCAGACCGTGCACCTGCCGGCCATCGATCTGACCGTGCGCTTCGCGGAGGGCGAGGAGATGCGGACCGAGATCTCCGCCAAATTCCGCCGCGAAGCCGTCGTGGCCGAACTGGAAGCCGCCGGCCTGGAGCTGGTCCGCTGGTGGACAGACCCGCAGGCCCAGTTCGCGCTCTCGCTTTCCCGGTAACTCATAACTGACCGTGGTGTTACGTCCCGGCAGCGCGTCCCGGCAGCGCGTCCCGGTAGCGCCCCCGCGGGGGCGCTACCCCCGCGCGACCAGGCTCGGGCCGGTGCTGATCGCCTCGGATCGCGTGTTCACGATGGTCGATGTTGATCAACATCGATCCGAGCGTATGATCGTGCGCGACATGAAGGACGAGGTCGCGGCGTCCTGGGACGCCGAATACGCCACCGGGCAGATCAGCGATGAGCTGCCCGTCCCCTTCATCAACGACATCATGGCCGCCGCATTTGGCCGCAGGCTCGACCACGGACTGTACGTTGGCTGCGGAAACGGCCGCAATTTCCTGCCGCTGTCACGGGCCGGGCTGACGCTGACCGGGCTCGACGTGTCGGGCACGGCGCTCGGGCGACTCGCCACCCGCGCGCCGCAGTACGCCGGCCGGCTCGTGCACGGTGACCTCGGCGCCGTCTCCGGCGACGACTTCGACCTGCTCATCGGCATTCAGGTGTTCCAGCATGGTGACCGGGCCACCGCGCACGCGGCCATCCGGCAGGCACAGCGCACGCTGCGCCCCGGCGGCCTGTTCTGCCTGCGGGTCAACGCCGTGGCCACCGACGTGTGGCCACAACACGAGGTGACCGAGGACCATCCAGACGGCGGGTTCACGGTCAGGTACCTGGCCGGGCCTAAGGCAGGCCTGCGAATGCACTTCTTCAGCGCCGCCGAGCTGGCCGAACTGTTCGGCGAGCAGGCCTGGGAACCGGTGCTGCCGCTGCGCATCGACCAGAGGTGGCGCACCGCGCCGGAGCCCGGGCAGTGGTCCCAGTGGGAAGCGATCTGGGCACTACAGTAAGGCCCCTATGCGATTCGAGCAGCGGCTCAGGGAGGGCCTGCACGACGGCTCGATCACCGTGGCCTTCCGGTCGGCTACCGCCTCTCCCCC
>DASXDG010000127.1:0-3764 GCA_036490795.1 Streptosporangiaceae bacterium
TGCTGTGGTGCGCCACGTGGCCGATGTGGCCTCGGTGACGGTCATCAACATCCTGCTTGGGTGGTCCGTGTTTGTCGGGGGTGCTCGCGATGGCTATCGCCATCCGACGCACGGTTTCTGGCATCCATCGGGCAGGTCAACGGGACGATGCCGGTCCGGCCAGTGAGCCTTTTCCATCCTGGTTGTGATGGGTCTGTCACGATCTGATCGCGTGGCGGCGCGCCTGCGCCGGTAACGAGGAAGCCCCCGGTAGATGAAGCAGTCGACCAAGACTCGCATCATCACCAGGGGCTTCCCATGCTGTTCTACCGTGCCGCGCTGCCGTTGTCCCGCAAGACCCTCACCTTCGTGGCCGGGATCATCCGCCGCCACCGCGCGGCCATCGGGTCGTGCTGGCGGAAGCTGGATCCCGGCCAGCAGGCGCTGCTGGTCCTGGCCTACCTGCGCAAAGGAGAGACGTTCGCCGAGCTCGCGGCCGGGTTCGGGGTCGGCACTACGACGGCATGGCGGTATGTGGACGAGACCGTCGCCCTGCTCGCCGCGCGCGCCCCGAAGCTGCGCACCGCGATCGGGGATGCGGAGAAGGCCGGGTATGCCTACGTCGTGGTGGACGGGACGCTGATCGCGATCGACCGGGTCGCCGCGGACCGGCCGTTCTACTCGGGCAAGCACAAACGGCACGGGATGAACCTGCAGGTCATCGCCAGCCCCAGCGGAGACATCCTGTGGGTGTCCGGCGCGCTGCCCGGCTCAGTGCACGACAAGAAAGCCGAGGGGATCTGGGGTGTCCTGGCCGAGCTGGAAGCCGCTGGCCTGGTCACCTTGGCCGATAAGGGTTACCAGGGCAGCACGTACGCCAGGCTCCCGTACAAGGGGAAGAACAAGCCGCAATCACAGAAGGACGCCAATAAAGCGCACGCGCAGCTCCGCTCACCCGGAGAGCGCGCGAACGCCCAGCTCAAGACCTGGCACATCCTCCGGAAACTCCGCTGCTGCCCCTGGCGCGCCGGCCAGCTCGCCAAAGCCATCCACGTCTTGCAGATCCGCGAGACATAACCAGGATGGAAAAGGCTCAGTGCTAGACCGCCACTCCGGCTGCTTAAACGACCACGGCATTGCGGCCAAGCACTAGCCGAGATCGGTGAACAAGGTCAGTTGCAGGTCACCGGGACCCTCCAGGCGCGAGTTGACCGAGTTCCACGGCGTCCGGACCGGCTCGGCGATGACGGTGGCGCCGCCCTCGGCCAGCGTCACGGTCGCGGCGGCGGAGTCAGCCACCCCGAACGCGACCCTGATCTGGCCGGCTACCCGGTGGCCCACCTCGACCTCATCGATGTACGCGGCGTGTGGCGGGTCCGCGATCTCCAGCGTGGCCCGTCCAGCCTCGAGTATCGTCACCCGCCCACCAGGCGAGCTGAACGCACCCTGCTCGCGCAGCCCGAGTACATCGCGATAGAACCGCAGCGCCTCGTCGTAGTCCGCGGCGGTGACCACCAGCCGCAGCTCCCTCACTCCCGGATCAACCGACATCACGCATCCCCTTCAGCCCGTGCGCCCTGCTGGCGATCATAATCATATGCTGATCAACTGGCAGCTATAGGTCCGGGTAGAAGCCATCAGATAATAAGAGTTATGTTAATAAAATGCCTGTTGATCTTGACGATCTCGCTGCCCAGCTCCGGCAGGGGACGATCCGCCTCGCCCGGCGGCTTACGAGCCGGGCGCGCCGCACGCGAGCTCAGCCTGGGCCAGCTCGCCGTCCTGGCCGAGCTGGCCGCTGACGACCTGGTCATCAGGACACGGAGCACGCAGGACCGGCGCCAGGTGCTGATCGAGATAACCGACGCCGGACGGGACGCGCTCCGCCGCGACATGGCCGGCGCGACGCCTGGCTGTCCGCCGCGCTGGCCGGGCTCAACGAGAGCGAGCAGGAGGTCCCGCGCCTCGCCGGACACCTGATGAACGTGCTGGCAGAAGCACCCGCTACGTTACGATTGGCGGAGGTGCAAGAAGTGATGAGAGGGGCCAGCGTGAACGCAATCGACGCTCTCCTTGCGAACGCGGGACGGCACGCCGCCGAGTTCACCGGCGGCGATCTCCCCGTCCGCCCGGCCACCGGCATCGCGGTTGTCGCCTGCATGGACGCGCGCCTGGACCTCTACGCGGTGCTCGGGTTGCGGCCGGGGGACGCGCACGTCATCCGCAACGCGGGCGGCGTGGTCACCGACGATGTGATCCGGTCGCTGATCATCTCCCAGCGCCTGCTCGGCACCACCGAGATCATGCTCATCCACCATAGCCAGTGCGGCATGCAGACGTTCACCGACGACGACGTCAAGGCGCAGATCGAGGCGGATACCGGGCTGCGCCCGCCGTTCGCGCTCGAGGCCTTCCGCGACCTCGACGCCGAGGTACGGCAGTCGATCACACGGGTCACAACCAGCCCGTATCTACCGCACCGGGACGTGGTGCGCGGGTTCGTCTTTGAGGTCGAATCAGGCCGCCTGCGCGAAATAGAGTTACTTAACGTTACTATCTGGATACATACGTTGCGTGAGCCTGCTCAGTATGAGTTTCCGCGTGACCGCGATCGTCGCCGCGGTCGTCGTGGCCGTGATGACAATCATCGTGTGGAACCGGCTGCCCGGCCACAAGGCGGTCCGCGTGGCCGCGCGGACGCTCATGGTCCTGACCGGCGAGGCACTGGCCACCCTGGCACTGCTCGCCTGGCTGAATGTGGCGTACGGCGGACTGTTCGTCTCGTGGAGCGACCTGCTCGGCAACGAGAGCATGAACGGCGCGCACTTCGCCGGCCAGCAAGGTGACATCCTGCTGCACCCCATCGCGCCAGGCAACGCCGAAGTCGACGGCACCGCCACGCCGGAAGTGGAGGCCGCGACCGCGGCTCCGAGGACATCGCACCAGGAGTTCCGTCAGGCGGGGTTCGGCGGTTTCCAGGAGACGACGCTGAAGGGTGCCCGCTCGGGGATGCGCGCGCAAGTGTACGTCTGGACACCGCCGCAGTACGCGGAGGAGCCGCACGAGGACTTCCCGGTCCTGATGCTCCTGCACGGGATCCCCGGCGACCCGCAAGGGTGGCTCGGTCCGATGAATGTCGTGGCCCACCTCGAGGCAGCGATGGCGACCGGGACCGTGCACCCGTACATCCTGGTCATACCGAGCATCACGCCAAGCACCGAACTGTCCGCACCGTGGAACACACCCGAATGCAGCAACGTGCCCGGCTACGCGAAGGTCGCCACGTGGCTGACCGACGATGTG
Organism: Streptosporangiaceae bacterium; assembly: GCA_036490795.1. Lineage (GTDB taxonomy): Bacteria > Actinomycetota > Actinomycetes > Streptosporangiales > Streptosporangiaceae > JAFARZ01. The sequence continues at coordinate 3,283 of DASXDG010000127.1, forward strand.
CGGGACTTGGTCCTCGCGCATTACCGCGCGCTGTCCTCGGGGCTCGGCTGGGGAGTGATGGGCTACTCCACCGGCGGGTTCTGCGCCGCCAAGCTCGTCCTCCAGTATCCGCACCTGTTCCAGGCCGCCGTGTCCCTGTCCGGGTACTACGCCCCCGAATCACTGCTGCTCACCAGGAATCCAGAACTAGACCGGGCGAACAGCCCGCTGTGGCTGCTCGGCCACGCGCGCACCCCGCCGGTCTCGCTGCTGATGACCGGAAGCGATCAGGACATGGCCGACCCCGTCTCCGAGATCACCCAGTTGCTCGCCGCGGCCAAGGCCAACCGGCTGTCCCGCGCCACCGAAGTGCGTTCGTTCATCGCGCCGATCGGCGGCGGGCACAACCAGAGCTCGTGGGAAAAGATGCTGCCTACCGCATTTACCTGGCTGTCGCAGCGGCTCAGCGGCCCGCGCCCGGCCAGCGCGGCGGGCCAGGCCGT
>DASXDG010000128.1:0-15292 GCA_036490795.1 Streptosporangiaceae bacterium
GCAGGACGCCGACTACTACTCCTATACCGAGCAGATACCGGACGGCCCGACCACCAAGCTCCTCCAGGAGGTGGCGAAACAGCACGGCATCGTCATCGTCGCCCCGATGTACGAGGAGCGCCACCCTGGTGTTTACTACAACACCGCCGCGGTCATCGACGCGGATGGCCGCTACTTGGGCAAATACCGCAAGACACACATCCCGCAGGTAAAGGGCTTCTGGGAAAAGTTCTACTTCCGGCCGGGCAACCTGGGCTATCCGGTGTTCGACACCGCCGTGGGCAAGATCGGCGTGTACATCTGCTACGACCGGCACTTCCCCGAGGGCTGGCGCGCGCTCGGCCTGGCCGGGGCGCGGATCGTGTTCAACCCGTCGGCCACCAGCCGGGGCCTGTCCCAGTACCTGTGGCGGCTCGAGCAGCCGGCCTCGGCGGTGGCCAACGAGTACTTCGTCGGCGCCATCAACCGGGTCGGCATCGAACCGCTCGGCGACAACGACTTCTACGGGCAGTCCTACTTCGCCGACCCGCGCGGCCAGCTCATCGGCGAGGCCGGCGCCGACGACAAGGACGAGGTCCTGGTCCGCGACCTGGACATGGACACGCTGACCGAGGTGCGCAACCTCTGGCAGTTCTACCGCGACCGCCGCCCCGACGCCTACGACCGCCTCGTCCAGCCATGATCACCCAGGCTTTGACGTGCCATAGCACGTACAACCCTTGGTGATCACGAACAGGAGGCGGGAATGAGCACGCTTATCAAGAACGGCACTGTTGTTACGTCCACGGGGACGCTACCGGCCGACGTGCTCGTCGAGGGCGAGAAGATCGCGGCCGTCCTGGCCCGCGGTACCGGAGCACAGGCGGACACGGTCATCGACGCCACCGGGAAGTACCTGCTGCCCGGCGGCATCGACGCGCACACGCACATGGAGATGCCGTTCGGCGGGACGTTCTCCGTCGACACCTTCGAAACCGGGTCAAGGGCCGCCGCCTGGGGCGGCACCACGACGATCGTCGACTTCGCGGTGCAGGCCAAGGGCACCGGCCTGCTGGCCACGCTGGATAAGTGGCACGCCAAGGCGGACGGCAACTGCGCGGTCGACTACGGCTTCCACATGATCGTCTCGGATGTGAACGAGACGACGCTGAAGGAAATGGACGCCTGCATCGACAATGGCGTGAACAGCTTCAAGATGTTCATGGCCTATCCAGGGGTGTTCTACGCCACCGACGGCGAGATCCTGCTCGCTATGCAGCGGGCCGCGGGCAACGGCGGCACGATCATGATGCACGCGGAGAACGGCATCGCGATCGACCAGCTCGTCGCCCAGGCCATCGCGAGCGGCAACACCGACCCGGTGTACCACGGGCTGACCCGCCCGCCGGAGCTGGAGGGCGAGGCCACCAGCAGGGCGATCACGCTGGCCAAGGTGGCGAACTGCCCGCTGTACATCGTGCACCTGTCGGCGCGGCAGGCGCTCGAGGCCGTCGCCGAGGCCCGCGACACCGGGCAGAACGTGTTCGCCGAGACCTGCCCGCAGTACCTGTACCTGTCCATCGACGACCTGGCCCGTCCCGATTTCGAGGGCGCCAAGTTCGTCGCGTCGCCGCCGTTGCGGCCGCGGGACCACCAGGATTCCCTGTGGGCCGGCCTGCGGACCAATGATCTCAGCGTCGTGTCCACGGACCACTGCCCGTTCTGCTTCAAAGATGGAAAAGAACTCGGGCGCGGAGACTTCTCCAAGATCCCCAACGGGATGCCAGGCGTGGAACACCGGATGGATCTGCTGCACCAGGGGGTCGTGGCGGGCAAGCTGTCGCTCGAGCGCTGGGTGGAGGTGGCGTCGACGACGCCGGCCAGGATGTTCGGGCTGTATCCGCGCAAGGGCGTGATCGCGGCGGGCGCCGACGCGGACATCGTGATCTACGACCCGGCGGCGAAGCAGACACTGTCGGCGGCGACGCACCACATGAACGTGGACTATTCCGCGTACGAGGGCCTGGAGATCACCGGCAAGGTGGTCACCACGCTGGTCCGCGGACGCCCGGTCATCGACAACGGCACCTACGTGGGGGACAAGAGCCACGGCCGGTTCCTGTCCCGCGACCTCAACGGGTACCTGCTCTAACCGGTCAATTGCGCGATTGACATCGCTAGAGCGTGTCAATCGCGCAATTGACTAGCTCAAGGTCTTGGAGGCACATCACATGGAGTTCGGGGTCGTGCTGCAGACCAACCCGCCGGCGTCGCGGGTGGTCGAGCTGATGAAGCAGGCCGAGGACGCCGGGTTCAGCTACGGCTGGACCTGGGATTCACATGTGCTATGGCAGGAGCCCTTCGTTATCTACTCGCAGATCCTCGCCGCGACCAGCACTTTGACCGTCGGCCCGATGGTGACCAACCCCGGGACGAGGGACTGGTCGGTCATCGCTTCCCTGTTCGCGACGCTAAACGACATGTACGGCAACCGGACCGTGTGCGGCATCGGGCGTGGCGATTCGGCGCGGCGGGTGATCGGGCAGAAGCCGATGTCGCTGGCCACGTTGTCGGACGCGATGACGGTGATCAAGGGCCTGGCCGAGGGCGACGAGGTGGACCTGCACGGGCAGCCGATCAAGATCCCGTGGGTGAAGGACGGGAAGCTGGAGATCTGGATGGCGGCCTACGGGCCGCGCGCCCTCCAGCTCACTGGCGAGCAGGCGGACGGGTTCATCCTGCAGACCGCCGACCCGGACATCGCCAGGTGGACGATCGGGGCGGTGCGGGCCGCGGCGGAGGCGGCGGGCAGGGACCCGGCCGCGATCAAGATGTGCGTCGCGGCGCCCGCCTACGTCGGGACAGACCTGCCGCACCAGCGCGATCAGCTGCGCTGGTTCGGCGCGATGGTGGGGAATCACGTCGCCGACCTGGTGAGCCGGTACGGGACGTCAGGACCGGTCCCCCACGAACTCACCGACTACATCGCCGAACGCGAAGGCTACGACTACGCCCACCACGGCAAGTCAGACAACCCGGCGGTCGGTTTCGTCACCGACACGATCATGGACCGGTTCTGCCTGCTCGGCCCCGCCTCGGCCCACATCGACCGGCTGCGCGAACTGCGCGACATCGGCGCCGGCCAGTTCGCCGTGTACCTGATGCACGACGAAGAGGAAAAGACCCTCGCCGCCTACCGCGACGAGATCATTCCCGCGCTCTCCTAAGTTCTGATGGGGGTTGCGGCGCCTCGGCCCCCTTCGCATCGAGGGGGCCCGCGCGCCGCGAGCCCCCTCGGGAGGGGGCCCGCGCGCCGCGAGCCTCCTTCGCGGGAACGGTCACTCTGTCGTAGCAGAATCCGTCATGGCTTCTTCGACCTTCTCCGGACGGGTCACGTCCCACACGATGAAGATCGCGCCGATCACGAGCATGACCAGGCCGGTCCACAGGTTGATCCGGACGCCCTGCCCCTTGGCGATCTCGGCGCTGCCATCCAGGGCACCGGTGATCGTCAGGATCACGCCGTACACGGAGAACAGCACACCGATGATCATCCGCAGGTCGAACAACCGCATCAGCATTGCCGGACCTCCCTCTTTTGAAGACGAACCCTGAAAACGAAGAACCTAGAAGACGAAGATGTAGAGGATCGCGGCGATCAGCATCACGCCGATGCCGAGCACGATCGTGGACTGGCGCCCGGCCCTGGACAGGGCCGCGGACCCGGGATCGGGGTTGGTCCCCCAGATCAGGCCCGGCAGGCGCGACGCGTCGATGGGCCTGGTGACGAGCGAGACCAGCACGCTGACCACGATGTCGACGGCGAACCCGATCGCGGCGACGATGAACGACACGTTCAGCGACGAGCCCAGGTCGATCACGTGCCTGAGGCTGAGCACGTACACGAGCACCGCGCCGAGGACGCCGCACAGCAGTCCCCAGAACGCGCCCTTGCCGCTCATCTTCCGCCACATCAGGCCGATCAGGAACGTCGCGAACACCGGGGCGTTGAAGAAGCCGAACAGCGTCTGCATGTAGTTCATCAGGTTGCTGAACGTGGAGGCGAGGAACGCGGTGCCGATGCCGGCCAGCACGCCGACGACGGTCCACACCCGGCCCCAGCGCACGTAGTACTCGTCGGACCGGCCCGGGCGCACGAACGGCTCCCAGATGTCGGTGGTCATCACCGTGTTGAACGAGGACACGTTGGCCGCCATGCCGGCCATGAACGACGCGAGCAAGCCGGTCAGCGCCAGCCCGAGTACGCCGTTGGGCAGTACGTCGCGGATCAGCAGCGGGATCGCGTCGTTGTACTGGAACGAGGTGCCCAGCCCCGGCACCAGGACCAGCGCGAGCATGCCGGGCAGCACGGTGATCAGCGGCAGGAACACCTTGGGATAGGCGGCGATGACCGGGGTGCGCCGCGCGGCGGACATGTTCTTGGCCGACAGCGCCCGCTGGATCTCGGCGAAGTTCGTGGTCCAGTAGCCGAATGACAGCACGAACCCGAGGCCGAGCACGATCGACAGCCAGCTCGCGTCCATCGGGTTGTGCGAGCCGAACCCGGTGTTCCGCCAGGCGTGCAGACCCGGATTGCCGAGGACCGAGGCGTCGATCTTGGCCTTCATCGCGGACCAGCCGCCGACCTTCTTCAGGCTCAGCAGCACGACCGGGATCAGCGCCACGACGATGACGAAGAACTGGAGTACCTCGTTGTAGATCGCCGATTCCAGGCCGCCGAGCGTGATGTAGAACAGCACGAACGCGCCCGCCACCACGATCGACAGCCACTGCGGCCAGCCGAGCATGGCCTGAACCACGATCGCCAGCGCGTACAGGTTGATGCCCGCGATCAGGAGCTGGGCGATGGCGAAGAGTATGGCGTTCAGGAGCTGGGTCTGGCCGTCGTAGCGGCGGCCGAGGAACTCCGGCACGCTGCGCACCTTCGAGCCGTAGTAGAACGGCATCATGAAGATCGCCAGGAAGACCATCGCCGGGATCGCGCCGACCCAGTAGTAGTGCACGGTCATCGTGCCGTACTCGGCGCCGTTGGCGGCCTGCCCGATCACCTCGGTCGCGCCCAGGTTCGCGGACACGAACGCGAGACCGGTCACCCAGGCCGGCATGGACCGTCCGGCCACGAAGAAGTCCAGCGCGGTTTTCACCCTGGTCCGTGACGCGAGCCCGATGCCGAGCACGACAAGGAAGTACAAGGCCAAGATCACGTAGTCGAGACCGTTGACCGACAGCCGCAGATGGCTGGCAGCTAGTGCGTGCAAGTTGCGTCCCCCCGATTACTCTCCGTGCACAGTAGCAGATATGCGCAGCACAGCACGGGTGTAAACCGCGGCTACAGAGCTTGCTTTCGCTCCAGGTAGTTGAGCGCGACCCAGCCGGCCGGCACCGGGAGCCAGAACGTGATCAACCGGAACAGCAGCACGGCGCTGCCCGCTGCCGCGGCCGGCAGGCCGGCCAGGGTGAGCCCGGACGTCAGCGCGAACTCCACCGCGCCCAGCCCGCCCGGGGTGGGGAACAGCGAGCCGAGCGCGCTGCCGGTCAGGTAGACGACGGCGATGCTGGCGATCGGCACGGACGGCCCGAACGCCGCGACGCATGTGGCCAGGCACAAGATGTAACCGGCGCTGACCAGCAGCCCGCCGCCGATGCCCTTCGCCAGCTTCCGTGGCTGCTGGGCCACCTCTAGCAGGCGCGGCAGCACCTGGTCGAGCACGGGCGTCACCCTGGCCCTGAGCAACCTGCGTCCGGCCGGGATCCCGAATACGATGACCGCTGCCAGCGCCAGTCCGGCCAGCACGAAATAGGACCAGGACGGCGGCTTGAGATCGCGCTCGTGCTGTGTTCCGCTGACCGCGATGAACACGGTCAGCAGCAGCATGTGCACCACGAACGACACGGCCTGCCACACGCCGACGCTGGCCGCCGCGGCCGCCGCCGGTATCTTCCTGCGCTGCAGGTAGCGGATGTTGAGCGCGGCACCGCCGACGGCAGCGGGCGTGACCAGCTTGACGAACGACCCGGCCAGCTGCGCGAGCATGGTCCTGACGAAGGGCAGCCGGTCGGCGATGAACCCCTGCAGCGACAACGTCGCCCCGACGAACGTCACCGCCTCCAGCACGAGCGCGAACAAACCCCAGCGCCAGTCCGCCGAACGCAGCACGACCTTCAGGCTGGACTTGGCCAGCTCGCCGGCGAGCAGGTAGACGGCGGCCATGGTGGCGACGATCGTGACCAGGGTGCGCAGCCGGACGCGCTCCAGCCGGACCGGGGTCACCTCGCCACCGGGCACCGCCGCGAGCAGCCGCTTGCGCAGGGCGGGCAGGACCTCACGACGGCGGCGCAGCGTCGCCCTGGTGGACCTGGCCAGCGCGACCGGGTGCAGCAGCGGCACCACCGCCACGAGCTCACCCGCGCCGGCCTTGTCCAGGGCCAGGTCGGCGGCGCGCTCGGTGCCGACGGTCAGGGAGAGCTCGGCGATGAGCTGGGCGGTGTCCAGCCGAAGCTGCAGGTCGGTAGCCGCCACGTCGCCGTCGCCCGGGTCGAGCAGCATGATCCGGCCGTCGTTGGTGAGCAGGATCCGGTCCGCGGTGAGGTGCCGGTGTGTGACCCGCTGGCCGTGCAGCGCCCGCATCGCGTCCCAGATGCCGCGCAGCTCGGCGTCGGAGCAGCCGGATTCCTCGCCGGCCAGCGTGATGTCCGCCAGTGTGGCTCCGTCGTAGTGGTCGTAGGCGAGCACCGCCGCCTCGACGCCGACCGGGATCACGGCGCGCAGCCGCGGCGTCGGAGCGCCCGCGTCCGCCGCGGCGTAGGACAGCAGCGCACGGCGCTCGACCGCGTTCTCCACCGACAGCGGCGCCCGGCGCGACACCTGCCCGCGTACCCGGATGGACCGGTACAGCCGGTAGATGGCGCCGGCCGCTTGCTGGTCCATGTCGTACACGGCCACGTCCAGGCACTTGCCGTCGAGCATCGTGGCCAGGTACTGCCGGGACCCGCCGGTGCCGCCGGACAGGATCCGCTGCATGGCCGTGACCTGCCGGTCCGGGCCTTCGAGCGCGGCCGCGATCTCCTCCGCGGTCGGCCGCTGCGACATGGAGCCGGCCACGTACCTGACGGCCAGGCCGATCGCGCGGCCCGCCAGCAGCGTGATCAGCAGGGACAGCACGGTGGTGTGCGACGTCCCCGCGTGCACGATCTCCACGACGCAGTAGACGGTTACGGTGAGCCAGAGGGCGTTCCGCCACCCCGGGTAGCCGGTCAGGCCGATGATCGTGGCGTAGGCCACCAGCCCGGCCAGGTACCAGTCGAGGGCGTGCACGCCCGTGGTGCCGGCCTTGGCCATGATGACCGCGTCGTACAGCCGCTCGGTGAAGCTCCGCTGCAAGATGGCGTCGGTGATGGCGACCGCCGCGGAGGCGAGCATGCCGGTGGCGATGGCCTCGGCCAGCCGCTGCGGCTGCCGCCGGACCAGCTCGCGAACCCCCAGCGCCACGGGCAGGATGAGCAGCGCGAAGCGGGCGATCGTCGGAGCGACCAGCAGCACGGCGTGCGGCAGCCGTCCGCTCGCGCCCACGATGTCCGTTTCCACGCCGGTCGTCGTCGCGCTCGCCGCGACGCCGGCCACCGCCAGTGCGACGATCTCGATGCAGGCGACGAGGCAGCGCAGAAGATCGACGGGTTTGCGGATCCGCCGTTCAAGATGATCCTCTACCAGGATCGATGTCTGCTGCTGGGACGTCACCGCACGATCGTTTCATCTTGGCGCACCGACAGCATAACCGCATCGCCACCAGCCCAAATTAGCTACTAACCTGGTCGTAATTCTTGACTATAAGAATGCCTCTAGCTGAGGATGGATACGTGACTACCGATACCGCTGTCGAGGCCGTGCCCATCATCACCTCCGCTGGTCAGGCCGTGGGCGTCGGATGCGAGCTCGCCACCGCGCTCGCTGACGGCGCCATCGAACGCGACCGGGCCAGTGCCGACCCCGACCGGGCCAGTGCCGACCCCGACCGGATCAGTGCCGTCCCGGCTGACGCGCTTGCCGCCCTGGACAGCAGCGGCCTGCTCGGCATCACCGTGCCCCGCGAATACGGCGGCGCCGACGTGCCCGCGACCACGCTCGCCGAGGTCATCCGGCTGATCGCCATGGCTGACCCGGCGATCGCGCAGGTGCCGCAAGCGCACTTCCTGTTCGTCGACGTGCTCGCCGCGTACGGCACGCAACGGCAGCGGCAGCGCCTATTCGGTGACGTCCTGGCCGGCGGGCGGCTGGGCAACGGGCAGGCCGAGCGGGGCGGGCAGCACGCCCAGGACCTGCAGACCCGGCTGCTGAACGGGCGCTTGACCGGCCGCAAGTATTACTGCACGGGCGCGCTCACCTCACGCTGGATCGGGGTCTCCGCGCTAGATGCCTCCGATCGGCTGGTGCTGGTGTTCGTGGAACGGGACGCGCGCGGCGTTCACCTGGACGAGGACTGGAACGTCATGGGCCAGCGGGCGACGGTGAGCGGCGGTGCCCGGTTCGACAACGTGCTGGTAGACACCTCGCTGGTCCTCCCCTACCACCAGGCGTTCGAGCGACCGCAGCAGCTCGGCGCGCGATCCCAGCTGATCCACGCGGCGATCCAGGTCGGGATCGCGGGCGGTGCGCTGCACGATGCCGGGGAGTTCATCCGGCTCAAGGCACGCCCGTTCTTCGAGGCAGTCCGCGGCGGCTGGGCTCCGAACGCGGCCGAGGATCCGCACACGATCCGGCACTTCGGCCTGATGGCCACGAGGGTCCGTGCCGCCGAGGCCCTGCTCAACGACGCGGCCGCGGTGCTCGACGAGATAGGCCGGGTACCCTCCGATTCCGCCGCGGCGGCCAGGGGCTCGATCGCCGTCGCGGAGGCGAAGGCGTTCGCCTCCGAGGTCGCCGTGCAGGTCGCGAGCGACCTGTTCGCGCTGAGCGGTGCCAGCGCGACCGACGAACGCCACGACCTGAGCCGCCACTGGCGCAACGCCAGGACCCACGCCAGCCACGATCCGGTCGCCTGGAAGTACCACCACGTAGGCAACTACCTGCTCAGCGGCGTCCAGCCCCCCAACCACGCCCAGATCTAACCCCGCCCGCCCGCGCGCCCAGCCCGCGCGCCCGCCCGCCCGCGCGCCCGCCCGCCCCAGCCCGCATCGCCACCACCGCCCGACGCACCCCTGCCGTTATGCCCTAAATCTCACACTACAGCAGTAGCGTTACGTATGCTTTGGTAGGCTAGGGCGATTTTCGCCGCCGAAATGCACCGATATGTCCGCCCGAGCCTACCAAATCAGCTGTAGCCTTACTTTCATAACAGCAGTGGTGCTTGGGCAGGGGTCAGCGGTGCGTGGCGGAACGGATGAGCGGCAGTGCCGCGGCGCTCCACTTCGCAACGGCGGCGTCCAGGGTGGCCAGTTCGGGTTCGGTCACGTAGAGGCCGCGGGCGGGAACGGTGGCGCCCAGTTCGACGAGCACCGGGCGCAGGTGCACCTCGACCGCCAGGGAGTGGGCGGGGCCTCCCCCGGTCATGACGGGTACCGCCACGAGTCCGGCCAGGCCGTTCGAGCCGTACCGGTCGAGGAACGCCTTGAGCAGGCCCGTATACGCCGCCTTATAGGTCGGCGAGGCGAAGATCGCCACGTCGGCTCCGGCGACCGAGGCGGACAGCGAGGACAGCTCTTCGTCCGACCAGTCGAACAGGCGGGGCGCGTATTCGGCCAGGTCAACGATCACGTCGGGGACAGAGCCCAGCGCGTCCGCGACCGCGAGGGCGACGCCGTGGGTACGCGAAGCGGGCTTGGGGTTGCCGGTGACAACGGCGATGCGCATAGCGATCCCCTCAGGAGGCGGCGGCGCCCGATGGCGCCGCGAACGGTATCTCGTTGACCACGCGATCATCGGTCAGGGCAGCATCAGTTAGGGCAGCATCAGTTAGGGCAGCGGGCGGCTGCCACCGGCCGCGCTGGTGAAGCAGGGGCAGCACGCCCTCACCGAACCAGTAGGCCTCCTCCAGATGTGGGTACCCGGACAGGATGAATTCCGATATGCCCAGGTCCGCGTATTCGAGTATCCGGTCGGCGACCTCCGCGTGGCTGCCGACGAGCGCCGTGCCCGCGCCCCCGCGGAGCAGGCCAACGCCGGCCCACAGGTTCGGCGAGACTTCCAGGTCCGTCAGCGAGCCGCCGTGCAACGCGCGCATCCGCCGCTGCCCCTCCGATTCGCTGCGGGCCAGACCCGCTTGCACCGACTCGATCACCGACGGGGACACGCCCTCGACCAGCCGCCTGGCCTGGCGCCATGCCTCGTCGGCGGAATCCCTGGAGATCACGTGCAGCCGGATGCCGAAGCGGACCGTCCGGCCCTCGGTACGAGCAAGCTCGGAAATCCACTGGACCTTCCCGGAAACCGCGGCAGGCGGTTCGCCCCAGGTCAGGTACACATCGCTGTACCGAGCGGCCACCGGCCCGGCCTCGGCCGACGACCCGCCGAAATACAGGTCGGGTACCGGAGACGGCAGCCGGTTCAGCCGTGCCCCCTCCACCGACAGGTGCGAGCCTTTGGCCGAAACGGTCTCTCCCCGCCAGAGCCTGGTCACGATGTCGAGGAACTCCGCGCACCTCTCGTACCGGCCAGCCTTGGACAGGAAGTCACCGTAGGCCCGCTGCTCGGCCTGCTCCCCTCCGGTCACGACATTGAGCAGCAGGCGCCCGCCGGAGTGCCTCTGGAAAGTGGCGGCCATCTGCGCGGCCAGCGTCGGTGACGTCAGCCCGGGCCGGAACGCGACAAGGAACTTCAGCCGCTCGGTCACCTCGGTCAGCATGGCGGTGGTCAGCCACGCGTCATCGCACCAGGCACCGGTCGGGGTGAGCGCCGCTTCGAAGCCGAGTTGCTCGGCGCTGCGAGCGATCTGCCCGAGGTATTTCAGCGTGGCGGGCCGTATCGTTCCCGCCGCTCCGGTCGCGATGCCATGGCCGCCGGCCACGATGTCCCGGCCGTCGCCATTGGTGGGGAGGAACCAGTGAAATCGCAGCGACACCGCCCGCCTCCGAGATAAGTATACATTTCCGATAGATTTAATATACATGCCCGGCCGGCGTATCGTTCCTAACCATGAGAATCGGCGAGATCAGGGAACTCATCCAGCTGAAGCCGGCCGAGCTCAACGCCACCAGGCGGCGCCTCGCCGCGTGTCACGACATCGACGACCTGCGCGCGGCCGGACGGCGGCTGATCCCCCGCCCCGTGTTCGACTACGTGGACGGCGCCGCGGACGAGGAACTCGCCGTCCGGGCGAACCGTGCCGCCTTCAGGCGCTGGCGGCTCCGGCCGCGCCTGCTCACCGACGTGTCCGCCGTCGACACCACGGCGACGGTGCTGGACCGGACCCAGCCGCTGCCGCTCGCTCTCGGCCCGACCGGCTACACCCGGATGATGCACCAGGCCGGCGAGATCGCGGTGGCGCGCTCGGCGCACCGGCACGGCCTGGCGTACACGCTGTCCACCATGGCCACGACCTCGATCGAGGACGTCAGCGATGCCGTCACCGACACGGCGGCCCTGTGGTTCCAGCTGTACGTGCACCGCGACGAAGGACTGAACAAGGAGCTGGTGTCCCGCGCCAGGACGGCCGGCTACGGCGCGCTGATGGTGACAATCGACACCGTCGTGTCCGGGCGCCGGATCAGGGACGTGCGCAACGGCCTGGTCATCCCGCCCGCGCTGACCGCGAACACGCTGGCCAGCATCGCCCTGCGCCCCGGGTACTGGACACGGATGCTGCGCGGGCCGGCCCTCGAGTTCGCCAACCTGCCGAACCGGCATGACCCCCTGACAGTCGCGGGTTCGGCGCTCAAGTTCGACCCCTCGATCACGTGGGCGACCATCGAGGCGCTGCGGGCGCAGTGGCCCGGTCCGCTGCTGCTCAAGGGCCCGCTCGGGCCTGCCGACGCGGTCCGCGCGATCGAGGCCGGCGTCGACGGCATCATCTTGTCCAACCACGGCGGCCGCCAGCTCGACCGGGCGATTCCCCCGGCTGACCTGCTGCCCGGCGTGCGCGAGGCAGTCGGGCCGGACGCGAGGATCTTCGTCGACTCGGGCATCCGGCACGGTGCCGACATCGCGGTGGCCATCGCGCTCGGCGCCGACGCCGCGCTGATCGGCCGAGCGTACCTGTACGGCCTGATGGCCGGCGGCGAGCAGGGCGTAGACCGAGCGCTCGACCTGCTCAGCGAGCAGTTCACTCGTACCCTTCAGCTCCTAGGCGTCCAGTCCCTGGCCGAACTGCGCGCCGCCGGCCACGAGCTACTCGACCGTTCGTAACCGGCCTCAGCGCCAGCCTCCGGTCAGGCCTGCCGGTCCCGTTAATTGTCTATAAAGCCCATTGACATTATTGGTAATTGACCTACTCTGATGGCCATGGGTAACCCGTCAGTAGCCCTTACCCCATCGGCGGTCATCGTCACGAGCGGCGCCGGCCGGCGGCGCCGCCGGGGTTCGGTCCGCATCCTCAGCCCGATCGCGGCCGTCGGCCTGTGGCAGGCGGCCAGCAGCTCTGGGATCTTGCCGCCCAGCAAGCTGGCCTCGCCGGCCTCGATCGCGCGCACCGCGTACGACCTTGTGGTGCACAGCTCACCTACCTACGGGACAATCCAGGCGTCGCTGCTGGCCTCGTGCCAGCGCTGGGTGATCGGATTCGTGCTCGGCATCGTGATAGCGGTGCTGCTCGCGATCGTCACCGGTCTCAGCTCGACGTGCGAGACGATCTTTGATCCCCTGCTGCAGGCGCTGCGCAGCGTCCCGCTGCTCGGGCTGATCCCCCTGTTCATCGTGTGGTTCGGCATCGGCCAGCTACCAAAGGTGCTGTTCGTCCTGCTGTCAGCCCTGTTCCCGATGTACCTGAATACGTTCGCCGGCATCCGCGGCGTGGACAGCAAGCTGGGCGAGCTCGGCCAGGTACTCGGCCTGCGCAGAAGTGAGCTGATCCGGCATGTCGTGCTGCCCGGCGCCCTGCCGGCGGCGCTGACCGGGCTCCAGCTCAGCGTCGTCGCGTCACTGCTCGCGCTAGTCGTCGGCGAGCAGATCAACGCGACAAGCGGCCTCGGCTTCATGATCACTCAGGCGCAGCAGTTCCTGAACAACAGCGTGATCATGGTGGCGCTCATCGTCTACGCGATCCTCGGACTGCTCGCCAACGGCGCGGTGCGCCTGCTGGAAAGGAAGGTGCTGGCATGGCGCCGCGACTTCGTGGAGTGAAAGAGCACGACCTGATCTCAGAACAAACGGTGGTTTCTGCTCCTGGCCAGCTGACCGCGGCCCCGGCGGCGTCGGTGCGCGGACTGAGCCGGACGTTCGGCGACCGGACCATCCTGGCCGGCCTTGACCTGGACATCGCCCAGGGCGAGTTCATCGCGCTGATCGGACGCAGCGGCTCGGGGAAATCCACGCTGCTGCGCGCGCTCGCGGGCCTGGACCGGGAGGTGACCGGTCAGATCTCGGTGGCCGGCCCGGTATCGGTCGCGTTCCAGGAACCGCGGCTCGTGCCGTGGAAGAAGGTGCTGGCCAACGTCGCGCTCGGGCTGCGCGGCCCCGATCCGCGGGATCGCGCCAGGATCGCGCTCGACGAGGTCGGGCTGACCGAACGCGCCGACGCGTGGCCCGGCACGCTTTCCGGCGGCGAGGCTCAGCGCGCCTCGCTGGCCAGGGCACTGGTCCGCGAGCCGCGTTTGCTGCTGCTCGACGAGCCGTTCAGCGCGCTTGACGCGCTGACCAGGATCAGCATGCACCGGCTCGTGCTCAACCTGTGGACGCGGCACCGGCCGGCCGTTCTGCTGGTAACGCACGACGTTGACGAGGCGCTCGCCCTCGCCGACCGGATCCTGGTCCTCGGCGGTGGACGCATCGCCCACTCCTCCCCCATCACCGTGCCGCGGCCGCGGGATCGTGACCACCCTGACTTGATCGCGCTGCGGCTGAGCCTGCTCACCGAACTCGGCGTCCCCGCCGGGGACACCGATTGACTGCGCTAGTGACCACCACAGTTAAGGGATCAGATGCTAAACAGACCACGGTTTCTCGCTGCCTCCGCGCTGACGCTGGCCGCCCTCGCCGCGGCGGGCTGCTCATCCTCTTCATCGTCAGGCGCGGCGAGTCCGCCCGCCGCCTCCAGCAGTGCCGGCAGCCCGGCTAGCGCGACGAACCTGTCCGCGGTGACGCTGAACGTCGGCGACCAGAAGGGCACCGGCGCCGAGGCGACGCTGGCCGCGGCCGGCCTGCTGAACACGCTGCCGTTCCACGTTGCCTGGTCCGACTTCACCTCAGGTCCGCCCATGCTCCAGGCGATGGCCTCCGGCTCGGTCGACATCGGCGGCGTCGGCGACGCGCCGCCGGTCTTCGCCGCGTCCGGCGGCGAACAGGTGGAGATCGTCGGCGCCCGGCAGACGAACGGTGATCAGGACGCGGTCGTCGTGCCGAAGAACTCGCCGATTACCTCGATCTCGCAGCTCAAGGGCAAGAAGATCGCGTACGGGTCGGGCAGCTCCGGCAACTACAACGTGCTGACCGTGCTGACCAAGGCCGGGCTGACCACCAAGGACGTCACGCTGGTGAACCTGCAGCCCGCCGAGGCCCTGGCCGCGTTCACCTCCGGCCAGGTCGACGCCTGGGACATCTGGCCGCCCTACGTCCAGCAGGTCGTCGCGCAGGACAACGCACGCGTGCTGGCGACCGGGGCCGCCTACGGCAGTCCGTATTCGTTCGAGGTGGCGTCGAAGGCCGCCGTCGCCAACCCGGCCAAGGCCGCCGCGATCAAGGTCTACCTGCAGACGCTGGACAAGGCGTACGTGTGGACCGCGACGCACCCGCAGGCATGGGCAGCGGACTGGGCCAAGGCATCAGGCCTGCCCACCAGCGTCATGGACGTGGCGGCGAAGGTCGACGCCAACACCCCGATCACGATCACCAGTGCCACCATCGCGTCCGAGCAGAATCTGGTCAACCAGTTCTACGCGGCCGGCCTGATCCCCACCAAAGTTGACATCTCGGACTACATCACGGCCCAGTTCAACGCCACCGTCGCCGGCGGCTAGCCCCCCCGGTGCGGACCGGGCCAGTCGATGCCGCGCAGCGCCTCGGCTCGGCCAGGCCGTCGAGGCCGACCGGGCCGAGCGCTAGCGCTCACCGGCCGCAAGAACTAACCGCGACGCCCATGGTCCGCGCACGTGACGTCACCGCATTCGTTCACTGACGGGTACCACTAGTCGCCCTGGCGCCATCTGG
>DASXDG010000129.1:0-6870 GCA_036490795.1 Streptosporangiaceae bacterium
CCGGGGGTGAGCTTCGGCCAGCCGGAGAAGAAGCTCGGCATCAAGGGCTCCCCCACCCGCACGGTCATCCTCGACGACGCGCGCATCCACGCCGACCGCATCATCGGCGCCGAGGGGACGGGATTCAAGACCGCGCTGGCCACCCTTGACCACACCAGGATCACCATCGCGGCGCAGGCGCTCGGCATCGCCCAGGGCGCGCTTGACTACGCCACCGGGTACGTCAAGGAACGCCGCCAGTTCGGGCAGGCGATCGCGGACTTCCAGGGCGTCCAGTTCATGCTGGCCGACATGGCCATGAAGCTGGAGGCCGCCCGCCAGCTCACCTACCACGCCGCGGCGCTGTCCGAGCAGGCGATGGCGGGCGCGAAGGTGCCGAACCTGACCTTCGTCTCCTCCGCCTGCAAGACCATGGCCTCCGACACCGCGATGGCCGTCACCACCGATGCCGTGCAGCTGCTGGGCGGCTACGGCTACGTGCGCGACTACCCGGTCGAGCGGATGATGCGCGACGCCAAGATCACCCAGATCTACGAGGGCACCAACCAGATCCAGCGGATGGTGATGGCCCGGCAGCTCCTGAAGTAGGTACATTAGGCCGCTGACCTGCTGATTCTCGGAGCCGTCGCGCGTGGAACGGGCCACTAGACTGCCGAGTCGGGCGGCCTGTTCTCATGCCCGGATTGCCCGGTTCGTCCCGGTTGTTTCTCGTTGTTTCCGGACCCCGTGCTGAATCGGTGCTGACCCTGGCGGCGCCGGGCATGTCGGCCGGCGCGCAGGTATATCGGAGGTCTACGCCAGGTATATCGAAGGTCGCTGTCGGGTCCACGGTCGCTGGGCGCCTGCTGCCTGGGCCGGTAGTGTCGCGTAGGTGACTGACCCGTACAAGTGGGTGATCCACGGCGAGCGGCTGGTGGACGACACTCCTCACGTCCGCGTGAGCCTGGCTGATGTCGAGCTTCCGAATCACGTGCGGTTCACTCAGTACGTCTTCCGGATGCGGCGCTGCGCGATGACGGTGGTCCTGGACGACGCGGGCGAGCGGGTGCTGCTGATGCGCAGGCACCGGTTCATCGTGGACCGCTGGGTGTGGGAGCTGCCGGGCGGCTATGTGGATGACGGAGAAGACTCTGTGACGGCGGCAGCGCGCGAGGTCGAAGAGGAAACGGGCTGGCGTCCGCGCAAGACCGAGTTCGTCATGTCCTGCCAGCCGCTCATCGGCAATGCTGACTATCCGCAGGACCTGTACCTGGCAAGCGGAGCCGAGCACGTTGGTGAACCTGAGGTCGATGAGACGGCCGAGGTCTGCTGGGTGCCGGTCGACGAGACGCGGACGATGATCGCCCGGGGGGAGATCCTGGGCGCGATCACCATCATCGGGGTGCAGCATGCCCTGCTGCGGCGGGCAGGCGCTCGCGTACCTCCGCCGTGAAGTCCCGGACGGCCGGGACGTCGGCTTGTGGGCGCAGGATGCGTACCAGGTCGCGGACGTAGCGGACGCTGCGGGCGGAGGTGAGGCGGACGGTCAGGTCCAGTGCCTGCCGCCCGATGGCCGATGCTTGCTCGGGTTCGCCTTGGGCGGCGTAGGCGGCGGCAAGCAGGGAGAGGTTGAAGGCCCGGCCGCGTACGTAACGGCCGTCCATGTCCAGTGAGCGGCGCGCGTAGCGGGCGGCGTGGCCCGCTTCGCCGAGGTCGCGGAAGCACTGGGCCATGCGGGCGGCCAGGTATGCCTCGTCGAAGTAGGCGAGCCACGCCGGGTCGTCTTCGCGGCCGGCGCGGTCGAAGGTCTGCTCTGCCCTGGCGAGGGCGGCGCCGCAGGCGTGCGCGTCGTTGCGCGCGGCGTGCCCGTGGGCTTCCATGACCAGGCACTCGGTGAGTAGAGTCGCCGACCCGTGGCGGACGGCTGCGGCTTGGGCGGCTCTGGCGAGGTCGACCGCCTCATCAGGCCGGGCCAGGTAGAGGGCCTGGTGCGCCTGGGCGGCGAGGACCTCGGCCGCGAGGGCATGGTCGTCGGCATGCCGCGAGTAGGCCAGGGCCTGGGTGAGGTAACGCTGGGCCAGGCCGTGCTCATCGCTGTCGTAGGCGACCCATCCGGCCAGCTGGGACAGTTCCCCGCACGCGGCGGCGAGTTGTCGGCCGGTCTCCTCCTGATAGCTGCCGGTGGTGAGCAGCCGGGAGACGTGATCGTCGAGGTAGGACACGACCGAACTGCGGAGCTTGCCGCCGCCGAGCCTGTTGTCCATTTCCCGGTAAGAGTGCGTCAGCTCGCGGATCGCGTCGATGTCGGCGCGCCCCACCTTTTACGCGAAACAACTGGTCGTTACAGATTCATCGTCACTAGTCAAATTAGGGCACATGTGCATTGCGATCGGACCGTCGGCGTCGCCGATAGCTGATCTCAGCAGGGGCAGGCCAGCGCCAATAGGGCAGTGAACTGCAAAGCGTGCTGAATCCGTGCTGACCCATGGTCGGTCGGCACGCGATCTACCTGCGGAAACTGCCCCCTAGTCCACGATCACCCAGATCTACGAGGGCACCAGCCAGATCCAGCGCATGGTGATGGCCCGGCAACTCCTGAAGTAGGTACATTAGGCCGCTGACCTGCGGATTCTCGGAACCTTCTTAGATGGAACGGGCCGCCAGACCCACGAGTCGGGTGGCCCGTTCTCGTGTTCCGAATGTCCGATTGATGCCGGTTGTTTCCCGTCGTTTCCGGACCCCGTGCTGAATCGGTGCTGCCCCCTGGGCGCCATCCCGTCGCGGTCCATGCGGTCGTGAGCGGGGTCGATGCGCCGACAGATGCGCGCTAGGTGCAAGGCGGGTATACGCCAGGTACAACCGAGGTACATCGTCCTAGTTCGGGCTTAGGCGTACCCGTCCTGGAGGTACCGGGCCCGGCCGGTTCCCAGCGCTTCAAGTGCGGCGCTTGCCCTGCGCCAGACGTAGGGCCGGAGGCGTTCCTTGGCCTGGCCCTCGTCGCAGAACTCGAAGGAGCGGCTGAACGCACTCAATGCCGAAGAGCGGACGTAAGATGCCGTCCGGCTTGGCAGTAGTAGTTTCAGGTGCGGCGGGTGGTGAAGGCTATCGATGATCCTGACTCTGCGTTTGCGTGCCACCAGCGCGCATCGGCCAGCCCGTACCGGCGGCAGGTGGCTGCGGCGTACTTAGCCCATTCGTCGATGCCCATGCCGGTGCTGCGCCGAATCGCCCAGTCGTGGGTGCAGGAAACGAGCTGGCCGCGCGGCCGGAGTACCCTGGCGACCTCGCTGACGCTGGCCGGGAACGGCTTCCAGAGCTGGATGGTGTTGACCGTCAGGACGGCACTGAAGGACTCATCCGGCCAGGGCAAGGCGTCTGCTGTTCCCTGGCGCAGCTCGATCCGGCCGCTGTCAGCGGCTGCCTGGTTGCGCCGGCGTGCTTCTCGCTGCATGACCCGCGATGGGTCGATACCGGCGATGCGCCCGGTGGTGATCGTCCTGGCGAGCAACTGCAGGCCGACGCCGGGCCCGAAGCCGATCACCAGGACATCGTCGCCGGGTGCGGGCGCGAGTTCCGCGATGGCTTCCGTTTCCGCCTGGCGGTTTGCCCGCGCCATGATCTTCGCGGCGACGATGCCGATCGGGCCGTCGAAGGAACCTGCAATGGTCATACCCCGCAGTGTCGCCGTTGAAGTGCGGTTCAATGCAAGGGTGCTGACTATCTCCGAGCTCGCGCACCGCAGTGGCCTGGCAACCTCGACGTTGCGGTTCTACGAGCGCAAGGAACTGCTGCTGCCCACCGCGCGGACTGGCCGCGTCCGCGTCTACGACGACACGGCGGCCGATCGTGTGGCGACCGTGAACCTGCTGCAGCACGCCGGATTCACCCTGGCCGAGATCGCCCAGCTCATCGGGCCTGCCAGCGCTCCGGACCCGGCCTGGCGCGCGGCGATCCGCGCCAAGCTCACCGAGCTGGAGCAGGCACAAGCCGCTATCGACCAGGCACGCACCCTCTTGCAGCACGCACTCGCCTGCCCCCACGCCAGCATCGCGGCCTGCCCGGTTTTCCTCCGCGAGGTTCACGCCCACGCGCAGCGGATGGGACGCGGCGGACCACCGCGCCAGACCCCACGGTCAGCGGCCGCCCCGCGACCACACTCACCCAGCCATCCGCATGCAAATGGCCCGGGCTGAGCTTCCTCATCCGCCGCCGACCGCGTGGACCGCTCCAACGCGGCGACACGCCCGGCCGTCATGCGCTGCCAAGATCTTTTATCACCGTGAGTCACGCCAGGCTTGCTGAAAGGCTCGCATGCCAACTCAAGATCATTTCGGTTAAGCAAGCGTGCTCATGGGCGCACGGGCTGCCGCAAGGGCGGGCGCAGGTGCCCAGCTCGAGCTTGCGCTTCTCGAAGTGCTCCTCGAACTCGCGCCATTCCTCTGGGGTGGGCTCGCGGTACTCGGCCTCGGGGCGGACGGCCCTGCGCTGTCGAGGAAAGCGGTAGGTGCGGATGAGGTCGTCCTGGAAGACGGCCTCTGGTAGGTCTCGGTGGTGGCGAGGCTGCGGTGGCCAAGGATCTTCGCTGCAATGTGGACCGGGAGGCCGCCGGTGACGGCGTCGGTGGCGAACATCCTCCTGAAGTCGTGGGCGGTGTATTTCAGCGGCTGGCCCGCAGCGTCGGTGATGCCCGCGCGGGCGAGCGCGTCGTTGAGCATGCCGGCGACGAGAGTGGGGCTGATGACGGAACGCCGCCAGCCGTTCTTGCGCTGGAACAGGTGCGGCAGCGGCGGACCGCTGGTCTTCTCGCGCGGGTCGTAGCGGGCGACCAGCCGGATGCTGCCGTTGTTGTCGTCGCGGAGCCGCTTGACGACGGTCGCCAGGACGCTGGCCAGCTCGAGGCTGACCAGCAGGAGGCGTTCCTCGTCGGTCTTGGACGGGACGATTTGCAGCAAGGGGACGGTCTCACCGGTGGCGGGAAGCCGGTAGGAGACGACGGCGAGCTGGGTGAGCCAGCAGTTCCTCGATGCGGACGCCGGTATGACGGAGGGTCTCGATGACGGCCCAGGTCCAGAACGCGTCGTCCTTTTTGTCGGTGAGGTTGGTTATCGCCCCGGTGGCGGCGTCCTCGGCCATGACGTAGTCCAGGCGCGGGAGCGTCGGGTCCTTGAGGTAGGACTTGCGCAGCATGCGCCGGTAGACGGTGCCACCATGGGTGAACTCCTGGCCGACATCCACGGCGCTGGCCGCCTCGAGCAGCTCTTTCACGGTCGTGCGGTGGTCGTCGGCGCAGGACCGGACCCGGCCGAGGTGAACCCGGTAGTCCTTGCGTTCCCGCGTGGTGCCGTCGGCCGCCGTGTAAGTCCGGATCCGATGTTTCCATGCCTCCACGACCTCGGCCGGCAGGCGGATCGTGCTGATGCCGGGGTGATGGCGCTCGATGTCCGCCCAGAACAGCCCGGCCAGGGTGGCGGCGAGGCCGCCCGCCGACACATGGTCCAGGGCAGCGGACCGCTCCTTGAGGTAGCGGACCAGGAGGTCGCGGACCGGCTGGCACTTGACCTGGTGGTAGTCGATGAGCTGCTCGGCTGGCTTCGGGCCCAGGCGGTCGCTGCCGTGCAGCGTGCTCCCCGGCTCCAGCACCCCGACGTAGGCCAGCAGGTCCCAGGCGGCGTGAACCCCCTGGCCGGCACTCCGCCAGCCCTGGTAGAACCACTCGCGCTGTTCCTGGATGTCCTCGCCGGTGAGCTGGTCAATGTCGCGGCCCGTGTGCAGGATCATCCTCGTGATCGCCTTGACAGCGTCGCGGAGCTGAGGGGGCTGCATGCCCAGCTCGGCCCCTGCCTCCTCGACCCTGGCGATCATCAGGTAGCTGACGGCGTGGACCATCTCGCCGCGCTTAGCCGCCGGAACCCGCGGGTCATCGGCGACGAGGGCGTCAAGCCACCGCGTGTCCTGGTCCGCCCCGGCGGCAACCCACCGTTCCTGCCAGCCGCCGCCTGGATGCTCCTGAAGCCAGGCGAGGATCCGCCTCACGCCCCGGAGCCGCCCGTCCGGTCCCATGACGGCAACTCAGACACCATGGGCAGCTGAGACACCAGGCTGATGATCTCCTCTGCCGCCTGACGGTCGGTCGGTTCAGGTGACTGAGCATTCGGCTGCTCCTCTCGCCGAACGTGCGATTCGGCCGAGGAGGCACAGCCGCGTACCGGCTACCGGATCCTCGCATAGGCACGCATCTGTTCGGCCGTCTGCTCGAGTTCGGCCGCCTCTGCGGCAGGCGTGGCGTTGTTGAGTCCGCTGTGTGCGGCCGTGGGGCTTCGCAAGAAGCGCCGCAGCATGGCCGCGAGCACCCCTTCCGGCAGAGCCTGCAACGCAACGAACCCGCGAGGGACCGGCGGCGTCGGCATGGCGGCCAGGTTCTGCCGCATGAGGCGGATCATGGCGCGGACCGCGCCCGGATCGGCGGCCAGCGCTACCGGGCCGCCCGCCGCGAGCACCGCCTGCCCGAGCGGCACCGCGAACGCGGCGTGCGTCTTGAGCCAGGCATCTATCCGCGGCTCGGCCTTGGCGTTGATCCCGGCGGTGCGGAACGCCCGCACGATCCGTTCCAGTCGCGGGGTGGCACGGCCGTCGGGTTCGCCGACTGGCATCGGGACCCGGCGGGTCATGAAGCTGGCCGCGCGGTAGCGGACCACGTCGCCGTCCATCGTGCCGCCGTCCGTGGGGAAGCTGAGCAGCACCCGCTCGTGGCCGATCACCGCGCCCAGCGGCTCCGGGCCGGCCGCCCAGTTGAGTGCGAACAGCACGTCGGCTTCGAGGCCGGCGAGTGACTCCAGGACCGTGTCCGCCTGATGGGCGCGGACGAAGACGGCGATCAGGTCGTACCCGCCG